>JANWKZ010000235.1 GCA_025451115.1 Bacteroidia bacterium | reverse complement strand
AGAGTTCAATTACCGGCTTCATTTCTCCACGCTATATTGAATTTGTGAGCAACAACAAGGCTTATGTATCAAATCTTAAGCTGAACGTAGCGCAGCCCAATTATATACAGGTACTCGACGTTAATAGCAATATTATAAGTAAGTCCATTCGACTGGATGGGTGGACCGAACAAATGGCGCAATCTTTTGGGCAGGTCTTTGTGTGCAACCAACGGAAGAATTATGTGTATGTTATAGATGCTTCAACGGATCTTCTTAAGGATAGCATTTTTGTGAATGCAACCAATGCCTGCATTGTAAAGGACCAGAACGAAAAATTATGGGTGAGCTGCAATGCCGATGCTTCCAATAATATACCGGCCCGACTTGTACGAATTAATCCCGTGAATCTTTCCATAGAAGCAGATGTTTCCCTTCAAACCACGCAGAATTCAATAGCTCGTCTCAGCATTAACGGAACGGGAGACAGGCTTTATTATCTCATGAATGACGTATTTAAAATGTCGATCAATGCTACCTCGCCATCTCTTTTTGCCACGCAGGGAACCCGGGTTTTTTATGGTTTATGCGTAGATCCCCTGGATGAGACCGTATATGTTTCAGATGCCATTGATTATAACCAGAACGGAACCATCTTGCGGTTCAGGCCGGACGGAACTCTCCTAAGTACCTTTAAATCAGGGATAATCCCGGGCCATATGTGGCTGGATAATTAGCAATTGGTATAAAAATTGTTATATTTATACTCCTATGAGGTTTATTCTTATTCTTTTATTCCCCGTTCTTTTATCGGCTCAAACCAAATTTTCCTTTGTCAAAAAGGAAGGAGGGTTTAAACACCCGGAAAGTGTTTGCGTTGTTGACGAGGATAATGTTTTTATTGCTGATATAGGTAAGGAAATGCGTCCCTCAGACCTGGACAGCGACGGTGTTCTCTATAAATGCCCGATCAAAAGCTTCTCCGATAAGAAAAAGGTCAACAAGAATTTTAAATTGAACGCGCCGAAAGGGATCGCTCACGATAAAACCTCGCTGTACATCACGGATATAGACCGCATTGTTATTGTGGATATCGCAACCGGAGAAAAAACCGACGAGATCGCTTTCAGCGACAAAACAGTTTTTCTCAATGACGTGGCGATTCTTGAAGAGAACACACTTCTTGTTACGGCCACTAACCAGCACGATATGTACGCCGTGATCATTAAATCGAAGGAGGTCTTCAACCTTTCTAAAAAAAGTATGGAAGGAGCCAACGGAATTTGTGTAGGAACAGGTAAAGTATATGTATGCGGTTTTGCTAATAAAGAGAATAAAAAAGGGCACTTATATGAGTACGACCTCGAAACAAATAAAGTGAGTGTTATCGTAGACCAGGTGGGTCACCTGGATGGGATAAAAGCGCACGATGGTAAACTTATTGTGAGCGACTGGGGCGGCGATTTTAATCACGGAAAGATATGGGAAGTAGATCCGATAGATAAAAGAGCCTCTGTTATAAGCGATATTCCCGATCTAAAAAGCCCGAGCGATTTTGACATCTATAATAATATGATGTTTGTTCCCTGTATTGACGAGGGAGAGATCCTGATCTTTAAGTGGGGTGATTAAGAGTCGAGCTTTTCGAACACCGAGTTATTACTTTTGAACTCGGGAACCAATTCTTTCATGCGACTTACTATTTCTAGGTTGTTTTGCCCATCGAAGAGTGTGATCAGTTTTTCGATCTTTTCTTTTATCTCGTCAAAGCCGTATTCTTTTACTTTTCCAATGAGGATCTGCGGATGATGTGTGGCTAAGGTGTTCTCGGAGTCGGCCAGAAGTTCTTCGTACAGTTTTTCTCCGGGCCTTAGGCCGGTATAACTTATTTGAATGTCACGCCCTTCCATAAGGCCGCTCAGTTTGATCATTTTTTTAGCCAGCTCGGAGATCTTCACCTGCTTACCCATATCGAATACAAAGATCTCTCCTCCTTTACCCATGCAGCCCGCTTCCAGAACAAGTTGACATGCCTCAGCGATCGTCATGAAATAGCGCGTAATATCAGGATGTGTAACGGTTACCGGTCCGCCCTGTTCGATCTGTTTCTTAAAGCGTGGGATCACTGAGCCATTGCTGCCCAATACATTTCCGAAGCGCGTGGTGATGAACTTGGTGTTTACCTTTTTACCGAGAGATTGCGTGAATATTTCAGCAATGCGTTTGCTGGCGCCCATCACATTTGTGGGGTTTACCGCCTTGTCTGTAGAGATGAGTACGAATTTCTCTACGTTATATTCAACGGCCAACTCGGCCACTACTTTTGTTCCTAGTACATTTGTGAGAATAGATTCCGAGGGATTGTTCTCCATCATTGGAACGTGCTTGTAGGCTGCCGCATGATAAACAACCTGTGGCTTGAAGGTGCGGAAAACATTCTGCAAGCGTTCTGGGTTCCGCACATCGCCCATCACGATCTCGAATTGAGAAGGCGGGAATTTATCGGCGAGTTCAAGTTCTACCTCGTGCAACGGACTTTCGGCGTTATCAAGAAGTACGATCTTTTTAGGATGGAAACGCAGGATCTGTCTTACAAGTTCACTGCCTATTGAACCGGCCGCTCCGGTAACTAGAATTGTTTTATTCTTTACCTGTTGTTCAATTAAAGAAACATCAAGTTTGATAGCATCACGCTCTAGTAATTGCTCAATGGCCACGGTCTTAAGTTGATTAAAACTGAGTTCTCCATTGATCCATTTTGTAACCGGAGGAACGCTCAACACTTTTACATTATGCTGTAAGCAGGTCTCAACGATCTCGTTCTTACGCGAAGCGGAGATATTGAGAATGGAAATAATAACAGTCTCAATATTGTTCTCCTTAATAAGTTCCTCCAGTTTTTCGGGAGGGAAGATGAACGTTCCCTCTAAACTTCTTCCTTTCTTTTTCTGGTCGTCGTCAATAAAGCCAAACACTTTGTATTTAATGGCCGCGTCACGGTCGAGTGTTCTTTTAGTAATGATGCCCGATTCGCCGGCACCGTATATAAGTACGTTGATCTTTTCGCGATCGGGATTTTTATTCTCAAAGTAAATAGCTTTCACGGCCAGCCTCGAAGCAATAAGAATGAACATGGTGCAAAGCGCTTCAATGATGATAAGCGAACTGGGAACATAAAAACTTCCCATGATAAGATAGGTCGCGCTGTTTACCAAAAACAAAACTACACTTCCGATAGCTACCACCAGTAACAAGCGCATGCTGTCGCGCGAGCCGGTATAGCGGATCACACCTTTATAGGTCTTCGAGATCAGAAAGCTTAAAAGCCGTACAGAAAGAACCAGTCCATAAGTAATTGGCAGGTTTTGCAGGTCGGTGGCGGGTATGGATTCAAAATCAAAACGCAGGAAAAGCGCCAGGGTAAGAGAACCCGCGCAAATAAGCATATCAATGCACAGGATGAACCAGCGGGGCAGGTTATACTTCCAGAAAAAACTTAAAAGCCTGTACATAATTACCGTAAAAATAGGCTTTAATTTCTAAGGCACAAAGGCAGAAAACGCGCACCCTGTTAAAAGTTCAGAAATGGCTTTTTCGCTCTGGTAACACACAATATTTTGCCGTATCTTCGTTCTCTGTAGAAATGAAGAAGTCTCTCCTTTTTGTAGTTGTATGTGTTTTGATGTCGGGCGCTCTTTTTGCCCAGCGCAAGACCATCCGCGATTCGGTATATCGCCTTCCTCTTATCGGTTTACATATAAGCGGTCAGCTCCCTTATGCTGATATGGCCAAAAGGTTTGGCGCCAATATGAGTGTGGGTATGCCCTTTTTATATAAGACCGCCAAAAACCTTGTTTTTGGCCTGGAGGGCAATTATTTTTTCGGCACCAAGATCCATGAGCGAGTGATGGCCAACCTGGTGAACAGCGACGGAACTATTACCGACGTTAACGGAAACCCCGCCACTTTTCGCCTCAACGAACGCGGCTGGAACGCCTACGCTTATTTCGGTGGGGTGATCAACAAACTTGGGCATAATAAGAACTCAGGTCTGTTCGCGCTGGCGGGACTGGGTTATTTCTCTCACAAAATAAATATCTACGATGTGGCCCGCACGCTTCCGCAACTTGAGGGAGATCTTAAAAAAGGGTACGACCGGCTTACCGGCGGCATTGCCACAAGTCAGTTCCTGGGTTATCTATTCATGAGCCAGAACCGCATCACGAATTTTTATGCCGGCTTCGAATTCCAGGAAGCTTTCACAAAAGGATTACGCGGTTACCAGTATGACCTTATGGCTAAAGATGACCAATCGCGTCTCGATGTGATGATCGGTTTCCGTTTTGGGTGGGTTCTGCCGCTGTATAAAAAAGCTCCCAAGGATTTTTATTACTATTAGTAGCTTATGGTATTGTATAACCTGAGTATCTTTTCCTACCACGCCTTTATACGAATCGCTTCTTTATTCAACCATAAGGCTAAACTTTGGGTAAGAGGGCGTAAGGATATCTTCGGTCATATTGAAAAGACCTTGAGCCAAAAAATTAAGCAGGGTGATAAGGTCATCTGGTTCCATTGCGCTTCTTTGGGCGAATTTGAACAGGGTCGCCCCGTCCTGGAAGAATTAAAAAAGCAAGGGTACAAGATCGTGCTTACTTTTTTCTCTCCATCCGGTTATGAGAACAGAAAGGATTACGACAAGGCCGATGCGGTATTTTATCTTCCGATAGATACAAAAAATAATGCGCACAAATTCATTTCGCTTGTCAAGCCACAGGCGGCTATGTTTGTGAAGTACGAATTTTGGTTGAATTACCTCAATGAACTCCGGGACAAAAAAATTCCGTTCTATCTTGTGAGTGGTGTTTTTCGCCCACGACAGCATTTTTTTAAATGGTACGGAAAGAATTTTTTCAGGGCGCTCACCCAATTCAAAACACTGTTTGTGCAGGATGAAAACTCACTTTCTTTATTGAAGGAGCACGGGCTTACTAATATAGAGTTAGCAGGTGATACACGTTTTGACAGGGTGATGGAGATCGCGCGTAACAAAAAAAGTTTCTCGGAGATCCAATCCTTTTGCGCAGATCAAAAGATCATAATGGCCGGTAGTTCCTGGCCAAAGGATGAGGAATTGCTTTTGAAAATCCTTAAGAATCTCGAAAGAGAAGTGAAACTTATTCTTGTTCCTCATGAAGTAGACGACGCTTCTATGGCGGATACTTTAGCGCGTTTGAAAAATTCAGGCCTTTCTTACGGAAGGTATACGGAAGGGAATTTCGCAGATAAAAGAATTCTCGTGATCGATACGATCGGAATGTTGTCGCAATTATATCAATACGCACACGTGGCTTTTGTTGGCGGAGGTTTCAATAACGGCATTCATAATATCCTCGAAGTGTTGGCGCATAATGTGCCCGTAGCCTTCGGGCCCAATTACCATAAATTTGTGGAAGCGCACGAAGCCGAAAAACTGGGCATTGCTGAGCCGGTACATAACGAGGCGGAACTTTTCGCCTTCTGCAGTTCATTGCTTTCTGATGATGCTAAAAGAAGGCAGCTCTCAGCGAAGATCGGTCAATACATGCAAGGCAAAACAGGTGCTACCGAAAAGGTGTGTCGCAGCCTGCGTTCTTAGAAAGTAAAGCTCATATTTAGACTAGGAAGGATAGGTAATTGATTCTTCCTTTTGAACGTAACCCTATCGAAATAGAAAATGTTAGAGCGGTTATAAGCATTGGTCACGCCTGCTGTAATTTCCAATGTACGTCGCTCAGCCCAATTGTATTTGTATTTTACGCCAAGGTCTAAACGATGGTAATCCGGAAGTCGTTGAGAGAACAGGTCGCCCGATACCTGGCCCAGTGTTCCGTTCTGTGTTGCGTAATTCCCCATATAATTGGTTAGGTCAACCTGTTGATAATAGCCTGCTGTTGGTGTCAATGGGAAACCTGTTCCCATGTTCCAGCGCGCATTCACCTCCCAGTGTTTCTTTTTGTCAATTGTATAAGAAGAAACTAAGTTTACGTTATGTCTACGGTCGAACACAGGAAAGTATTCTCTCTGTCCGTCCCAACGTCGGTTGTAACCAAGTGAGTAAGTAAGCCAAACATAAAAACGTTTGATATCATATTTGATAACCACATCGAATCCGCGGGCATAACCTGTTTCTACGATCACATTTTTTTTCTGGTAATCAGGGAAGGAGGGGTGTGATGTTTCATCTACGATCTTATCGCGGTTGATGGAGGTTAAGAAGGTGAATTGTTTTTGGTACGCCTCCACATTTATGTCAAACTGTTTTAATACGTCGAACTCAAGGCCAAGAATAAGATGGTTTGCTTTCTGGATACGGGATTTTACAGGGGTTGTGTAGGGATCGCCGGGGTTGGGAGAATAATTCTCCTGCAGATCATCCGGGCTGAACAGGAATCCGTAAAAAAGATTCACCACATCACGATCCGAGTTTGCGGCGATCAGGTTCTGTGCGTATAATCCGCTGGCCAGTTTAGCACGCATCCAGTTAGTAATATTGTATTTGGCCGAAAAGCGTGGTTCGGGTGATATTTGTCCTAAGGATGCGTAGCTGTGCAGTCGGAAACTGGGTTCAAGAATAAGCTTACGGTCAAGGAAAACAAGTTTCGTTTTCACAAAGCCGGCTATCTCCGTAGAATTCGCCTCCTGCGAAATATGGCGGCCGAGATCATTATAGAATTCGAAATTCGTAGCGAAGCCGATGAACTCAAACCCATAGCGGATCTCATTGCGTCCTATGAAATTCGAAAATTTAAAGCCCCCGTTAAAACCATTAATGGAACTCGACCTCGGAAGACTATCGGATGCAATTTGTTCTATCTTGTATTGAGAGTAGGAAAAATTACCTTCAATAAGGGTACTCGAATTACCGGGTATCAATACAAAGCTGCTTCCCCCACCTAGTGAATTCCATTTGAACGAAGCGATATTGGCATAGTCTACTTTGTCGTTGAAATCAAACCCGGAGAAACTTAGTTTGGAACCATTGCTT
>JANWKZ010000234.1 GCA_025451115.1 Bacteroidia bacterium | reverse complement strand
TCGGTAGATTGGGTGCCCATCAGGCCGCTTGTAATGATCATGTGGCCGGTACTCGAAACGGGCAAAAATTCGGTCAGCCCTTCTACAATAGCAAGGATGATGGCTTCCGCAAAATTCATAGATTATTCCTGGGCTCCTGCCTTACCACCGGCAGGCGGGTTTTTGGGTCGGCGCATAATGGCAACCAGTATGGCAGCAAAACCTCCCAAAATAACAAGAGGAGCAACGGTAATACGTCTTGCACTGAAGATCTCGGGATTGAATTTGTTTGGATCATCGCTTCCGCCACCCATCATCAAAAGATAACCAACCAGGATCATAGCTACACCTACCAGTAGTATCTTGTAGTTCGCCTTGTCAATTCCAAAACCTTTGCTATCCGTGCTCATGTAAAAATTTTAACAAATATAAGAAAAGCTTAAGATTATAGCCCCAGTCATCGTTAATCTCTGTTAAGGTGCTAGAAATAAAGGTCCTCCGCCTTTAAACGCAGGTATTTCCGTACGGAAAGGGCCGAACTTAAGCCCGAAATAAGGATGCCTACCACAATGGTGGCCAGGAACAGGATCACCAGTAAATTGGGGTTCTGCACCACCAATAATTCGGGTATGAAGCGGCTCAGTAGTACAATAGCACCCACAATGAGTATATCGGCAATGATGCCTGCAATGATCCCATTTACTATGCCTTTTATAATGAAAGGCCTTCGTATAAAACCCTGCGTGGCACCCACCAGGTACATAGTGCGTATCAAAAAACGCTTGGCGTAAATAGAAAGCCGGATGGTGTTATTGATCAGGGCCACCGCGATCACAATGAGGAGTATCGAAAAAATGAGGATCAGCAGGCTGATCTTGTTCGTGTTCTTCTTCAACCCTTCTATCACCGGCTTTTGGTAAACCACTTCACGCACACTTTTATCGGCGGCTATCTCTTTTTCTATCCAGGCAATACTATCAGGGTCGGCGTACTCAGCCTTTAAATTAATGTTAATGGCCGACGGTAACGGATTAAAACCCAGGAAAGCCACAAAGTCGTCTCCGGTTTTTTCTTTCATCTCCGCAGCGGCCTCCTCCTTCGATTTAAAAACCGCGGCCTTGGTATAATCTGCCGCGTCTATCACTTTTTTCAGGCGTTCGGCGTCAGGCTGACTGGCATCTTCTTTCAGGTACACCTGCACGGCTATGTTTTCTTTTACGTGGGTAATGAGCGATCGGGCGTTCAGGAATATCCATCCCACCAACCCAAGCAGGCACAGCACCAGCGAGAGGCTGATGATAACGGTCACCGAAGAGGTTTTTAGCTTGCTTTGAATAGGCGCTGCCATACCTTGTAAAATTACTAAGTGGGCAGGCTGGTTTTAGTAGGGAACAGGCAAGTAACTAACAGTATATTGTTAGTGTGTTTGGCTGTTCTCTCTGTGGTTTCTGCAGCTTTACCCGGCCAATAAATGGTTATTTCCTTTCGTAAACGAGTTGCCCGCCCAGGTAGGTGAAGAGAACGCCGGCTGTGAGTACTTCGGTCTCATTGCATTTCATCAGGTCGGTGTCGAGGATGATAAAGTCGGCGAGTTTACCGGGTTCCAGGCTGCCTTTTTCTTTTTCCTCGAAATTGGAATAGGCTGCCCAAATGGTCATGCCCCTTATGGTTTCTTCTCGCGACAAAGCATTCTCCATTTGAAAACCTTCCTTGGGGAAACCTTTGGCATCCTTCCTAAAGACCGCTGCGAAGAAAGTTTTGAATGGAGAGATGTCCTCCACCGGAAAATCAGTTCCTAAGGCAACTTTACCCGAGGCTTTTAAAAGATCCTTGTAGGCATAAGCGCCTTTCACACGCAGGCTGTCCAAACGATCCTTTGCCCAATACATCTCGCTGGTGGCATGCGTGGGCTGAACAGAAGGAGTGATGGTGTTGAACATCGAGAGATCATTTTCATTCACTACCTGCGCGTGTTCTATCCTCCAGCGTGCCTCTGCTCCGGCCGAAGCTTTGTAGATCTGCGCGATGATACGGTCGCTCGAATCACCTATACAGTGCGTATTCATTTGGAATCCTTTTTCAGCTACTATCTTCGCGTATTTTTCAAAGTGTTTTTGATCGCTTAGCAAGAACCCTTTCCATCCGGGTTTGTCGCCATATTCTTTCAGCAAACAGGCGCCGCGTGATCCTAAGGCACCATCGGCATAGAATTTAAATGAACGTACATTGAGTTTATCCGTTTTGTACGGACCTGCTTTCAGGTAATAGGCATAATTCGGTGCGCTGTCGCTCAACATCACGTACATACGCATTTTCAGTTTTTCTGTTTTCTGAAGCTCATCGATCACGTCGATATCGTCTTTCATCAAGCCCGCGTCATCAACTGTTGTAAGTCCAACCGCAAAGCAATTCTCCTGCGCCATCAGCAGGGCTTTTTGTATTTGCTCTTTACTGGGTTGTGGAATCACCTTAGAGACCAGGTCTACGGCGTTGTCAATTAAAACTCCGGTGAGTCCTTTCCTTGTGGACAAGTTCTTTTTCGACTTTTTACCTTTCTCTTTTTTATCAGCCTTCTTTTCGGTTTCATAGCGTAAAAGTTCGCCACCTTCTATTTTGGTTGAATCGGTAATGCCGGCCAATTGTAAAGCAACGCTATTTACCAACGCGGCGTGACCATCAATTCGTTTTAAGAAAACAGGTTGAGTGGGAAAAAGCGAATCGAGTTTGTCTTTGGTTGGAAATTCCTTTACATCCCAATCGTTCTGGTCCCAGCCGCGGCCCAGGGTCCATACAATCTCGTTCTTGTTTTTATCAAGCAGCAAGGTGTTATGCGAGCTGAAATCCCATACTGCTTGCACCACCTCATCAAAAGATCTTGTGCCGGTAAGGTCAACGCGTTGTAATCCTAAGCCATACCCTAAAAAGTGACAATGTGCGTCGATGAAGCCCGGAAAAATGGTTTTTCCGCCCGCATCAAGCAGCTTTTTGCTGTTGTATTTGGCCTTTACTTCGTCGTTGGTACCTGTGGCCACAATTTTTCCGTTGCTGATGGCCATACACTGTTTGACAGAGAAAGAAGAATCTACAGTATAAATATTCGCGTTCCAGATGATAAGATCTACCCATTCTTCCTGCTTTTGTTCGCAGGAAAAAAGAAAAAGGATCACCGGAAGCAGTATCAACCGTTTCATACAAACAAATGTAAGCAAATACACTACCCGTGGCCCGGAAATTCGTAAATTTGTTTAAGCCTTTATGCCATGTTCCACCAGTTAAAACGACACCCATTTCCGGTAAAGGCTTACTTCGATTTTTCACTGGTGCTTACCTACGCTTTTCCGAAAGAACAACTGCAGCCGTTCCTGCCTCCGGGTTTAGAACTGGATACGCATGGCGACTATGCCTTTGTGGCGGTAGCCATGGTGCAAACGCGTAACCTGCGGCCTTTCTTTGTTCCGAAGTTCATGGGTAAGGATTTTTTTCTTTCGGGTTACCGCATCTTTGTAAAATATCATACGCAGAAGGGAAAAAGGTATCGCGGACTTTTCATTTTACGGTCGGATACCGATAATACAACCATGCAAAAGTTTGGAAATCTCCTAACGCACTATAATTATCATACGGTGGATGTGGATTGGAAAAAAGATGAAAAGGGGATCGAAGTAAAAGTTAACTCGTTAGATCATGCTACGGATGCGGAAATAAAAGTCAAGTTTGGGAATGAGCAAACTCCGTTACCCAAAGACTCAATTTTCGCCAGTTGGAAAGAAGCAAGACGTTTCGCGGGACCACTGCCTTTTACTTTTGATTACGAAAAAGAAACTCATTCGATCATTTTTATTGAAGGTGTAAGAGAGCATTGGGTTCCTGCTCCATTGGAAGTAGAAATAGCTAAGATCAATTTTTTCAATTCAGAAAAGTTCAAAGATACAAGTCCGATATTAAGCAATGCCTTTGTAACAACCGAAATACCCTATATGTGGAAGAAAGGCGTGCGCGAAAAACTATGAGCAGTGAAAAGAAAATATCTCCTTTTCATGGCGTAGCAAACATTGTGCGCTTCAATTGGCCGATTTATGTTTTTGTTATCGTTGGATTATGTTTCCTCGGACTGCTCATCCTGTATTTAGAGTTAACTCCAACAATAAAAATGATCTTAACCGGCCTCATAGCAGGTACAGCCGGTTTTACAATTCTTACGCTGCTTGTTTCCTGGTATATTTACGATGTTTCGGAATTGAACACGTACAACTGGCTTGAAAGGATAAAAATCCCGCAACAGGGCAATTTTGCCAACATCCATTCGGGTTTTGATGAAACCAGTGAACCTTTGAAGAAAAGGTTTCCGGTAGCAAACTGGACGCTTTGTGATTTTTATAACCCGGATTACAATACAGAAGGATCTATTCTCAGGGCAAGGAAAAGATATCCCTGCCTATCCGAAACGATTGTAATTGATCACAAAGACTGGAAATTGCAGCAAAACGGGTATGATACGTTGTTCTGCATTTTTTCGGTTCATGAGATTCGAAGCCTGCAAGAGAAAAAGAAATTCTTTGAGCAATCGGCTTTGCATTTAAAGTCGGGGGGTAAACTTGTCATGGCCGAACACCAACGCGATCTCCCTAACTTTTTGGTCTTTGGTCACGGGGCATTCCATTTTTTCTCCTTTTCGCATTGGAAGGAAGCTATCGGTTCTATCCCCTCGCTTCATATAACAGAGGTATTTAAGGTTACGCCATTTATTAAGATATTTGTGGTAGAAAAGAAATGAACGACCTCGTCTTACATCTGAAGATCATTGGCATCCTAATGATCTTGCTTTCGCTCGTGCACATCGGGTTCCCATCCCGTTTTAAGTGGAAAGAAGAATTCGCTCCGCTCACTTTGTTGTCACGACAGATCATGTATGTACATACGTTCTTCGTGGCTCTTGTTGTGATCTTGAACGGGGTACTATGTTTCCTGCTTGCAGATGAACTTTTAGAAAGAACTTCGGTTAACAAAGCCCTGGCCTGGGGCATGCTTATTTTCTGGGCACTACGCTGTTTGTTCCAGTTCTTCGTTTATAGCCCGAAACTTTGGCGTGGAAAGAAATTTGAAACACTAATGCACATTCTCTTCAGTGGCGTTTGGATCTATTTCACTTTTGTTTGCGTGTGGCTGGTTAAAGCACTTAGTGAATAGGCTTTTCTTTCCCCAAAACAAATTCGTTCAGGAAGATCACCGAAATAAAGAAGACGGCCACCAAAGAATTTATTTTTCCGAATAAGAGCAGATCAGGGGCCAGGATGAACTCTATTGTATTCATCGTGGCGATAATGATAATTTGAAGTGCGGCGCACATTTTTGGTTTGATTCGGCTCACGATCCAGGCGGCCATCAGTATTTCGGATACACCAATAGCACGGGTAGCCCAGGCGGCCATATCGGCACCTAAAATTCTTGTTACGATCTCATGATGACGGGGAACCAAATTCAGAACTTTGCAGAATAAACCGTTGATTAGCCAGACCAAAGCGATGCATACATTCAGAACCGCATGTATGGTTTGACGGGTACGCAAGCTCAGACTTTTTTGCGCATCACGATCTGGATGGGAACGCCTGTGTAATTAAAATGCTCGCGCATCTGGTTCTCCAGAAAGCGGATGTAGTTCTCGTAAACGTATTGGGGCAGGTTACAAAAGAAGATGAACATCGGGATGCCCTTCATTTGAGTAACGTATTTTATTTTCACGTACTTGCCTTTGATGGCGGGTGGAGGAGAAGCTTCCATCAGCGGCAGGAAGAATTCGTTCAGTTTTTTGGTTGAGATCTTTTGTTTTTTGCGTTCGGCTACGTCCAGGGCCACTTCAACAGCTTTCAATACGCGCTGCTTCTCATGAACAGAAACAAAAAGAATAGGCACATCCCTGAAAGGAGCGAGACGCTCACGTATCCGGTCTTCATATTCCTTGGCGGTTTGCGTGGTCTTTTCAACCAGGTCCCATTTATTTACAACAAACACTACTCCCTTGTGATTCTTGATGGCGAGTTCGAAGATGGCAAGATCCTGCGCTTCTAATCCCAGTGTGGCATCCAGCATCAGTATGATCACATCGCAGCTTTCAATTGCTTTGATCGAGCGCATCACGCTGTAAAATTCAAGATCTTCATGTACTTTCGCTTTCCTGCGAATTCCCGCTGTATCGATGAGCCAGAAATCATGGCCAAATGCTTTGTATCGTGTATGGATCGTGTCGCGGGTAGTTCCTGCAACAGGGGTAACAATATTTCTTTCAACTCCCAAAAGAGCGTTTGTAAACGAAGATTTTCCCACGTTCGGTCTTCCAACAATAGCGATCTTGGGTATTTCTCCTTCTTCAACTTTTTCTTCAGGAGGTAAAGCCTTAACAATATCATCGAGTAGATCTCCGGTTCCGCTTCCGCTCACCGCCGAAACAGGGTAAACATCCCCTAATCCCAGCTCATAAAAATCAGCTGAATAGGCAGCATACTGCGCGTTATCAGCTTTATTGGCGATCAAAAAAGTTTTCTTTCCGCTCTTTCTTACAAGCGTAGCTACATCTTTATCAAAACGCGTAACACCTTCGTGTGTATCCACCACGAACATCAGCATAGTAGCTTCTTCAATAGCTATCTGCACCTGTTTGCGGATCTCTTTTTCAAAAACGTCGTCGCTCCCGGTAATATACCCGCCCGTATCAATAACACTGAACTCGCGTCCGTTCCATTCGGCCTTACCATAATGACGGTCGCGGGTAACACCGGCCACAGCATCCACGATAGCCTCGCGGCTTTCCGTTAAACGGTTGAAAAGCGTGGATTTACCTACGTTTGGGCGTCCTATGATGGCTATAAGGTTCGACATTTAATTCGGGCACAAAGATACGCTTTTGTTTGAGTTTGGGCCCTCTTTACTGGGTAACTTCGACGATCTCGTAGGGAAAGCTGACCTTTCCGAGGAATTCTTCGGCGTCGGAGCGGCTTTCTTCGTCGCCCTCCTCGTATTCCCACCTTGCAGAGATCTTAGCGCCTTGCGCGTAATAGCCATCCAGTTTTTTGCAAAACAGGTAGAATTGCCTGGATGAACTGATATTGTAATAGTAAAGCCGAAAGAGTACGTGCAGTTTGCTGGTAGGAGTGAGATAGCTTTCCACCCAGCGATTGATTGGCCGGATGATGTCCTCGATATTCTCGGGGATCATTTTGCCTTCCACTTTTAAAACAGAGTTCTCGGGATCGAAAACGACCAGGGGCGTTAATTCTGACTCGGGTAAGTGAAGGGGTTCCATAAAATAAAATTCGGAAATTCTTCCGACTCTGCCAAATCCCGGTTGTTACATTAAAATTCGCAGTTCTTAGGTGTACGCGCGAAGGCAATGATATCACGGATATTGGTCATGCCGGTTACAAAAAGCACCAGGCGCTCAAAACCAAGCCCGAAACCGGCATGCGGACAGGCCCCGAAACGGCGGGTATCAAGGTACCAGTACATTTCTTCGTGCGGGATATGCATTTCCTGCATCCGTTGCAAAAGTTTGTCATAACGCTCTTCCCGTTGTGAACCTCCGATGATCTCGCCAATGCCGGGGAACAATACATCCATTGCGCGAACGGTCTTTCCGTCCTCGTTCTGGCGCATGTAAAAAGCTTTGATCTCTTTCGGGTAATCGATCAGGATCACGGGTTTTTTGAAATGCTTCTCCACTAAATAACGTTCGTGTTCACTTTGCAGGTCGGCACCCCATTTATCGATGAGGTAAGAGAATTTTTTCTTCTTGTTGTGATTGCTTTCGCGCAAGATGTCGATGGCCTCGGTATAAGTCACACGCTGAAAATCGTTCTCCACGCAGAATTTCAGTTTGTCTACGAGGTTCATCTCGCTGCGCTCGTTCTGCGGTTTTTGTTTTTCTTCTTCCAGCAAGCGCTCATTTAAAAATTGCAGGTCGTCGGCACAATGTGCCAATGCTTCCTTAATAACGTATTGCAAAAGCTCCTGCGCAAGATCCATGTTATCGTTAAGATCATAGAAAGCCATCTCCGGCTCTATCATCCAGAACTCTGCCAAGTGACGTGTTGTATTTGAATTCTCTGCACGGAACGTTGGACCAAAAGTATAGATCTCACTTAAGGCCATGGCGGCTAATTCTCCTTCAAGCTGACCCGATACGGTAAGGTTTGTGCTCTTGCCAAAAAAGTCCTGCGAAAAATCTATTTCCCCGCTTTCAGTTTTGGGTGGATTCTTAAGATCCAAAGTGGTTACACGGAACATTTGTCCGGCACCTTCCGCATCACTTGCAGTGATAATGGGTGTATGTATCCAGGCAAAACCTTTCTCCTGGAAAAATTTATGTACGGCATGCGACAAAACGTTCCTCACGCGGAACACCGCGCTGAAGGTACTTGTGCGGAAACGCAGGTGAGCGATCTCGCGTAAGAATTCCAAACTGTGCTTTTTAGGTTGCAGGGGATATTTCTCAGGATCGCTGTCGCCCAAAATTTCAAGGGCACTTGCCTTTAATTCATATTTCTGTCCTTTACCTAAGGAAGTAATTATCGTTCCGGTAACGCTTACGCAAGCGCCGGTAGTGATGCGTTTCAGTATTTCCTCTGAAGTATTTTCAAAGTCAACAACTGCCTGCAAGTTATGTATGGTAGATCCATCGTTCAGGGCGATGAACTGGTTGTTGCGGAAGGTACGCACCCAGCCTTTCACGCAGGCTTCGTACTGGCTCTTATCAGAAGAGAGAATGTCTTTTATTTTGATCCGTTTCATCAGTCGTTTATTTGTTCAGTATAGTCTGATGGGATCAGCGCAAAAGCATATTGATTAATAAAGGTATTGCGCTGATCTCATAGAGGCGCAAAAATACGGTTTTTATACTAAATGATAGATTTGTTCATCTGTAGAGGCCATATCAACAGCCGGAACCGCAGAGTGAGCAGCCAGGAGAACAGCCCACGGAGGAAACAGCCAAGAAGCTGCAAGTCTTTTCTACTGTATTCCTTTGTGTCCTCTGTGTTGTATTTTCTCTGTGCTCTTTGTGGTTTCGGCTGCTGATGTCGGATTACCCTGGTGTTTACGCAGGTACCGTATACTTCGCTTCCGTAAGATCCAAGATACGGTGCGTTCTTTCCCTTACGTTTTCACAGAGGGCCTGGTCTTTATCCAGTGGTTTACCGTAAGACGGAATGATCTCTTTAAGTTTGTTCGTCCAGAGATCAGACTTCATCCTGTCGGGGAAGCACTTCTTCAAAAGATCCAGCATGATCGACACCGAGGTGGATGCTCCCGGTGAGGCGCCTAAAAGAGCCGCAATAGAACCATCGGCCGCGCTCACAATCTCAGTACCGAACTCGAGTACGCCGCCTTCTTCATGATCCTTCTTAATGATCTGTACGCGTTGCCCCGCTTCTTCCAGGGTCCAGTCTTCCATCTTCGCCGTAGGCACAAATTTCTTCAGGGCCTCGAGTCTATCTTCAGGAGATTGTCTCACTTGCTCAATAAGGTATTTTGTAAGCGGAATATTATGAAGTCCGGCCGACACAATGGGAATTAAATTATCCAATTGCAGCGAAGCGGGAAGGTCCATAAAAGAACCGTGCTTTAAGAATTTGGTTGAGAAGCCGGCATACGGACCAAAAAGCAAGGCTTTCTTTCCGTCTATGATGCGGGTATCTAAATGCGGTACCGACATAGGTGGTGCGCCTACTTCAGCTTTTCCGTAAACTTTGGCTGCATGTTTTTTGATCACTTCTTCATTACGGCAAACCAGCCATTGCCCGCTCACCGGGAAACCTCCGAAACCATCTCCTTCCGGAATTTCCGCCTTTTCTAAAAGTGGCAAGGAGCCTCCTCCTGCGCCAATGAAAATAAAGTGCGCTTCGTGCGTTTTTTTCTCCCGGTTATTCAGGTTCTTTGCTTCAAGTTCCCAGTTGCCGTTCTTCATCTTCTCAAGAAAAACAACTTCATGGTTCATGTTCAACGATACGCCTGGAAGTGAAGCCAGATGATTGAAGAGTCGGCGCGTTAATTCACCGAAGTTCATATCGGTGCCTATCTCCATGCGGGTGGCCGCGAGTTTTTGTTTTTTATCGCGGTTCTCCATCATCAGCGGGAACCATTTTTGCATCAGCGATGCGTCTTCCGTATATATCATGTCCTTAAAAAGCACATGTTTGGAAAGTTGTTTGTGACGCTCCTTCAGGTAATTCACATTCTCATCGCCCCATACAAAGCTCAGGTGCGGTATGGCATTGATGAAAGTATGCGGATCGCTTATGTATTTTTTCTCTATAAGGTAAGCCCAGAATTGTTTCGATACTTCAAACTGCTCGGCAATTTTTAAGGCTTTGGTAATATCTACTTTTCCGTTTTTCGCCGGTGTATAGTTGAGTTCGCAAAAAGCAGAGTGGCCCGTGCCCGCGTTATTCCATGCGTCAGAACTCTCTGCAGCAATTTTATCGAGGCGTTCGTATATCTCGATACGAAGTGTAGGATCAAGTTCTTTCAAAAAAAGCCCGAGCGTAGCGCTCATAATGCCCGTGCCGATCAGCACCACATCGGGATGTGATACGGCTTTGTGGTGAATATGAAAAAAGTGCGACATGTTATTTATTGAATTGCAAAGATAAAGCTTTATCGTTTTGGTTTGCGTAGAATAGTTACCTTCATTGGGATATCCAGTAGCGGCCTGTCATTTTTATCAGTTCCAACGTTCGCTATTTTGTCAACCACATCCATGCCGTAGATCACCTCGCCGTAAATAGTGTAATTGCCATCCAGGTGCGGGGTTCCGCCTATTTGCTTGTAAACTTTCACCTGTTCTTCAGAAAATGTGTAATGCGCCCTTTTCTCATAAATAGGTTCTATCCACTGATCGAGCTGTCTTTCTATAACCATGGCACTGTCGTTATATTTCAGTTTTTTGTATTTGAGGTAATCGCGTTTCAGGGTAGCGTTAGAAAAGAGATCGAGCAGGCTGTCTTTCAGCGCGCGGCGTAAATGCCCGTTCTGCCTGTACTCGTAGGCTTTGATGTCTTTGTCGGTAAGCGGGCCTTTTCCTTGTGTAATGTAGAACTGGCAGGCTGATGATTTCTTTTCCGGGTTCTTTTCGTCAATCTCCCTTGCGGCTGCGAGCATTCCGCGTTTATGAAAAATGTCTTTATTTGTTTCAGGCGAGATCCAATCGTAAGCCGGAATGAACAAGAACGGAAATGGAAAAAAGTAAGTATTGAGATCATAACGGGTCCATGTCTTTACATCACCGTCGCCAAGCAATTGCCCGGGCTTTGCATTTTTAGAATCGGGGTCTCCACCCTGTATCATAAATCCATCAATAACCCGGTGGAATAACAGGCCATCATAAAAGCCTTTTTGCGCCAGGGTGAGGAACATATCCCTGTGCATGGGAGTTTGATCGAAAAGCCGCAGCTTGATATCACCTATCTCGGTGTGGATCAGTATTAGGGCGTTTTTAACGCTGTCTTCGTAAATGCTTGAAATTTGGGCTTTTACGTTTCCGAAAACGAGTCCAAGAGTCAGAAGGAACGAAAAAAGAATTTTACTTTTTCGTGAATTTTGCATAACTTTGTTTAAAATGCTAATTAACGAAATCTGAGCCGATCATACAAATCGGGCTTATTTCGGAACCCTGTAAAAACGAACCAGATGAAAAAGAAATTACTTCCTTTTTTGTTGATAGCCCCGGTGTTCATCACATTGATGTTCCAATTCAATGCCTGTAATGCCCCCAAGCCTTCAAAATGCGTTGTTACCGTAAGGGACAGTGCGGGTAACAAATTGCTTTCGGGCATCAAAGTAAAGCTGTCTGCAAAAGTTACCTATAACGGAAATACTACAACTGCCGATCTTAAAGCTGAAGGTGTTACCGGAAGCGATGGCCGAGTGGGCTTTACTTTCAAAAATCCTTGCGTAATGGATATAGAAGCTACTGTGGGTACTTGTACAGTTAACCCCGGTCAGCACGTATATTGCACTGGAAGCGGTATCGTAAAGTGTGAAGAAGGAAAGACCGCCGAAAAGACGGTTCGTATAGATCACTAAAAAGAAACAAATTGATATAGAAAAGGAGTCTCAAAAGGACTCCTTTTTTTATGCAGGTAGGAAATCCAGTTTCCGGTTCACTTTAGTGAAAAGAAAGAAGCCAATGATAGCACCTGTTGAATTCGCAACAAAATCCAATACATCGCCGCAGCGTGGCGAAAAGAGATAATACTGCATAAGTTCGAGGCAGCCTCCGTAAGCCACGCAAAACGCTAAAGCGTACCATCCAGAGCCTTTTAGAACATTCTGTAGCGCGCGCATGAACAGGACCTGCTCTACAAAGAAGATCCCCGCGTGTACAAATTTGTCGAACGATAAGAGCTCAAGCCAGCTTATTTTAGGAATGGCCTTGCCGGGCATGCTGCAAAGACCAAAGATGAGAAGGGTCCAGAAAAAGAAAGGAAGGAATTTTTTCACGCTTTAGAGAAAAGTTCGTTCACTTTGTCCCAGTTCACCACGTTCCACCAGTTATTGATGTAGTCGGCGCGTTTGTTCTGGTATTTTAAATAGTAGGCGTGTTCCCAAACGTCAAGTGCCAGTACCGGCGTTCCTTTTACTTCGGCGAGACTCATGAGTGGATTATCCTGGTTGGCTGTACTCGTGATCTTTAATTTCTTGTCGCTTACCACCAGCCAGGCCCAGCCGCTGCCGAAGCGTTGTGTAGCCGCCGCCGCGAATTGCTTTTTGAACTCATCAAAAGTGGCGAAAGAAGAATTGATCGCATCGGCAATTTTTCCCGATGGTAAATTCGGTGCGCCGGCCTTGTTCTCTTTCATCAGTGTCCAGAACAAAGAGTGATTGTAATGCCCGCCTCCGTTATTTCTTACGCCCTCGCTATATGAATTTATGTTATTGAAAATTTCTTCAAGCGTTGCGTGACCGGGATTTTTCGTGGTTTGTAAGGCGGTATTGAGTTTATCTACATAAGCCTGGTGATGTTTGCCGTGATGCAATTCCATCGTTTGTTTATCGATGAAAGGCTCAAGCGCATCGTGGCTATAAGGCAAAGCGGGTAACGTGAATGCTGTGAGACTGAAGTTCTCTCCGCTTAATTTTTCAAGTTCATTCAATTTTTCTTCTGAAACAGCTTTAGCCGCCAATCCACCCAGCGATAGCAGGGCCGATTTTCTTAAAAAGTCTCTTCTTGAATCCATGATGTTCCGTGTTTGAGCGTTCCGGGTTCCTTGTTAGGATACAAAATTCATACCTTTTTTCTAAACTGCCCTTACACCTTTTCTCTCAGCTGTTTTTCTGGTACCTCGACTTTCGTACCTCGTACCTTTAGAATTCGATAAGAACCTGGTTCTTCTCAACCGCCATACCCTTTTTAACAGACACTTTTTTAACAAATCCATCGGCGGGAGATTTCAGGATGTTCTCCATTTTCATGGCTTCCAGCACCAAAAGCGCATCTCCTTTTTTAACATCTGTTCCTTCGCCAACCAAAATGTTCAGCACAAGTCCGGGCATCGGAGCTTTGATGTTCGATAGTTTATTGGTCATGGCTTTATCCAACCCTAACTGATGCAATAACTCGTCGTATTTATCTTTCACAGAAACACTGTACATGTTCTGGTTCACTTTTACCTGGAAGGTCTTTTCAGCCGCATTGTGGCTCACCACTTCTGCGGTATACGACTTATGGTCTTTAATGATATGAAATGTATTCTGCTTCACCTCGATGAGGTCGAAAGCGAGGTCCTGGCCATCCAGCTGCCAGTTGCCGTCCTTCTTCTCAAAGCCAAGGTCCTTACCGTTATTTACTTTTACTTTATACATGTTTATTCAACGATGTTTCAAAGGTATTATTATTTAGAATCGGATCTTATAGGCGGTACCCTTTTTTCTTACCAGTTCAACCTTACCGTTCAGTTGTTCTGCCAGCATAAAGATGAGTTGCATGCCCAGGTTGGCGTGTTTGTCGACATCGAAATTTTTTGGTAATCCTTTCCCATCGTCCTGTATGGTAAGGATATAGCTTCCCTTGATATTCTTCAGGCTTATTCCAATAAGACCTTTGTTCTCCGGAAAAGCGTATTTCAGCGAATTGCTGATGATCTCATTCAGAATAAGTCCTAAAGGGATCATGCGGTCTATATCAAAATGAACGTTCTCATTAATGTCGCAAGAGAAACCCACCTTCATCTTAGGTCTTTTGTACGATTCATAAATACTTCCACATAGGTTCTCTAGGTATTTTTTCAATTTCACCTGGCTGAGGTCAACCGTTGTGTAAAGCATTTCGTGTACGAGCGCCATGGACCTGATGCGGTTACGGCTTTCGCGGATCAGGGCCAGGAACCTTTCGTCTTTCACGTTGTGAGTTTGCAGGCTCAACAGGCTGGAGATGATCTGTAGGTTATTCTTCACGCGGTGATGGATCTCACGAAGCAATTGCTCTTTCTCGCGAAGTGATACTACGGAGCTTTTCAGCTCTTCTCCCAGCATATTCACGCCCGCGCCAATGGCGTCGAACACATCTCCTTCATTGCTCAAAACCGTCTTTTGCGAAAAATCCAGACGCGCGTAGGCCATGATCACATCCAGGATCTGTTTTTCCTTAGAGGCGGCTGTTTTTCTTTTGGCGGGTGTGCTAAGCGGCATCATACATATTTTTTAAGCCAGGCAAGGGCTTCTTCCTCGTTGGTAAAGAGCCGGGCGGGAACGCGGGGTTTGTTGAGGCCCATAAAAAAATTGCCGATGATGCGGCTTAGAGGCGAGTAAATGATAATGGCAAAGGCGTTCACTACAGATTCGCGGTTTCGGAGCGAGAAGTGGTCGCGGGCCTCTTTGGAGATGGATTTGATATTCCGGGAATCGATCAGCAAAGGAAATTGTTTGCCTTTGTAAATGGCATTCACCGCTTCGGTATTTTCTTTGGCCTCTTTCAGGCCCACCTCCATATTGCTTTTTACAACTGTACGCGCAATGCCGTCCTTGCCCATCCAGGTGATGTAAGCGGTGGTTTTTATGGCATGGATACCCTCAGGAGGCTGCATAATACCTCATAAATATATAAAGAAACCGCATTTTTTCTAAATTATTTAGATTTCAGTCACCGTGGCGCCCTTTTAGCCGAAAATTAGGGGGCTGGCCCTTCAGGGTAGGATATTTTTGAGGAATGAAGCATTTTTTAAGCATACTGTTTGCCCTGCTTGCCGGATTTCTGTGTACTTCCTGCGAAGCCATAGGCGCTATTTTTCAGACGGGTGTTGGGGTAGGGGTGATCCTGGTAGTTGCAGTGATCCTTATTATCGCATTTATTTTTCGTCGTATGGGCGGAAAAAAGTAGGATTACTCGATCACCAGTTTCTTTACCGTGTTGCCTTCTTCGCTGCTGATGCGGATGAAATATGATCCGGGCTGTAGGTTAGCTGTCGTAATACTGTTTTTACCTTTTTTCAGTTCTGATCCGTATACCACTTTTCCTAATATATCGGTCACCTCCATTTTTGCGTTCTTCAATGAACCCGTCTCCAGGATGAAACTTCCTTTGTTTGGATTTGGATAGAGTGATATCAGGTTCATTATGGAATTATTTTTAACCGAAATACCGATGTTAGTATAAGTGTTAGAGTAAGAAGAACTGAAAGCCTGCGTACTGTTCTGCAATTTGGCTGTTGGTGTGCAACTGATGTTCCATTGTGTTTGCACGCGCCAGGTAGCGGTGTTCTGATAAATTGTGTAGAGCGGATCACTTACCACTTGTTGTGTTCCTGCTACGCTTGCTACTTGTTGCCAGTTGCCGTTACTACTGTTGTCACGTAACAGGATATAACTACTTACAGGGTTCGGGGCGCTCTCAATAGTATAAGGTAGCGTCCAGTAAAATGTTCCGTTATTGTTCAAAAAATAAATAGTGTTATGATACGGACTCATTGTACTTGCATTTCCGCAGGTATCAATCATCTTTAGCTTATAACGATAGGTGCCCGCGTTAGGATCGCCTGTATTAGGAAAATATAAGGTAGCCACCGTGTCAATGAACATACTCAGCGAATCGTACGGAATGCTTGCTATAGGTTGATAATTATTCGAGGCGATCTCTCTTAACACAATAAATGAATCGATATTGGTAAAGGAGGTTTTGTCCCAAAATATGATGTTGTATTGTGAAGCGGAGTCAGCGGTTACCATACAGATCGGTGCGGAAGGATATGGATTATTGACAACCGAAACCGTTTGTGTCCCTAGGCATCCATTGGCATCAGTAACTGTTACGGAATAATTTCCTGCGCTGAGTCCGCTTTCTGTTGCTGCATTTCCGCCACTAGACCATGTATAGGTGTAAACGGGAGTTCCGCCAGATGGAGAAGCAGTTGCGCTCCCGTTGTTTGCACATGAAGCTCCGTTTGTCGACATACTGATATTGATGGTAGATGGGTTGCTTACTATCGAAACGGTTTGTGTTGCAACGCAATTATTAGTGTCTGTTACGGTTACAGTATAATTACCAGCCATCAATCCGCTTGTGGACCAAGATGATCCACCACCGGACCATGAATAGGAATATGGGGAGGTGCCGCCTGTAACTGAAGCTCCTGCGCTTCCGCCTGTTAAGCAAACTTGAGTTGTCACATTTATAATGTTAATGGTAATAGAATTTGAGGGCTGGGTAATTGTAACATATTTGTCTTCTTTACAATTGTTGGCATCAATAACAAGGACACGCTGACTGCCCGCGCAAACGTTAGAATGACTTGACCCACTACCAAGACCATTATTCCAAAGGAAGTTGTATGGACTAGTTCCTCCAATAGCGGACGCATTTACAGTACCATTGCAAACACCAAAGCATAAAGCGTTTGTTGAAGATATCATAACATCATATGCTGTAATCTTACGGATTCGATAGTTTGCATGTTCTGATATATACAAATTTCCGCAGCGATCCATACACAAACCTCTTGGATATGTTACTTGTGCTAATGAAGCAGGTCCGCCATCACCTCCGGTCCCGTAAGTTCCATTTCCAGCGAAGGTTGAAATAATCCCCCCACTTACTTTCCTAATTCGGGATCCTTGAGATTCAGCAATATAAACATTATCATTAGCATCTACAGCAACAGCCCAAGGGTCATTGAGACTTGCGGTATCGGCTCCAATTCCATCTCCATTATATCCGGCAATCCCGTTACCTGCTATGGTGGATATAATCCCGGTTGTCACGTCTATTTTACGAACTAAATTGTTGTTCCGCTCAGCAATATAAACGTTTCCGTATTTGTCAAGCGCAATTCCAATAGGAAGATCAAGTTTAGCAGTATCCGCCTTAATGTTATTGCCATTGTATCCATTTACCCCTGTGCCGGCTAAAGTGGAGATCAATCCCGTGGATTTACTGATCTTTCTTACTCGTGACCCAAGTTCGGTGAAATATACATTTCCACTTGTGTCAACTGTTACACTGGTAGGTATTGTAATCTGGGCGGTATTTGCTGGAATGTTGTCTCCATTATATCCACCAACCCCGGTCCCAGCTATTGTAGATATGAGCCCTGTTGTGGCATCTATTTTCCTTAATCTGTTGGCTGAGTATTCTGCTATAAAGATATTTCCCGCGCGATCAAGAGCAACTGCCTGTGGATGATCCAAATGGGCTGTTGATGCAGGTATTCCGTCGCCATTATAAGTTGCATTTTGAAAAACCCCGGCAATAATAGACATTGTACCAGTTACTATGTCAACCTTTCTTATTACACAAGAGCTCCAATCGGGTATATAAAGATTTCCAGCAGTATCAACAGCGGTATTGCCGTCCACAATGTCTATATTACTTATTGTAGAATATACCGGATAAATATTTTGGGAGTAGCCAGAAAGATATAGTGCGCCAAAAACAATAAATAAACAAAACTTTTTCATGTGTTTGATTTGAAGGCACAAAGATATAACAAAAAAAAGCAATTTTAGCAAGGAAAAACCACTTTTAAGATAGATACGTGAAAACGCCTATTTTCCCATCTTTTTGATCACCTTCTCCACCCGTTTTCGCTTACTTTCCTTCTCAATTTCATCCAATCTCGAAGAAAGTGTTTTCACAAACAGCACCTTGTGCTTTTCAGTAATAATGGGCATAGCCTGCTCGGCATAGGAGGGAAGCTGGTTGGTGGGGCAGGCCAGCAGTTGTTCGCGCAACAAAGGAAATATCTTAGCGATATATTTTTTATCAGTTCCAAGGGCCACCAGTATTTTTACGCAATGATCGCGAGTGATCACACTTCCTTTGGTCGCCACATCAATTATCTTTCCGATCGCCGCGAAAAGCTCTTTGGGTTTTTCGCTGACCAGACTGCTTAACGCTGTCATAGCGCCCCATTGCATGCGGTTGTCCTTATCGCCAAGCAATACAATGAATTCTTTGTAGTAAGACGCGATCTGCTTCGGATCAATAGAACCCAACTCGTAAAGCACCTTAATGCAGTCGTAACGAATATCTTTATTCTTGTTCGAAAGATTTTCTATGAGTTCTTTTACTGCTTTCGGATCTTTTTTCTTTGCCAGTGCTTTTGCCAGCTCCTGGTTGGGCACTTCGTCTCTCCTCCCGAGAGAACAAGCTAGTTTATTTAAAATACTCATGCTATTTCTGTATTTATCGGAGTTTGTAAAAGTCTCCCCCGTGGGGGAGATGTCCGCGAGCGGACAGAGGGGGGTCGGAGATAATGTGCCCGATCTAGAGCAATGCTCATTTTAGCTTCGCTTTGACCTTCCCGGGCAATTTCTCCTTCACTAACTCATAAGACTGTCGTATGTAATACTCCCATTCCTTCTTGGTAAATCTTCCGGGCTTCTGAACCAACACCCATTTATACCTGGCTACATAAGGAGCAGGAATAATATCTTTCGATACAGACAATTCATCGAATTCCTCATCGGTTACTTTCAATGAAACCTGTAGCGGACCTTCAAGTCCGGTAACGCAAAACATTTTTTCTCCAATGCAAAAACAGAGGTCGTGACCCCACTTGATGTCTTCTGTTACGTGCGGTAGTTTTTTGCAGATCTTTCTTAATTCTTCAATGTTCATTTTTTCTCTTTTCTAAGCTCGCCCATTCTAGCCACGATATATTTTTCGGTTGGCATAAGTGAACGCTGGATGCGGCGGGCGTAATGAATGCTGTCTAGGATCTCTTTTTGTTTTTCTTCCACCAGAGTATGCTGTTCTCTTAATTGTTCCAACGCTTTCTGCACTTTTTCTTCCGCTTCTTTGCGTAACACGATCTGTTTGCTGAAAAGACGGTTCCAGGCTATTATACTCGCTATGAAAAGAATGGCGCCTACTGTAAGCATGATAGAGCCACCCGGCCATTGCATTCTTTTAAACAAAGCCCCCAATGCCAGTAAAGAAACGCTCAAAAGATCGGCAATGGACAAGAAATACGCGTGCCAGGCCTTTCGCGTATGCTGTTTCCATTTTTCTACCCTGTTGCGCGTGAGCAAGGGCAAAAAAGTAAAAGCCATAAAGAAAGTACTTATACAAAACAAGGGTCCTGTGCCCTGCCAATGCATCTTGGCAAATAGGGCGGTTAGAAGATATAACAGGATCCCTATCGCCAGGATCACCCACGTAGTTTTCTTTCTTTTTTCCAGGACTTTGTCAAAGAACAAAAAAGAAAGACCCAGGAATGAAATGATAAAAGAGCCAAAGGTTAAAAAAAACGGCAAGGCTTCTTCGCCATCTGTAGTGTACAAATACCAAATGCTTGGCGGGACGGAGATCACGCCTGAGATCAATAATATATAGGCACTACGTTTCATTTTTTCTTTTGCAATTGAGTTAATCTGGCGTGAATATACTTTTCAGTGGTCATCAGCGAACGCTGGATCCTTCTCGCATAGTGAATGCTGTCTAATATTTCGCGCTGCTTTTCTTCTACCAGGTGTTTTTGCCTTTCAATGATCTTCTTTTGTTCCTGCGTTAGTTTATAGCGTTTGAACAACAGGAAGGTATAAATACCAATGGCCAGTAAAATAATTCCAACCAGCAGCAATACGGTGTTCTTTCGTTTGTCTCGCTCATCGGCCAGCAGGATATCTTTTTCCTTTTCTTTTTTCAGACCCTCGATCTCTAGGGTTCTCATTTCACTCTGGAATTGCTCACTGAGTTCATTCAATTGTTTCCTGCTTTCCAAAGTGATCACCGAATCGCGGTATTGCACATGTTTTTCAAGGAACGCATAAGCTTCATTTGGCTTGTTCAAACCTTTATAGCTCTTGCTCATCTCCTTGTAGATGTCGGAAAGATACTGGTTGGAGTTGATCTCCTTTGAACAACGTTCCGCTTTTTCGAAGTAGGCGAGTGCTTCCTTATGTCTTTTCAAAACATTCAGCGTGCGACCCATATTATAAGAACTCAACGCCGTCATTTCAACATCGCCGGTCTTTTCTTTGATGGCTACAGCTTCCTTAAAATACCGTAGGGCCGAATCGGGCTTATTACCCAGCATGTAAGTTTCTCCCAGGTCGTTATAGCTGTCGCCGAGCGCGTTGGGTAAATTAAGTTCTTTGCGCAGTGCTATAGCCTCCATGCGGCATACCAGCGACTTTTTTGTCTCGTTCAGGAACATGTAGGCGTTGGCCAGGTTGTTCAAAGCCGTTGCCATATTCCTTTTGTGGCCTACTTTTCTGTCGTAAGCCACCGCGATCTCCAGAAAGGGAGCGGCTTCTTTGAACTTTTGAGTGCTGTTATAAATAAATCCCAGCGTGTTCGACATCTCGGCCACCCATTTTTCGTTCCCGTTTTTTTGTGCGATATGATAAGCCCGCATGGCCGCCTCAATGGCTTTATTATACTTGCTCATTACGTAATAAGCGGGAGCGATCTCAAACAAAGCAAGATACTGTATAGAGTCTGACCTTAGCTTTTCGCCTATAACTAATCCCTGCTGACCGCAGTATAACATAGAGTCCGGCTGGTTCCAGTTGTAATTGGCAGCCAATAGGGTCCAGGCAAAACCCTGAACCTGCTCAGCTGAAGAATTTTTTATAACGTTACGTAAAGAATCGCGAACTTCTTTTTGAGCTGTGCTTCGAAAAAAAAGACAAACGAAAAAAGATGCGAGTATTACTTTCTTCAACATTAGCGTATCAAATATATAAATAGGCTTTGATATACTGCGTTAGGGACACAGAGGGCCCGAAGGGGCTCTTTTGCCTAGTAGTAGGTGATTTGGAACGCAGATGACGCAGATTTGTATGATAATTTAGGATTGAACAGCCTGTAGCTGCAAAAACCTGCCCGCCAATGCGAGTGCTTGTGTGACGGCAGGCGGGGCGGAACCCCTCAGTGGCCCGGCCCCGTTGCGCCTGGCTGTTGTGCAACGGGGAAACGCCCAGATCATCGAATAAAACACTGTAAGAAACCACAAAATCAACTTTTTTTGCCATGACCCCCTGTTTTTTCAACATTTTCCCTTAAAAAGTTGATATTTTTTGATCAACCCCCCTGTTTTTTAGGTATCTTTGTATAAAATTTCGAGTTTGTAACTAAAATCAACCCTAAAAAACCTCTAAAACCATGGAAAACCGCCGTTTCTCAGCCCTCCAGGAAGTATTGCACCGCAACCCGGTAGAGCCCGTTGCTCCTTCGAGCCAGATCTCCGAGTATTACGGTTCTAACGTTTTT
Organism: Bacteroidia bacterium; assembly: GCA_025451115.1. Lineage (GTDB taxonomy): Bacteria > Bacteroidota > Bacteroidia > B-17B0 > Aurantibacillaceae > PALSA-968. Next base: position 9,518 of record JANWKZ010000234.1, on the reverse strand, counting down.
GGCTATGATGCCATGAAAGAATACCTAAGCGAAGAAGCCTTTTTAATGGTAATGAACGCCATTGAAAAGGGAAGCACCATTGATCGTAAAATTGCCGACCAGGTTGCATCAGCTATGAAAAGCTGGTCTACCAATAAAGGCGCCACGCACTACACACACTGGTTCCAGCCTCTGAACGGAACAACTGCCGAGAAGCACGATGGTTTCTTTGAACCTGCCGGTAACGGCCGTGCCATCGAGCGTTTTAGTGGCAGTCAATTAGTACAACAGGAGCCCGATGCATCTAGCTTTCCCAGTGGCGGTATCCGCAACACTTTCGAAGCGCGCGGTTATACCGCATGGGACCCTACTTCGCCCGCTTTTGTTTTCGATAAAACACTTTGTATTCCTACTATCTTCGTTTCTTATACCGGCGAAGCTCTTGATTATAAAACTCCTTTATTAAAATCATTACACGCTTTAGATAAGGCAGCCACCGATGTTTGCCAGTACTTTGATAAGAACGTAACCAAGACCATCGCTACTTTAGGATGGGAGCAGGAATATTTTTTGGTTGACGCGGCTTTATATAACGTGCGTTACGATCTGCAGCAAACCGGCCGCACTTTATTCGGAGCTTCTCCCGCTAAAGGTCAGCAATTAGAAGATCACTATTGGGGTTCTATCCCCGCGCGTGCTACAGCTTATATGCGTGATTTTGAATATGAGTGTCATTTATTAGGTATTCCTGTTCGTACGCGTCACAATGAAGTGGCTCCTGCTCAGTTCGAGTGTGCTCCCGTATTTGAGGAAGTGAACCTGGCGGTTGACCACAACCAATTATTGATGGATGTGATGGAGAAGGTTGCCATTAAGCACAACCTGCGCGTGCTGTTGCACGAAAAACCTTACGCAGGGGTGAACGGAAGCGGCAAGCATAACAATTGGAGCCTGGCTACTAATACCGGTAAGAACTTATTGAGTCCCGGAAAAACACCAAAGACCAATTTACAGTTCCTGACTTTCTTTGTAAATACTATTATGGCGGTGCATGAGCATGCCGACCTGCTACGCGCTGCTATCGCTTCGGCAAACAACGATCATCGTTTGGGCGCTAACGAAGCTCCCCCCGCTATCATGAGCGCTTTCCTGGGCGACCAGCTAAGCAAAATGCTGGATGATATTGAAAAGAGCGTGAGCGAAAAGAAAATGACGCCCGAGCAAAAAACCGCTCTGAAGCTGGGCATCGGTAAAATTCCCGATATCCTTTTAGATAATACAGATCGCAACCGTACATCTCCATTTGCTTTTACCGGGAACAAATTTGAGTTCCGCGCGGTGGGTTCTTCTGCCAACTGCAGCGGCCCTATGACCGTGTTGAACGCTATTGTTGCCGAGCAATTGATCACTTTCAAAAACGATGTGGATGCTTTGATCGCGAAGAACGTGGAGAAAGATGAGGCGATCTTCCAGGTACTGAAAAAATACATCGTTGCTTCCAAGAAGATACGATTTGAAGGGAACGGCTATGGCGAGGAGTGGAAAAAGGAAGCACAGAAAAGAGGGTTGAACAATTTCAACACTACACCCCAGGCTTTGGAAGCATACGTAAGCAAAACGTCTTTGAAACTTTTTGAAGATCTTGGTATTCTTTCTCACCGCGAGCAGGAGGCCCGTTACGAGATCTGCCTCGAAACTTACACCAAGAAGATCCAGATCGAATCACGTATAATCGGTGATGTGGTAATGAACCAGATCATTCCTTCGGCTATCAGGTACCAAAAAGTGCTGGTTGATAACGTGAGCGGAATGAAGAACATCTTCTCGGCCGCCGATTTCAAAAAAGCCGCCGATGTGCAATTGGATTCTATCAAGGAAATATCCGAGCGTGTAACGATCATTAAGAACGAAGTAGAGAAAATGATCGAAGAGCGCAAAAAAGCCAATAACCTCGATAACGCTAAGAAGCAGGCGCACGCTTATTGCGATAAAGTGAAGCCTTGTTTTGAGACCATCCGCTACAATGTAGATAAACTGGAGATGATGGTAGATGACGCGATGTGGCCTATGCCTAAATACCGCGAGATGCTATATCTGAAATAAACAGATACAATATAAATATGAGTGAAACCCTGCTAATAAGCGGGGTTTTTCTTTAGGTAATACCCCCGATTTTCTTATTTTTGGGTATGCCATTCCGTATTGTATTATGCCTGTTTTTGCTGGGAGGTAATTTAGCTGCCCAGCAATACCGTATGGACCATTTTGGCATCAAGGACGGTCTTTCGCAAAATACGGTGAACTGTGTGTTTCGTGACAGCGAGGGATACTATTGGTTTGGTACGCAGGATGGATTGAACCGCTACGACGGGTATGATATCAAAGTGTACAGGAATGAGCGAGGCGACAGCACTACACTTTCTGACAATTTCGTTTTAAGTATAATAGAAGATGATGGGGGAAACCTCTGGATAGGTACGCGCAATGGGTTGAATCATTATAATAAAAAAACAAATATTTTCAGTCGCGCCTGGGTAGAAGAAAAAGAACGTTTGGATTTTCACAGCAGTATTCATTGTCTGCTTAAAGATGCGGCGGGAAACATCCTGTTCAAAAATTCCCATCAGCGGTACTGCCGGATAGAGAAAGAGGATGCTAAAGAGCAACCGTTCTCTGTAATGGACAAGAAGGACCAGGTTCTTTATCCTGTGGGCAGTTCAGGTTACGCTACGGTTGGTACAAAAGACAGTATCGCCAGAGTTTATTCATTGAAAGGAGAAAAATTGTGGGCAGGAAAATTACCTGTTGTTGGCCGTTTTAACCTGGTGACCTCGGGCAACAGGATATTCCTGGAATATGGAAAAGGAATATTCGTTCTGGATGCCCAAAAAGATCTTCTTCAGGAAGTTTTCCCCGCTTTAAAAGAAAAGCGCATTACTACGATGTTTTGCGATAGCCGGAAAAACCTTTGGATAGGGACGGCCGAAGGCTTGTATGTTTCGGTGCGATCTGAACAGGAACCGGTTCTTTTAATGCACAACGATGAAGATAGTTATTCGTTAAGCAGCAGTGCCATCGAAGGTATCTACGAAGACCCCGAAGGATTGATCTGGATAGGAACCTCAGAAGGTGGCGTGAACATTTACGATCCTCAAAAAGAAACTTTTGGATTCCTGCATCATGGAACAAAACCCGCGCTCTCGTCAAATCCGGTGTGGAGCATGTTGCAGAATGATAACCAACTCTGGATCGGAACAGGCGGAGGCGTGGATCTTTTGCAACTGAACAATGCCGGCGTTTCAACAGGAGAGAATATTCTTGTGGAAACCTGGTACGAAAATAAAATTCCCGATAAGTTCATTACTTCCATAACGAGGGATAAAGACAATAATATCTGGGTGGGAACGCGCAACCAGGGTGTGGCACTCTACGAAACTGTAAAAAAAAGTTGGACCTATTTTAACAAAGGTAATTCATCGTTGCGGTCGGCAACCGTCGACCACCTGTTTTGTGATAACGAGGGCGACATATGGATCTCAACGCAGGCAGGTTTGTACCGTTATAAACCAAAGCAAAAAGAATTTGAAACGTTTTTACCTGATTATACGAATAAGACCGGCATTCCTTCGGGATATGTGATCAGCGCTTACCAGGATAAAAAAGGGATCATCTGGATATCTTCTACAGGAGGCATTACACGATACGACAAAAAGAACGGGAAACTTAAGAACTATACTTCTATACCGGGAGATACCACCAGTCTCGGGTACAATATGGCCACTTCTTCCTTTGAAGATTCGAAAGGAAGGTTTTGGGTAAGTACTTTGGGGGGCGGTATTTGTTTGATGGACCGTGAGCGGGGAACCTTCCGTTCTTTTACCAAAAAACAGGGCCTGGCCAATGATGTGGTGTACGGAGCGCTCGAGGATAACAAAGGATTTTTATGGGTATGCACCAACGGGGGCTTGTCGCGCTTCGACCCCGATCATCCTGTCTTTACGAATTATAATGTGAAGGATGGGATCCTCTCAAATGAGTTTACCCAAAATGCCTTTTTTAAGAACGAGGCCGGCCAACTTTTGTTCGGTACCCCGGATGGGATGTTGTTCTTTCATCCCGACAGTATTCGTAATTCCGGCAGATCGATCCCGATCCTTCTCACAGGCTTGAAAGTGAATTATAAGGATGTTCGTGTGGAGAATGAGATCAACCTTTTTTATGAGGACAAAACGATCACCTTCGAATTTGCCGCGGTGGACATGCGTCTGCAGGAAAAGATCAGGTATGCTTTCAAGCTCGAGAATTTCGATGCACAGTGGAACGAGGTTTCTTCTTCCACCCGCATTGCTTCCTACTCCAGTCTTCCTTTCGGCGAGTATATCTTTAAAGTGAGGGCTAAAGTGGGAAACAACGATTGGCAGGAAAAACAGTTTGCCATTGTTGTAAAAGTGACCCCGCCGTTCTGGCTTAGCGCCTGGTTCATTGTGCTGGAAGTAGTGACAGCTGTAATACTTTTGGGACTTTTCATTCGCTATTATTCGCAACGAAAATTAAAGGTAAAGTTACGTGAAGTTGAAATCCAGCATAAGATACAATTGGAACGGGAGCGCATCTCGCGCGATCTACATGATAACGTGGGTTCGAATCTCACATATATTATTTCCACGCTCGATTCGATCAGCGATCGTTTCGAGAAAATACCATCCGGACAAGCCCAGGTAAAAATTGAGTCGCTGGGAGATTTTACGCGTTCTACTATGCAGCAATTGCGCGAAACGATCTGGGTGATCAATAAAGGATCGGTCACCATAAATGAGTTCCGCGAGAAAGTACGGGAGCATATCGCTAAAATGCTTTCGATGGGAGGAAATATAAGGTTCACTGTTGAAACGAAGGGAGATACTGAGATCACACTGAAACCTTCTCTTGCCATTCATTTGTTCCGCATCGTACAGGAAGCGGTCAATAATTCCATTAAGCATTCGGCCGCTGCTGATCTTGAAGTTGAAATAACAACTCATGATGGCAATTCCATTTGCGTGGTCATAAAGGACAATGGGAAAGGATTCACCGAGGCTGAAAAAAAAGACGGGCATTATGGCCTTATAAACATGAAAGCCAGGGCCGAAGAGGTAGGAGGGGAGTTTATATTGAATTCGGAGTCCGGAAAAGGCACAACCATCACATTAATAGCCCCTTACAAATAAGGCATCTGTCGTATGCAAATGCCTTCATGAAACCGTAATTTAGCAGGATGAAGAAGATCAGGATAGCGGTAGCCGAAGACAACGAGAACCTCGCCCGCTCACTGCGTGAGAACCTTTCGCAGTTCAGCGAGCTCGAGCTATTGTTCATTGCACCCAACGGAAAAGAACTTCTTCAGAAACTTTCACAGGAAATGCCCGACATCGTTTTGATGGACATCAATATGCCGGTGATGGATGGCATCGAAGCAACCAAAAAAGTAAAACATCATTTTCCCGACCTCAAGATCATCATGCTTACCGTTTTTGACGAAGAGGATAAGATCTTTCAATCCGTATTAGCGGGTGCTACAGGCTATATGTTAAAGGATGAGAAACCATCTAAACTTGTGGCGGCCATAGAAGAAGCTATGGAAGGCGGTGCTCCCATGAGCCCCGTTATAGCTCTAAAAACATTACAATTCCTCCGCGAGAATACGCCTTCTGAAAGGACCGAAGTAAAAGAGAAAAAAGATTTTGGTCTCAGTGCGCGTGAACTCGAGATCCTCGAAAAAATCGCCGAGGGAAAGAATTACCAGGAGATAGCCGATGTACTTTTTATCAGCCCGAAAACCGTGCGTAAGCACATTGAGAATATTTACTCCAAACTGCAGGTGCATAATAAAATGGAGGCCGTGCAGGTGGCCAAAAAGAACCGGCTTATCTCATTCTTCTTTCTTGTATAAACAAAAAACCCGGATCAACGATCCGGGTTTTTCAATTGGTGCTGTTGTTGCGGCCTACAAACGTTCAATTGTTGTAGAACTTCAGCCGCAACAACAGGCTTTGGTGTTTTAATGATTTGCCGAGGCTTTCTCTTTTGCCTTTTTAATTTGTGAGCGTAAAGCGTCAACCGCCGAATCAATGGCTTCTTCAAAAGTAATGCATTGTTTCTTGGCAAAAAGCTGGCTGCCTTTTAAATTCAGTTTTATCTCGGCCGTTTTATTGTTCTGGTCGTTCGATTTGTCTAAACGTAATATCACGTCGGTGTCGATGATGCCATCGTGGAACTGGCTGAGCTTTGAAACTTTTTCGTTGATAAAGCCGATCAGTTTTTTGTCGGCATCAAAATGAACAGATTGGATCTTTGGAGTCATGATTTCTGTTTTTATAGGTTAATAATGGTATAAATATCTTTTTCTTCTTTAGTATTAGAGTGATTCAACCGGGTTGTACTTCACTATGCCCTCGGATGGGCTTTCTTATAAGTATTCTTTAATTTTTCTATAGTGTTGTGCGTATAAACCTGGGTTGCTGCCAGCCCCGCATGACCCAGTAGTTCTTTCACCGCATTGATCTCCGCCCCATCGTTCAATAAATGCGTAGCAAAACTGTGGCGCAAAACGTGCGGACTTTTTTTCTTTAGTGTGGTTACTTCTGCCAGTTCACTCTTCACTACGAGGTATACCCATTTATCATAAACGTGTTTTCCCTGTTCGGTGTATAATAAAAAATCTTCAGGAAAGCCGTTCTTATCTTTTAAAGAAATGAATTCCTGTATCAGGTTCTTAAGGTCTTTCCCGAAAGGAATGATGCGTTCTTTGCTGCGCTTACCCAAAACTTTTAATTGTTGCGTGTGCAGGTCTATATTCTTCTGCTCGATGTTCACCAGTTCAGACCGGCGCACGCCTGTTTGGTAAAGAAGCTCCATTACCAGTTTTTCGAGCACCAATGTATAAGGAGATTTTTTATCGTCGCTCACCTTTTTATTCCTCGCGAGGTTAGCGCCCTTAAGTTTATGCTCATCGATAAAAACAGGCAGCATTTTGGGTTTTTTTGGGAGGATCAACCCATTTAACGGAGTTTTTTTTACGATATTGTTTTTGAGTAAGTACTTGTAATAAGTTTTTAGGGAAGAGATCTTGCGGTGGATGGTAGTTGCACTTTTTTTGGATTTGCTCAGCTCGAAGATCCAGGTACGCACCTGCTGGGAAGTAACTTCACCCGGTTGCCCGGCCTCAAATGTCTTTTCAGAAAAGGAAATGAATTCAGAAAGGTCTTTCCCGTAGGAAACACAGGTGTTGGCGGAGTACCTTTTTTCTGACCGGATGTACTCTAGAAATCTCTCTGTGTGCCAACCCCCCATAAAAAAACAAGCTTTTGTATACCGAAGTTAGTAAAAACCATCCGGAATACAAAAGCTTGTGAATATATTTAAAGGGTTCTAGCCGCTTACTTGCTGAACTTCTTGCTTTCGATCACGCCTGTGTGGAGTTTATTTACATACACGGCACGGATCTTCTGCTGGCGGCGGCGTACCGATTTTTTGGTAAACTTCTGGCGCTCACGTAGTTCCTTTACAACTCCGGTTTTTTCGAACTTCTTTTTGAACTTCTTCAGCGCTTTCTCTAAAGTATCGCCTTCTTTTAACTGTACTACTAACATTTCTTTTACTTTTTTTAAGGGACGCAAATATACGAACTTTCTTCCATTCCGTCCAAATTTTGTAAGTATTATGGCGGGCTATTCCCTCCCCCGCGGGGGAGGGTTATGGAGGGGGTAGAAGCAAAAAACCCCTCGGCTTGCGCCTCGGGGCTTTTCATCAACTAACTATACAAACAAATTTGTTTGCCGTCAGGCTAATTATTTCTTCTCCTCAGTTGCAGGAGCAGCAGCTGTAGTATCAGCAGCTTTAGCAGCTGTGTCAACAGCAGCAGAGATAGAAGCGTTGATAGCGTTAGCTAAAGAGTCAGCGATACGCTTTGCATCTTCTTCCATTTTTTTCTTTTCTGCTTCAGAAGGACCACAAGCAACGAACATAGAAGTTGCTAAAGCCGATAAAGCGATGATCGAAAGTACTTTTTTCATTTTGTTTGGTTTTAAGAGTTTATTTGACCTTTATTCCTCCTTTTTTAAAAGGTAACCCCGCCACTTATAAAAAAAATGCCGCCACTTACCAAGTGGCTCTCTTTCAATTGGTTATTTTAACTATCTTTGATCCCATGAAGGCCAAAACAGCCCTTTTTTTCTTGTTTATTGGTTCTGTGGCATTTATGCAGGCTCAGGGGCCCAAATCGGCCTTCGGAAAGGAACCTGATAGCCAGTTAAAGGAACTTTACGCCCAGCCCTACAACAAAAAAACCGAGATCAAGCTCGACGGTAAGAAGTACCGCATCTACAATAATTACGTTACCCTGGGTGTGGGCAAAGGGTATAACAGCGCCTGGAATACGGGCTTCATAACCACCGGGGCCGATTTTAACTTTCATATTCAAAAGACCTATTTCCAGTTAGGCGGCTACCTCCAGGGGCCTACTTTTTATGATAAGCTCCAGGTGCAAATGCATGGCGCGGCGGGCTACCGTAAAGAAAGCTATAAGTATTTCTGGGCTGCCTTCGGCGGCCTGGGTTATACCAATGGGTATTACCCGCTCATGCTTAAAGGTGTAAGCGGTAAGGACAGCGCACGCGCTAATCCACCTCCCATCATGAGCGAGATAGGCGTTTATGCCGCCCTGCAGATGTTCTACAAAGTAAAATTCGATTACGGAATAGGACTCACCATCTTTGGCGACGCAAACCAGAAACAGGCTTTTGTAGGCGCCCGCATCGAACTCTTTTTCTCAGGTGCCTACCGGGGCACCATCCTGCATAAGGACGAAGAATGATCTTCACTTAATTTATCTAAAGAGGCCTGCTAATTTTTGTTAAGCCGGGCAATCGGTTAAATAAGGATGTCGTTGAGACTTTTTTATTACTAAATTCGCAAAGCTTTAATATTATGATGAACGACTATAAGAAATTAAACAACCTGGTTGGCTGGCTCGTTTGGGCCGTAGCAACTGTCACGTATTGCCTAACCATCGAATCAACGGCCAGTTTCTGGGACTGCGGTGAGTACATCGCCACCTCCTACAAACTTGAAGTTGGTCACCCGCCCGGGGCACCTTTCTTTCTCCTGATCGGTCGTTTTTTCTCGATGTTTTCCATGGGCGATCCGGCAAAGGCAGCTTTATGGGTAAACGTGATGAGCGCGCTTTGCAGTTCGTTCACTATTCTTTTCCTGTACTGGACCATTACCCGCCTGGCTAAAAGAATACTTTCTCCAACCGAAAACCCTACGGATGGCGGTAAGATCTGGGCTATCCTCGGAAGCGGTATCATTGGCGGCCTTGCCTATACATTCTCTGATTCATTCTGGTTCTCGGCTGTTGAGGGTGAGGTATACGCCATGAGTAGTTTATTCACTGCCGCAGTGTTCTGGGCCATTTTAAAGTGGGAAGAAGAATCAGAAGAACCCAGTTCCATGCGCTGGATCGTTCTTATCGCATTCTTAACCGGTATGTCTATCGGGGT
>JANWKZ010000233.1 GCA_025451115.1 Bacteroidia bacterium | reverse complement strand
CTTTGGGGTTATTGCCTGGTGCTGGCTGTTCTTACCCTCCGCTTCATTGGGAAAAACTCCGTTTTGTCAATCAAACAATGACATAGTTTTCTTTTCCGTTTCTACAGGCAAATCATTTTTCATGTTATAGTGCGCGGGCTTTAATTGCCGGAACTTTACAAAAAATTATATGCCATGTTTTTCATCATTATTTCCTTTTTTATCGTAAGTACTTTGGTACTTCTCTTTTTAGCGTCGCGTGATCTTGCGCTTAGTAGCGGGTATTATCCCCCTGAAACAAAACCATTGAAAGATCATTACCATTCGATCATGGAAACCATGAATAATGAGTCTGCCATTAAGGTAAAGACCATTCTGCTTATTGACGATAATGAAATGGACCTTATGGTTATACGGCAAACCATTACAAGTACAGGTTTCAGAGGTAATTTGCTTTCAGAAAAAAGCGGGGCTTCTGCTCTTGAATACCTTAAAAAGAATTCAGATTCCCCCGACAAACTGCCGGACCTGATCTTCCTCGACATCTACATGCCGGAGATGAATGGTTTTGAGTTCCTGGACGAATTCGCACTGTTGCCTCCAGCCATACGTAATAAAAGTGCAATTGTTATGTTAACTTCCTCCTCAGACGCTAATGATCTAAAGCGTTCAATAGAGAGTCGGTTTGTGAGAAAATTTATAAATAAGCCACTTACACCGGATGAAGTAATTACTACTCTTGCGGAGATCCAGGCATTAATTCAACAAACTTTTATAAGTTAAGGATCTACAGGCTTACTATAGAATCGAGCCTTCACAAGGGCATTAGCAAAGATCACCGCCAGTATCAGCGAAGCGCCGAGGTAGAATGAGCCACGCATTTTCTCGGTCTCAGGCCAAAGCAGGAATGCGAAAATGATCCCATAAACGGTCTCGAGGTTCACCGTAAGTGTCACCGTATACGGGCTTAGCTTCTTTAGCAGGTTGACACTGGCAACAAATGGGAACGCTGTGCCCACTACACAAAAAATACTTAGGAAAACGTAATCCTTCGCGGACACAACAAAGAAATCCGGCGTGAACTCTCCTGCAAAAAGCAGGTATACAGTAAGACTTCCCAGTCCCCCTGCCAATTCATAGAAAGTGATGACCGGAGATTCTATGTTTCGAACCAATAACCCGTTCCAAACAGTAAAGAGTGAGGAAGTAAATGCTGCCAGTATTCCGAAAATGATGCCCAGGTAATATTGGGTCTCTATGGAAAAGATCATGTAAATGGCCCCTATGATCACAAGGCCAAAGAACATTTCGTAGATAAAGAATTTCCTTTTGTAAAAGATCGGTTCTATGATCGAGGTGAAAAGCGTCCCCGTTGAAAAAGCCACGAGCGTTATTGATACGTTGGATACTTTAATGGCATTATAAAAGCAGAACCAGTGAAAGGAGATCACACAACCAATTCCCAGCAGAATTCCGAGGTTCTTACGCGAAACGATCAGCGGGGTTTTCTGCCATTTAAAATAAATAGTAAGAGCAACCAGGGTGATGAGAATGCGAAACCACACTAACTGAAAGGCCTGCAACGAAATAGCTTTACCAAAGATGGGGCTCCAACCCCAGATGAAGACGATAAAATGTAAAAGGAAATGGTGTTTGGAAATGCCCTTCATGGAATACGGGGCAAAATTAGTTGTAATTTTGAGACGCTGATGGATAAAGAACCTATTTATTTAGACAATAATGCCACAACCCGTATGGATAAGCGGGTACTTGATAGCATGTTGCCTTATTTTGATACTTTTTACGGGAACGCGGCCAGCAAAACCCATCCGGCAGGGTGGCAGGCCGAAGCGGCAGTTGAAAAAGCAAGGCAACAGGTAGCCACTTTCCTGACAGCCACAGCCGAGGAGATCATTTTCACTTCGGGCTCAACAGAAAGCTGCAATCTCGCTATAAAAGGTGTTTACGAAAAATATCAACCCAAAGGCAAACACATTATTACTATCAGTACCGAACACAAAGCGGTGCTCGACGTTTGTGCTTCACTCGAAAAAAAAGGCGCGCAGGTCACTTATCTTCCCGTTTCTCCCGAGGGATTGGTAGATATTGATCTTTTTAGGGAAACGATAACTAAAGAAACTGTGTTGGTATGTATCATGTTGGCCAATAATGAAACGGGGGTGATACAACCTTTAAAAGAGATCGCCGACATAGCACATAAGCAGGGTGCTATTGTATTTTGTGATGCCACGCAGGCCGCGGGTAAAATGACACTTAACGTGAACGAGTTAGGCGCCGACCTGCTTTGCATCTCCGCACATAAATTTCACGGCCCAAAAGGCATTGGCGCTCTGTTTGTAAGAAGAAGAGATCCGCGCGTTAACCTACAGTCTTTAATTGAAGGTGGAGGACATGAAAAAGGGCTGCGTTCCGGCACTTTGAACACTCCGGGCATAGTTGGATTGGGCGCAGCCTGTGAGATCGCTGCAAGTGAACTATGGGACAACAACACGCGCATCTCCACCCTACGCGCTAAACTGGAACATCAATTGCTCGATCTTCCCGGCGTTCGGATCAACGGAAGTACAAAACACCGATTATACAACACCGCCAACATTTGTTTCTCCGGTACCAATAGTTCAATGCTCATTCCCAAAATAAATTCTCGTATATGTGTTTCTTCCGGCTCGGCATGCACCTCGGCATTAGCGCAACCTTCACACGTTCTAAAAGCGATGGGATTAAGCCACGCCGACTCCTACTCCTCCATTCGTTTTAGTCTTAGTAAATACACAACAGAAGCCGAGATCGATGAAACGATCTCCATTCTAAAAAGATCAGTAGCAAATTCCTAAGTCTACTCGTCGTCGTCTTTTTGGCCCATCGCTTGTTTCAGTTTCTTTACAAACTGGTCCTTCTTGGTAGGACTGCAGGCCTGGAACTGGTAAGAAGGTCCGTCCTTCACTTCCAGTTTCCTGTCCTTTGATTTGAGTTCAGTTATGATCTTGTTGAAATCGGCATTACTTGATACCGCACTCATCACACCGCGGAAATAACTGAAATAATACCAGGTAGTAGCGTCCGGCTCGAGGTAAATATCAATTACGTCGCCATTCTTTTGTTTTTTGATCTGGATCAATCCAGGTGAATACCTGTAGATCTCGGCCTTCAGGATATTGGCGATCCCGATATCTCCTACCGATACGAAAGATTTCAGTTTATCATTGTACACCATTTGCACATCCGAAATAAAGAGTGTCTTCTCGATCTCATCAGGGAAACGCTTGTAATTTCCATAGAGGTTCAATTCAGATAAAGCTTTGTCGCCACGCTCCTTGCCCAATATCTCGATCATGCCTTTTTCGAAGGTTTTGCGACTAAAATCGGTTGGGGCAAGTGAGTTGAACAACAGCTCAAAATCGGCTGACATCTTTTTGATCGCGCTCTTCTCGAAGAAGAAATCAAGTACCATCATCAGGTCGAACTTAGTAGAATCATTGATCGTATTTTGTTGTACGTTACCGATGGTGGTTACTTTCATTTGCCCGAAATCTGCGCCTATATCGAGTTTACCTTCGCCATACACCTGGCAATCCTGGGTACCCAGGCTCAGGTAATTCCCCGGAAGCGATGTTTCCACTAATTTCTCTTTGTTAGAGATGCGGTATTCTTTTGTTTCGCGATCAAAACCAAGGAATCCGTCAACCAACAATACATCTTTGTCGTTCTTCCCGCTAAAGCGCTGTGATAAGAAGGAAGAGTACACTTTATTACTGTCGGGCGAATAAATGATCCCGCAGGCTACCGGTACACCCGTCATATCTTTGGGTGCTTTAGGGATGGGGATCAGGATCTCCTTAGGATCGATCTCTCCTTCAAAGCTCAGGTAAGATTTTCCGATCTTACACGTATGCACGATACGAGTACCACCCACATAGGTCAGGAACTGATTGCTGGCCTTCAGGTAAACCTTTCCGGCAAAACTGAAGTAGTCGTTGAACTTGAAGTTCTCTTTCTCGGGGATACTACCTTCGGAAACTGTTTGTCCTGATGTGTCGGGATAGATCTTAGCCAGATGGATATTATAGGGCTTGTCGTTCTCATCCAGGTAGGTATAATCTCCTTCTGCCATGTAGCTGCGGCGCCCGAAGATGTTCGCCTTCACGTTCCGAACGTTGTGATACTTTGTAACGGTGTTTGCCGCAAGAACAGAATGCTTGAACGTATCCATCACCGCGTTCTTATAAATGGTCACCCTGCCGCTGTCGGGATATAAACGCGCATCGGCCACGTTAATGAAAGGTACGTTCATACAATTGATAATGTATTTACGCAGGTTATATTTGGCTGCCGGAGCAAAGAAACTCAGGGAGTCCTGCCCTTTTTTGATCGAGATGAATTGAGGCGCTTCCAGTTCTACGTCCTCGTTCTCAGCAGCGGCCAGATCGATCTTCTTATTCTCATCCCCTAACTGTATACTTTCTTCATCCATGAACCATTTGAAACGATCCATGTAGCTGATGTAATCGTTTTTCGGGAAGCGAACCACCGAACCACTTCCATTCGTTACGAAAGTTCCGCTACGTTTTTCGAAATCAATAATGGCGTTCACATTATCCGTGGCAAAAGTGAGTCCTTCTTCATCCAGCGCTTTCAGATGGAAATCGGCTGTATCTGAGAAAAATTTCTTCTGCTTGAATAAAATGTCTTTCGACATAAGATCGGCCCTTTCAAAATCGGCCTTACCACTTCCTCGAAGTTCATTAATAGTAAGATCATAACGTCCGCGGAATTGTACCTTTTTGTCATAGGAAGAGAACGGTGTATCTGTATCATAGGCCTGCATAAGATCTTTCTTTGGGGTCCAGTGTATATACACCTTATCCCCGTGTGCCTGCGGGAATTCGATCGGGTTCTCCTGTTCCTTCACGTCAAACGTATTCGCCACACCATTAACGGAGTCGGGGAAGAAAATGAAATCATCCCCCTTGGTAAGCGATGGGCCGAATTTAATATCCCCACTTCCACGCAGACCTTTGTTGCTTAAGCGGATCTCGTTATCAAAATTTCCTTTTACACCGTAAGCATTGAAACCGCCGGCAGGTGTTTTACGAATGAACCCGAGCGAATAGTCCCTTTGAAGTGTGATCGTATCTCTGAATACCGGGAAGATGCCGGCGGACGAGAATTCTCCCTTAAATCGCAGCGCACTATTCTCGAAGTTGTCGAGACTATCGATCGTAAACGGATCAAGTTTGAAATAAAAATCATTTCGGTTGTAAACCCCTTTCTGAATGGATTTCTTATCGTAATAGGCATACGACTCCTTGAAACTCTGGAACACAGGGTAGCGGGGTGCTTTCATGTAACCCGCGTGGTTCTTCGGGTGATCCACGTCAAGCTCCCCGGATATACTTTCAATAACCGTTTGTACGCGCTTGAACGGAACACTTCCATCCGGCTCGGGCTGCTGTGCCGTTACATAGATACGAAGCGAGTCGATCAACTTCATGTTGATCTTGTTCTGGTCGTAATCATAAGCGAATTCCTTCCCGTGAAATTCGAACTTACCGGAGGCAACCGCGCCGCTGAAAGTGAACGAACGGCCTTTTTTCAAAACAACCTCCTGCTTTGCCGGGAAAACGAAAACCTTCTGCGTATCACTGATCAGGATCTGTTTCACTCCCCGTATGCGCATATCAAAATTATCATTCAGCAGGTTAATGGTAGCGTTGTAAGAACCGGGTATAACGGAATGAAAAGTAAGAATGTCGTAATCCGTTTGCTTTCGCGATGCCTTGATGTATTTAAAAAGTTTCGGTCGTATCGTCACCTCATCCGCTTCTACATTGTAATTGATAACGCCAAACGTAGCGATCTTTACCAATACCGGGCGCAGGTCGATGGCGGTCCATTTCATGAATTTTGCCAACTCCACCGCATCGAAGGTCATTTGCTTGTTCTGCTCGAAATACTGGTTGATCTTAATGATCGGGTTCACTTCATTTCCATCTCCTTTCATTGCCTGGAACCTATCCATCGTAAAGAAATCCTGGCTCTCGAAATACGCCTGTCCCTGGAAATTAGCAGCAAGGAACCCAATGTCGATCTTCGGTGAATCGATCTTCCAGGTCAACTCTTCGAAATACATGTCTACTTTATGGTAGGTATCAGAGAATGGGGTTTTTTGTAGGCCCTGGTCTGTGCGGATAAGCGAAACTTTTCTTTGCTCGGCAATGTATTTGAAATTACATCCCGGGTGGAAAATAGAATCTTTATCGACATAGAATTTAATGGCCGCGTTGTCGGCCGTGATCTTCTCCGCATTCATGGTGAAGTTGCGGGCCGCCACAGTTAAAAAGCGTTGGTTGTTCCTCTTAAAAACCACGTGGGCCGGATCCTTGCTATCGCCACTACCCACAAAGGCCGGACCGCGCATGGCAAAACCACCGTCGTAATAAACATCTTTGATCACACTTTTAATTTCAAGCCTTCGCGCGTAGCTGTCGAAACGCGGATACGTAAGCTTGCCATCATTCTGCGAGATGATCTTGTCAGTTAATTTTCCTTTTTGCGGCTTATCAAAATACTGTGGGTTGTAGAACATCACCGAGTCTGATATATATCCGCCGGTCTTACAATCTATCGAGTACTTTTTTATCTGCGCATACACATCATCGCTCAGCCCGGTGCGTTTCCAGCTTACCTTTCCGAGCTTTCCGTAAAATCTTCCTGAGCTGGGATAATAAATTCCACTGGTATTTTCTATAGCGATAGAATCAAAGCGTGGGTTACGGCCATTGAGCGTGAACTCCTGGAACACTAATTTAGGAAGGCTATCAAAGTCAAATTTGTAAATGGATTCTGTAGTGTACCACTCAAAGCTGGGCGATTTAAAGAAGACGCCGTCCTGAAAAAGGTTCACGCTCATATCGAGGAAATTATCAATAGGCTTCGGGTTCTTGCTCTTAAGTACTTTGTCAAGCACTTCCTGCCAGCTTTCAAATTTTTCAAAATCCTGTTTTGAATTGATGAAATTGGCTACGGCCAAAAGGTAGTTTTGAAAATAAGGATAGGGCTTCAGTTTCTTCTGCAGCATAGTGTTGCTGGTACCGTAAACGTAATCTTTGAACCCTTTAGCGAAGGCGTAGCTCTGCCAGAATTTTTTAAAGTTCTCAACGAATTTTGCGGCGTCTTCCTTATTGGCCGAACCCTCCTGGAAATACGCATCAAGCTCCTTGATGTATTTCATGGTATCAGGCGTGAAGGAGGTGATCTTTTGAGAAAAAGCGGAGAAAGAAAAGCACAACGCCAGGATCAAAAGAAAACGCTTCATAGAGTTTATTTTGGCTTAAAAATACTAGGAATTTACTTCCATAACCGTGCCGCGTTCTGAAACTTAATAACAAGGCGGTTATAGATTGTTAAAACGTTAAAAACCGACAATTATTTCAGGTCTATCTCATCGATAAACAGGAAACTTTCTCCGCCTTTTCCGGGATGCCATTCGGGCAATTTTCCATACTGCTGAAACACCACTTTAACATAACGGGCCTTTATGGGGATGAAGGGTGTTACGTGAAGTACCTGCGTTCGGGAATCAAGACTATCAATAGGAATGTTATTCATTACATTAACGGCAGGGTCGAATTTTTTTCCGTCCATTGAAACAAAGAACTCCACTTTTTTGGGAAACACGATCCATGAACGGGTATCCTGCAAAACAGATGCGGCGAAAGTCCCCACTTTTCTTTCCGTTCCCATGTCAATGACAATTTCAACATCTTTCCCCTGGAACCCCTGCCAAAAACCACGCCTCCAGTTAGCGTCACCATAGAGCCCATCAAGAAGCGCTTCGTCGCCGCCTCCATGATATTGTTGATTGTATTTGTAGTTATAAGAGATCTTCCAGTCGGGGTGTTTCATTTTATTAAAGGTCCCTTCCCCTAAAGCGCTGGTATCTTTTCCACGCACTACGTACGCTTTTATTTCAGAAGTAGCCCTGACTGAAAAATATTTTTCGTAAATTTTATACGGCTCTTTATTTACCGAATAAAAGATCTTGTCGGTAACACTTCGCGTAGAGATCTTCACGATAGCCGAATCTTTGAAGATCAGCTCAGAATTTATCACTGGCGCCGGAACAATTTTTTGCAAAGCTCCCAGGAAATTTTGCTTTTTTCCAAAAGATGATTTGCCGGGATCTGTAACAAGGTTGATTTCAAATGTCCCTCCATTCATTATATCAGCATGATGTAAAAAGGTTAATTGCGACTGAAACTGATTGTTGCTCAAATTAACCGACCCTATGTAGAAGTCCGTTGGCTTTTGCCGGGAAGTTTTTACAGTAAAGATCTTTCCATTCTCCAGGTTGATCTTTACCTCATCGAAAAGGCAAGTTCCGATAGCGTATTGCGGCATACCCGGTGTTACCGGATAAAATCCCATGCTGCTTAGTACGTACCAGGCACTCATTTGTCCGCAATCTTCATTCCCGCAAAGCCCGTCGGGCTTTGGTTTGTAAAGCTCATGTAGCACCTTATTCACCAACTTCTCTGTTTTTTGAGGCGCGCCAACATAGTTGTAGAGATATGCCATGTGGTGACTTGGTTCGTTGCCGTGCGCATACTGGCCGATCAATCCTGTTATGTCGGCCTGCTCGCGGCCGGTAGTTTTACTATCTGTACTGAAAAGCAGGTCGAGCTTTTTTTCAAATTCGCTTTCTCCGCCCGACTCCTGTATCAGCGCCGCGATGTTCTGCGGAACGAAGAAGGAATACTGCCAGCTATTGGCTTCTGTATAATGATTGTTTACTTCTTTGGGATCGAAAGGCTCGTACCATCCTCCATTGAACTTCGGGCGCATGAAACCGGTTTGCGGATCGTATAAGTTCGCCCAACTCTTTGAGCGTTTCATATAACTATTGTAGATATCCTGTTTCTTCGCTGTTTTAGCGATCTGCGCGATACACCAGTCGTCATAAGCATACTCCAAAGTTTTGGACACGCTCTCCGGTTCGTCCTCCACACTTAAGTAGCCTTTCTGCGCGTATTTTTTTATTCCGAATTTATTTATGTTAGAACTTTTCACGAGGGCATTCAGCACTGCGTTCGTATCAAAATTGCCAATTCCTTTCAGTAAAGCATCCGCAATTACCGAAGCTGAATGATAACCGATCATGCAATAGGTTTCATTGCCTGATAATTCCCACATGGGCATCATCCCAAACTCATTGTACATCGAGAGAAAAGAATTTATAAAATCGTTTGTTCGTTTCTGTTCAATGATGGTAAAGAGCGGATGCAATCCGCGGAAAGTGTCCCATAAGGAAAAGACCGTATAATGATCACTGTTTCCCTGGTGCACTTTCAGATCATTGCCGCGATAACGCATATCCACATCTGAGCTAAGACCGGGATGGATCATGCAATGATAAAGTGCGGTATAAAAATTTTGTTGGTCGGTGATATTCTTCGTTTTTACCTCGATCTTAGATAATTCTTTGTTCCATGCAGCTTTGGCATCCGCTTTCACTTTTTCAAAATCCCAATGGGATAATTCCGACTGCATGTTCTTCCTCGTCCCCTCATGATCCACTGACGAGATCGCAACCTTTACGTAAACGATCTCTCCTTTTTTCACCGGGAAGCCGAAAAAAGCTCTGTCGCCTTTTGGGTTCTTATCCATTTTAACCGGCTTAGAGAATTCTATCCTGGCGTAACAATATTGATCCTTCGCCCAGGCTTCACTCCTTCTGAAAACTTCTATTGTTTTCTCATCCACTACCTTGATCTCACCTTCCAAAAGCCTGTCGCGATGCGAAAGATCAAGAAAGACAGAAGCCGACCCTGCTTTCGCAAAGGTGTATTTATGAAATCCAACGCGCGTAGTTGTGGTAAGCTCGACGGTAATAGGATCATCCTTAAATTTTACCGAATAGTAGCCGGCACTTGTTTTCTCCGTTTTATGCGAGAATTTGGCGGGATAGGTTTTGCGGTCCCAGGTGGGTTTTTTCATAATGGGCTGCAAAAGGATGTCGCCATAATCACTGCATCCGGTGCCACTCAGGTGCGTATGCGAAAACCCATAAATGAGTGAATCACTATAATGATACCCTCCGCAACCGTCCCAGCTTCCGTCATTCCGGGTATCGGGACTTAGTTGAATCATTCCAAAAGGCAACACGACTCCGGGAAAAGTGTGGCCGTGCCCGCCGGTGCCTACCATAGGTTTTACAAATTGGGTATAGTCGGGTGCCGTTACCTGGGCCTCGAAATGAAAGGCCGCGAGGCAAAGTAACAGGGCAAGGGTTTCTTTACGCATAGTGGGTTTGAAGTTGGTAAAAGTACTGTTTTTGTACAACAAACCGCTTGCCACGCTATTAGGTTTTGTAAAGGCTTATTCCCTATTTTTGGCTTACTATTTGCATAGTCGGCACGGCTCATTAACTTTGTAATTGTATGAAAAAATTCTTAAGCGGAAAACCGTTCAAATTCATTGCATCAGCCGGCGTGGCACTGCTGCTGTTCTGGATAACCCCCAATTGCCTGAGCAAGACCACCCAGGCCATTATCCTGGGAACAATGTTCGTCCTCATTAATGCTTCGGGGTTTATCAGCCGTTTTCCGATCTTAACGCACATTCCGCGCATCCTGGTGGGCGGGCTCTTCATCTTTTCGGGATTCATTAAATCAAATGACGCTTTAGGTTTTTCATATAAGCTGGAGGAATATTTTGAGGTTTTTAAGGCCGATACGGGCCTGGCCATGTTCGAGTGGTTCGCCCATATCTCACTTCCACTGGCCATTATTATTTGTGTGAGCGAGGTTGCACTTGGTTTCATGTTATTGATAGGGTTTAAACGGGAACTTACGTTGTGGTTGTTATTGGCTCAGATCGTTTTCTTTACGTTCCTCACATTCTATTCGGCTTGCTACAGTAAAGTTACAGGCTGTGGCTGCTTTGGAGACGCCATCAAACTTACTCCCTGGGAAAGTTTCTGGAAAGACATAGCCTTGCTGATCCTGATCACACTCTTATTCTCCGGCAAGGATCATATCAACCCACTCTTTAGTCCGATACTGAATAATATTACCACCTTAATTGCTATTGTCGCCGCTATCTGGTTCCCTATACGCTGTTACCAGAACCTACCAATGATCGATTTTCGCGCTTATGCGCCGGGGCTGAGCATTTGCGAGGGCATGAAGCCGGGTCCGAATTACAAAGCTGCCGTTTACGAATCACGCTTCATATACAAGAACCTCAAAACCGGTGATACTACAACTATTTTCACAGACAAAACTATGCCCTGGCAGGATACGCTGAACTGGGGCTATCATCGCGCTTTAGGTTCGGTTTTAGTTAGTCCGGCCATTGACGAAGCCAAGATCACAGATTTTACCATCTCAGATCTCGATGGAAATGTTGTAACAGATACTATTTTAGGAATAAAAGAGTACAATTTCTACCTGGTTTGCTACGATCTTACCAAGACCGAAGAAGACGCCAAATTGATGGCACAGATAAATGATTTTTACGCGCTTTGCGAGAAAGACAAAGTGAAATTCATTGCCCTCACCTCCTCCAGTGCCGACGTGATCAGCCAGTTCAAACACAAGCATAATGCGCTGTACGATTTCTATAATATGGATGGAATCGTATTAAAGACCATGATCCGCAGCAACCCCGGTTTGATGCTGATGAAAGATTGCCGCGTGGTAAAGAACTGGCATCACAATAACTTCCCGGTGTATAGCGACATAAAAACGAATTACTTTAAATAAGCTGTCATGAAAAAAGTAGAGATCTTAAATACCGAACAGATCCAGCAAAAACTTAACCGTCTTGCTTATGAGATCTATGAGCATACAGCCGACGAGAAAGAAGTGATCATTGCCGGTATTGAGGGAAATGGTTATTCCGTAGCTAAAAAATTAGCCGCTCTTCTTAAAAAAATATCAGACCTGGAAATTGTGCTGGGGAAAATAATAGTTGACAAAAAAAATCCACTGGCAGCAGTTCCTAAAACCGATCTGCAGGAAAAAGATTATAAGAACAAGGTTGTTATTGTAGTCGATGATGTACTGAACAGCGGCAAAACTTTGATCTACGGCGTTCAGCTTTTCCTTAACCAGCCTGTGAAGAAATTACATACGGTTGTGTTGGTGGATCGTAGTCACACCCGCTACCCGATAAAAGCCGATTTTGTGGGCATGTCGCTGTCTACTACTCTGCAAGAGCATATTGTGGCTGATCTCAGCCATTCAGGAAAAGAAACCGTTTATTTAGAATAAGTACTTTTCCGGAGCCACTCTTCCCTCATCTGCCTGCTCGTCTTTTTATGCCCATCATGGCTCCATCCCGGAGGGCCAAACACATACATGAATTTGTGTTTTAATTTAGGGCTCCGTCCCAGATCTTTTAAAATATTCCTCCATTCATGAAAAACCACATTGGCCGGGTGATGCGAGGCGATATTTTCAGTTAAGCCATAGCGAACTTTTTCTTTTTCGTCCTCCGGCACAAATGTTCCAAACAACCGGTCCCAAATAATGAAAACCATGCCCATGTTCTTATCGAGATAAGCGGCGTTACTCGCATGATGCACACGATGATGACTTGGGGTTGACATGAACCATTCTAAAAAACCGAGTTTGTTTATGTACTTGGTATGAATAAGGATGCCGTAGATCTGCGTGGCAGAATACATGAACATGATATCTTTTCCGTCGAAACCCAGAAGCGAAAGCGGGATAAAATACGCGAAGCGGTAAATCGGCTGAAAAACAGAAGAGCGAAACCCTACTGTTAAATTGAACTCCTCAGATGAATGGTGCGTTACATGAACAGCCCAAAAGAACCGGCAATAATGATCTATATAATGCAAGAGATAGAACATAAAGTCCTGCGTAATGAGCAATACGATCCAGTAAGCCCATTGATTGGTCCACTCTACAAAATGAAATTTGAAAAAATGGTTAAGGATCAAAAGACAGACACCACGCATTAAGATGTCGAGGCCCATGTTCAGCAGCATGAGATAGATGTTCTCTACCGTACCGCGCTTGCTATAATTCTCATGCTTGTGGAAATTGCTGAAGAATATTTCCGCGCCAATTACAATAGCGTAAACCGGGGTAGAGATAAAAACCAGCAGGGCCTCGCGGAACTCGTTGAACATATTGCAAAATTACAAAATTGTAAGGGTATTTTTACATTGGGAATTCCCTCAAAAAGAGAACGCCTCCCGTTGGGAGGCGCTCAGTTTTATAGGAGAACGCTTACTTAAGCAGTTGTAGGTACCCTCTATAGCTGCTCACTTTACCTTTTATATCGGTGGCATTAACAATATAATAATAGGTGCCGTCTGAACATTGCTTGCCATTGGTAGTTCCGTCCCAATACCCGGTGGTGCTGTTCCATCCGTATAACTTCAATCCCCAGCGGTCATAAATGTCGCAGCTTAACTCACGTATGCCTTCTGTTTTGATAGAGAACACATCATTGATCGCGTCGTCGTTCGGCGAAAACACGTTCGGTATGGTCACTGTAATGCCATTCAGCACCTCTAAACAAACCTGGAAGGAATCCACACAGCCTGTCTGTGAAGAGTAAATGGTAAGTTGCGGAAAATAGATGCCGGTTGCTGAAGAGGTCTGGGTAGGCGTTACCAACACAGAGGTATTGTTTCCTGACGCGGGATCATGG
>JANWKZ010000232.1 GCA_025451115.1 Bacteroidia bacterium | reverse complement strand
GTCTTTAGAGAAAGGAAGATCTTCTTTATCGGATCTCATATTATACCCGTAGAACGGCGCGTTGATGGTAGTGGAGCGTATGGTAGTTGGAACAGACCCTTCCAGATCGCAGGTAATATCCGCGATCACGCTGATGTGAAAATCCTGCGCTTTTATATCATCGGTAGTGAACATCTTCGGCGTGCGGGGATCCCAGTAGTGCGCCGAGATATAAAGATCGGTCTCTTTAGTGAAAGGCTCGAACTTACTTACAAAATGCTCAGGATGCGCGAAGAAATCATTGAGATCGAAGTTATGATCGCCGGGGCGCTCCACGTAGTCGCGCGGGTTAAGCTGGCAATAAACGGGCTCGCGAAAGGAGGTCATCAGGAATTCATCTGCCGTAACTTTTCTAATTCTAAGGGCAGAAAGTGTTTCAATAGCTCCGTTGGCCACGCGTCCGCCGCCTGTTAAAGCGATCTTGATGTTCGGAAGCTTTACGCGTTTCAACTCGTCTTCCATTTCGGCGCGGTCGCGACATTTATGAGCGGGTTTTAAACGAAAAAGATCATATTTCAATCCGTAGCCCAAAATTCCGTTGTAAGCTCCCACTACTCCGGCATAACGACCAAAACCTATGATGCGGTTGTGGTTCTTGTCGGTGAGCGTCTCGTAATCTATCATGTCAACCTGTTTTTGTATCAAGGCGTGCATGAGTTTTTGGTTGTGGGGCTGTTTTTTGATGGTATGCGAAAAGAAGAAATACTTTTTGCCGGGAATGAGTTTTTCGATCGGCACTTCCTTTACGCCCATCAAAATATCGCAATCACTGATATCTTCTTTGAGCGGAACGCCGAAGGCCGTGTATTCTTCGTCATGGTAGCAGCGAATAGTGCTGGGTTGCACATAAATTTCGAGATTGGGATATTGTTTCACCAATTCTGAACAGATGAGTGGGGTGAGCGGCACGCGCATATCGGGCGGCGATTTCTCTTCACGCAGTACTCCGATCCTGATCTTTGACATAAAAAACTTTTTACAAAGATACTCTTTTACAGCTTCTTTTCGTTTTCAGCTATTCAACGTGTGAAAATGCCCTGGTAACGATAAATTCCATTAACAGCGTGTTCCGGGAGGTAGTTTTGCTTCGTGGAATAACTCAAAAGCATGAAAATAAAATATACTCTCCTGATACTGGCCTCTCTCCTATTTTTACAAGGTTTTTCTTTTAACTGGGATTGGGCACAAAAAATAAGCACTCCAACCCAGCCTATGGGCATGTTCTGCGACGCCAACAGTAACCTTTTTGTGTATGGCAGCAGCTTTCCAAGAGACGAAAATCAGTACAGCTTCTATTATCCGAACGCGCTTGCCGACACCAGCGGTTCTTTCATTCAAAAATATGATCCCAACGGACAAATGCTCTTTCAAAAAAGATGGCATGGCCATTCCTTCTTTATTCAGAGAATGATCTACGACGGAAATTCATCTTTCTATTTTACAGGTCTCTTTGCCGGAAGCTTTGTTGTTGATGGTGTACCCCTCTCAAGTCGAGGCAAAGCCGACGGCATGGTGGGTAAAATGGATATGAACGGAAATATACAATGGATATCCACACTTGGAAGCAGTATGGATGAGCGCGGACAAGGTATGTGCTTCAATGCAAACAAAACCAATTTGGTGATCACCGGAACCACTACAGATAGTTTATTTGTAAATAACGCGGTGGTTGGTAACGGGCAGCAAAGCACCTTTGTTGTGATCTTAAACCTGATGGGAAATTATATAGATCATCAATTGTATGATCTCTTTCCGGCCCGCGACGATCAATATGAAGGAAATTACGGGAAGGAGATCATTTACAGTGCAGGTTTTTATTACATGCTGACCGACCGACAGGGCGCACACTGGAACGGCGACAGCCTAACCGGTCCTGTTGACGGAAGATATGTGTATAAACTGGATATGAACCTGGATACAGTTTGGACGAAATATATAAATGGGCCGGCCTGCTATTACGGTTGGAATTGTTCAGACCTCGTAGGTTCTTCTGCCGGTGATATCTATGTAAATAAATGGTGCTCTTATCATTATGGCGGCCAAGGGCATCTACTGAAGCTCGATCCGATCACCGGCAACTTCAGTTACGACGAAGCTCAGAATGACGGACAGTTTTACCATTTGTACGCCGATGCCATGGGTTTATGCACCGTGGGTGAAGAAGGTGCTGATTATGCTCCCGGCCCTAACTCACATTATGGCCAAACCATTGTTAAATCATACAGTTATGCCAATTTAAAATTAGACTCCATAAAAATGCCTGAGGGCTACGCACCCGCCAACGCTATCACTGCCGATGGATTGGGAAGTATTTACATCACGGGAATTAACTATAGCGACACGCTTGTGATCATTGGGAACGACACGCTTATTGGAGATACGAATGTAAATGGATACCCTACTACGTTTTACCTGGCAAAGATCAACCCGAATATTACTACTGCCCTTCCGGTGGTAAAAAGCACAGCAGAATTAAAACTATATCCTAACCCCACCAAAGGACTTGTTTCGGTGGAAGTGGATGAAAAATACGTGGGCGCCAAATTATGCGTATATGACCTTCTGGGGAAATGTCTGCTGACAAAGTCCCTGGAAAGTACCCGCGCCAAACTCGATCTTAGCGACTACATGCCCGGCATGTACCTCGTTGAAATGATACAGGGAGAAAAAAAGATAATACGGAAGATGATGGTTGATTAGTGAAGTTGGATAGAAAAAAGCCGCCCCATAAGGGTGGCTTTTTTATTAGTATTATTTAGGACTCTAAAGCCCCTCCTTTTTCGTATCTTCGTACTGTTCTTTGAATTATGGGCCCGACCGGTTTTGACAACAGGTGCGGTTGGCATGTAAGCAGGTGGTGCGTTGTGAATATGGCACCTTAAAATCAACTCTCAACTTTCAATCGGCGAGTCTAACTACGCCTTGGCTGCTTAATAAGCTAAGCTTATTCAGCCTTTGCAAACCTTATAGCGACTTTGCTTAGCGATAAGATCTTTGCATAATAAAATAGCAAATTGTACGCGTGATGATGTTAGCGTAGTGCAATATCAGCATCTAAGCTTAAACTTGGTTTGAAAATACGCCTGGTTTAAGCCGACAATCAAGTATCTTCTAAACTTGTAGAAAGCATGTTAATTCCTTGTTTGGACGAGAGTTCGATTCTCTCCGGGTCCACAAAAAAGCCACCTTAGGGTGGCTTTTTTATTTTATCCTGGTCCTGAAGTCTTCAAAAATACCTAGCGCTACGGATAGATAGGAACAATAAATTGGTGAGTTTTGAACCCATAAAACCCGGAAAAACAAAACTTATGAAAACAACAACGCTCCTATCCTGCACGCTGGCCCTGGCCGTGTCGCTTACGACCACCGCCCAGAAACTCGCGCTTGAAAAAACCTATGAAGTAGACAGAAAAGCAAAAAGAGGCTTTTTAGACGAGGTTACAACAAACTCGGCCGACAAAACCACAACACTTTCTTTTGTAACCAAGGCTAACAACAATTTTACAGGGTCTAAAACAACTGTGAAGTATCAGAATTATATATTTGATAAGGACTACAATTTCGTAAAGGTTGAAGAAAAGGAAGAAGAGTACCGCAACAAGCGTTATAAAGGAGAAAATTATTCTGTTGAAGGTATTACCGTAGAACCGAATATGCTTGGCAAAATGGTGTTACGCAAAAAACTGATCGAGTACAATTGGAGCTGGTTCAACGGAGGATATAACAAAAAAGTTTCTTTGCTTGATAAGATAAAGCCGAAGGACGAAGAAGGAAACAGCTATAGCCTGGTAAAAAAATTCGAGAACGATGAAACAGGGGATGTGATCGCGCTGGTACAGGTAGTATTCGGAAAGGGTGCAAACATAAACGAACTTATCTTCATGAAGATCGATAAGAATCTGAAAACCGAGATCGTTGACAAGAACACTTTTACAAACGGATACAAAAGCCTGGTTAAGTCGTTCGTTATCCCGTCAGAAGTACAGTCGAATGACGACGAAGAAGTAAGCGAAGAGGATATTTCAAAATCTGACATGTGTTTCATATTTGCAGGTGCTGCCCAAGGTAAAAAAGACAAGGAATCTGTGCTTAATTATGAAATGTGGAGAGTCTCTAAAGAAGGTAAGATCCTTAACAAGACCGAATTCAAAGTAAAGGCGGCAGCCTGGAACATTGAATCGTGTATCGCGAAGAACGGAAGTTTATATTTTGTGGGCCCTGCCAACGATGAACCTTCCTCTAAACCCGCGGATGAGACAAAATGGAAATATTACCAATTGGCCAAGCTCACAGGCACCAATGTAGATTATATAACTTCAACCAATATGGATGAATTTGAGGCCAAATTGAAAAAACCGGCTTCACAGAAAAAGAACCCCTCCTATAAAGGAAAAAGATTCCGTTTTGCTACCGCCAACGTGGCGCCCGATGGTTCACTCTTTATCTGTGGTCAGAATTTCAAAGAAGCAGATTACCTCGACATCTTAATGTTCTATTTTGATAAATCAGGGACTCTAAAAGCGCAATATGGCGTAAGGCCCGAAGAAGTGAATGATGACTCTAAGCGTAATTCGGCGCGTCAATTCATTGACTTTAACGGCAACTCGGCCTATTGGTCGTTCTTTGAACTCGAAGGTTTCCGGAAAGAAGCCGGCAACGGCGAAAAACCAAAATCACTTATCTACCCAAGCATTTCAAAGATCGATATGGCCTCAGGTGAAATAGGCGATTTTGTGAAATTCGGAACGGTAAAGGATAAACCCACTTATTTCCTTCAGAACAAATTCCCTTTCCTTACCAATCCTGCCGATCACTCGCAGATATTTCTGGGTGTCGACAAAAAAGGAGATGTACTCTGGTTTGGAAAAATAGTAATGGAATAATATAAAGATCTTTAAACAAAAGCCCTTCTGACAAAATCGGAAGGGCTTTTTGCTTTAAGGCGAACTCTTCTTGCCTTTTATCTTTTCGATCTTCGCGTCGATCTTTTTATATCCTCGCTCAAATGGAATACGATATCCGATGTTGATCGTAGTGGTTGAGTTTACGGGCCACGCACTGAGATGTTCGTTGCTTACTGAATAGACCGAGAGATTAGCGCGCACTTCAAATACAAAACGACGCGTGGAGATGCCATAACGCTGTGCCGTTACCACGTAAAGCCCCGCTCCCACTTTTTCGGCATTATTGCGGGTCTCAATGCAATTCATTTTGTTGCTAAAAAAAGAGGGGCCTATATAGAATTCCATATTGTAAAATATCCTGAAATTTCGGGTCTTTCCGTTCTTAAATTTTTTGTTGATGGCAAACAGGTTGAACCCCGGCGCTACAGCCATGGCAAAATATTGAAATGAATTAGCATAATCCCACAACCTGTCAGTCCGTCCGTTCCAGGGAATCACAGTAGTTTCGAGGAAGGAGGTTGAGTCGCTTTTAAAGGTATTGTATGTGGCGAAAGACTTCAGGCCAAAGGAAAAAAGTGTTCTTGTGGGCATCCACAAAAAGCTGGTGGCGCGCCCCATCTCATTCTTCCTTTTGAAAAAGTAGGTTCCCTGTATATAATACTTTCGTGTGCGCACATCCGAAAAGATGGTGTCGCCTGTTTTTACGGTACCAAAAGAATCCTGTCTAAGAGCGGCTTTACCGTGCATTCCTTTGATACCCGTATATCCGGCCGTAAGGTAGACCGATTCGAAATAAAAGGGAACAGAAAAAGAAGTATAAGCAGTTGTCGAGGTCTTTACTTCTCCCTTTGTAGCAAACCATTCCTTCACGGCGCCAAAAGTAACGTTGAAACCAAGATACTTTGTACTAATGGATAGTCCACCCTGGCCCTGGCTCTTTAATCTGCGTTCCTTGCTGCCTGCGCTCACGAAAGTCTTCTCCAGGGTGTCATAATAGGAATAGTTAAACTGGATCATATCCGACTCGAGTGAAATGAAAGGCCCTACATAAATATCAGGATATTGCTCGTAGAGTGAATCGGTTGTAAGAACCTGCGCCCGGAGGCCCATTCCGGATAATAAAAAAATGAACATGAGAAGAATATACCTCATAGTTCATCTTCTCTAAAAATAATTTTCCAGGAAAGGTTTCATTTCATCCTCAATACCCTTTCTGAGTTCCATCAGGCGCTTGGCGTATTTTTCAAGCGCGATCTCATGATCGGTGTGAGGTTCCCATCTTTTGGACGGCTTTGGCTTGCCTTTATCATCAACGGCCACAAATACAATTACGCAATGCGTTGTTTTGATGAATTTATGTTCGGTGATCTTTCT
This sequence comes from Bacteroidia bacterium, assembly GCA_025451115.1. Taxonomy (GTDB): domain Bacteria; phylum Bacteroidota; class Bacteroidia; order B-17B0; family Aurantibacillaceae; genus PALSA-968. Next base: position 1,194 of record JANWKZ010000232.1, on the reverse strand, counting down.
TGAGAATACGTCGCAGGCAATATGTATACTGGTACTGCCGGTATGAATTACACGTGCCACGATCTTTACAAGATCTCCGATCTGTATCGGCTTAAAAAAACGAATACCGCCCACATAGAGCGTAACACAATATCCTTCGGCCCAGGAGGTGGCGCAGGCATAGCCCGTTTGATCGATCCATTTCATTACAGCGCCGCCATGTACTTTGCCGCCATAGTTCACATCACCGGGTTCGCTGATGAATTGAAAAGTAAGTTGATTCTGCATAAATACTTTTTATTGGTGTATCAATTTCACCACCTGTGTTTTTCCATTATATTTCAATCGTACAAAATACACGCCATCGCCCAGGTTCTGAAGATCGAAACGGATCAATGAGCTTGTCCCATTCACTTCCGCATTTTTATTCTGAACAAGATTTCCCAGCACATCGATCAATTCTCCGCTCGCGCTCACGCCGTTCGCTTTCGTGATCATCACAAAGAACTCATCTCCTGCCGGGTTCGGGTAAAAAGAAATATCCGGATTTGAGTTCTTAACGATGCCCACACAGGTTTGAACCGTGATCGTTGTCGAATCAACGCCCGTGCAATTATTAATGTCTGTGTAATTGTAATACACCTGGTAACTACCAACTCCGATCGAGGGATCAAAGGAAGTTCCACTCACACCTGTGCCGGAGAAAGTTCCGCCCGAAGGTGTTCCGTTCAAATTCTGTAAACCCGCGTTATCACAGACAGCCGCGGTAAATTGGGTGATCGCTACAGTGGGTAAATTCTTTACCGTCACAGAAGCGGTTTTAACAGTTGATGTACAACCGTTGCTTGTTCCCGTAACAGTATACGTTCCCGTGGCCGATGGTGTATACGTAACCACGTTGGTTGTGGCTCCGCCCGCCCAGTTATAAGCTGCAGCGCCAAAAGCAGTGTAGGTTACCGTACTGCCCGCGCAAACCGTTTGCGAGGTAGGACTCACGGAAATATTTGGCGTTGTGTTCACGGTCACACTAACCGTTTTCTTTCCGGAGCAGGTTGCGTTGGTGCCGGTTACAGTAAATGTTGCCGACGAATTAGGCGTATAGGTTGCTACAGCATTCGTTCCTCCCGGGCCGCTCCACGAATAAGTAGTTGCGCCTGTGGCTGTGAATGTAATTGGCGTTCCGGAACAAACTGTTGCTGAGGCCGGCGTGATGGT
>JANWKZ010000231.1 GCA_025451115.1 Bacteroidia bacterium | reverse complement strand
GATCGGTATGATGTACTTGGTACTTACCGCACTTCTCGCCATGAACGTGTCGAAAGACATTCTGAAAGCGTTCGTTACCGTGAACGAAAGTCTGGAACGTACAAACGCTAACTTCAGTGATAACACTATTCGCGTAATGAAGGCTTTTGAAGATGCGAAAGCTTCTAACCCAAGCGCTCTACCTTATTACCAGAAAGCGGTTGAGGCTAAAAAACTGACAGGCGAACTTTATGATCACATGGAGAAACTGAAGCATATCATCATTGCTGAGGTTTTAGGTCCCGGAGAACCCGGTGGTGATACTTTAAGACTTCGTTATCTCGACGCAAAAGACAACTACGATATCCCTACCCACAAAATGATAGGTGATAACGAAAGTTCTCCGATCACAGGCGAGTTCACCGCTTCTGAGTTAAGAGAAAAAGTGCAGAACGTGCATGATAAACTGATCAAAATGATCCAGGACATGCAGAAGGATAAAAAAACGCAGCTCTTAAAGGACGATTACGAAGCCTTATTAAAGAAAGTTGAGACCTTTAAACCCGATGCAAGCGGCGAGACCGAAGACGGCGTTCCCATCTCCTGGGAAGTGTTGAACTTCTACCACTTACCAACTGCGGGTGTGATCACCAACATCTCTAAGATGCAGGCTGACTTAAAGAACATCGAAGCTGAGATGATCTCTCAGTTATCAGGTGCTTCCGGTAAAGTGTCTATCAAATTTAACCAATTAGCTGCTAAAGTGGTAGCTCCTTCAAGCTATATCCAGGCAGGTCAGCCTTACAAAGCGGATGTGTTCCTGGCAGCTTCTTCTACCGACTTTAAAGACGAGAACATGCAGGTATTGTTAGGTGCTACCTATGATACGATCACTAAAAAGATCCTTTCAGAAGGTAAACCTGTTCCACTTGTTGGTGGTATGGGTAAACTGGAGATCAGTGAAGGTGTAGGTACTCACGAATTCACAGGTGTTATTAAGTTTAAGAAACCAACAGGTGAATACGACTACTATCCTTTCGGAAGTGATTATGTGGTGGCTGCTCCTTCTTGCGCGGTTTCTCCTGATAAAATGAACGTGTTCTATATCGGTGTGGATAACCCTATCACTGTTTCTGCGGCAGGTATCGCCCCCGGCGACCTGGTTGTTAGCGGAAGCGGCGGTGGTTTAACCATCAAGCCCAGCGGTGCCGGTAAATACATTGTAAGAGGTAGCACTGAAACTCCGAAAGGAAGTGAAGCGAAGATCACTGTATCTGCGCGCACCAAAGATGGAGTTAAAGCGCAAGGTCCTCCTCAATTGTTCCGCGTAAAACGTATTCCTGACCCGGTTGCAGCGGTAGGTGGTAAAAAAGGTACAGCAGAGATCAAGAAAATTGAGATCGGAAGTATCGGTGCCGTAATCGCGAAACTGGAAGGTTTTGACTTTGAAGCTAACTTCGTGGTAATTTCTTACGAATTTACCGCGGTGGTTAAAGGTAACCCGATCGTTGCTACAGGTTCTGGTAACCAGTTAACCTCTGATATGAAAGCGGCTTTAGGTAAGGTAAGCACCGGAAGTAAGGTGTTCATCGATAACGTAAAAGCGAAAGGTCCTGATGGATCTATCAGGAATATTCCCGGAGTTACTTTAAAAGTAAAAGGATAATTAACTCCTGCAGGCTGATCGAATTAAAAAACAGAATATGAAAAGAATAACGTTAATAGCAACTTTCTTACTGGTAGTATCAGTGGGCCTGTTTGCACAGACGGGGAGCGGTGTGTTCCAGCCCGGTGATTACAGGGATGGGATTTATACCAAAGAAAACTCTGTGAATCGTCGTCTGATACCCTACACATATCTCCGTCAAGGAGACGTAATGTGGGAGAACCGAGTGTGGAGAGAGATCGACCTGCGTGAGAAGATAAACCATCCGCTTTACTATCCTATCGAGGACGTGAACGGAAGGGCCTCTTTACTCCAGGTTTTAAAGAAAGCCTTATTCACGGGAGAGATCATCGCTTTCAGCGATGAGGAATTCCTTATTCCTTTAACCTTATCACAGATCAAGGAAAAGATCGTAAAATGCGACAGTATCGACGAGATCAGCGCCGACGCCGAAGGTAACGAGTTTACCACAAAAGTGTTCAAGTGCGACTCTACCAGTATTTACGAGAAAGTAACCAAGATCAAATTAAAAGAAGACTGGTTCTTTGATAAACAGAAATCAGTACTCGAAGTTCGTATCCTGGGTATTTGTGCCCTGAAGTATGACGAGGCTAAGGATATTTACGTTGAGGTGTTTTGGGTTTATTTCCCCGCCTGCCGTAACGTATTTGCCACGAACGAGGTGTTCAACTTTAAAAATGACGCCGAGCGCCGCACCTTCGACGATATTTTCTGGAAAAGGCAGTTCAACAGCACTACCATAAAAGAAAGTAACGTGTACGACCGTGGTATAAACATGTATGCCCGCGGTATCGACGCCCTGCTGGAAAGCGATCGTATCAAGAACGATATCTTCCAGTTCGAGCACGATCTGTGGCACTTCTAATAGCAATCTTTTGAGGATCCCTCTCGGCTAAGCCGAGAGGGATTCTTATTTTAATGCGTTTTGTACCTTTGCCTTATGCAAAAGACCAAAAGATACATAGCCTCTTTCCTGCTGCTTGTATTGGGCTTTACGGCCCTGCCGGCGCATCTTTTGCATGAAGCCTTTGCGGATCATACCGATGCGGCCGAGAACCACTGTAATTACTACCACAAAGACCTGGGACGCCACATTGAGGAGCAGCAGAACCATTGCGATATCTTTAAGACCAATACCCCGCTTTACGACGCGCTTGGCATCCGGCACAACTTCGCTTCTTTTGTAACGATCGTATCCGCTTATAAAACACATGAGCTTTCTGCTCATGCTTTTGCACCTTCGCTTCATCTTCCCGCCCGGGCTCCGCCCACCGCGTAATTTTTGATCTGCTTGTCGCGCCCTTTCCGGCGCGTATCATTCATTAAAATTACGTATTCATGAAACAAATGATATTCATTGTCATGCTCTGCATGGCATACGCCGCGCGGGCGCAAACCTCGCTGAGCGGCACCATACGATGTAAAAAGGACAGCGACCTGATACCGGGCGCGGTGGTGTATTTTCCCGACCTGCGTACAGGCACAAGTACGAACGCCCTGGGCAAATACGAAATTAAAAATCTCCCGAAGATCAAAACCCTGGTGCAGGTAAAGATGATCGGTTTTAAAAGCGTAGCCCGGCACATCGATCTTTCGCAAACCACGGTATTCGATATGGAAATGGAGGAATCGGCACTGGAAGCCGGAGAGGTGATCGTTACAGGCACTTCGCATTCTACTGAAATTAAAAAGAGCCCTATTCCTATGGCGCTCATTGATCGCGATCTGCTTGCCAACAGCGGCGCTTTGAACATCATAGACGCCATGATCAAAGTGCCTGGTATAATGGCTCTCTCAAGCGGCCCCAATATCTCCAAGCCGGTTATTCGCGGTCTGGGCTATAATCGTGTGCTTACGTTGTTCGACGGTATCCGGCAAGACGGGCAACAGTGGGGCGACGAACATGGGGTAGAGGTAGACCAGAATTTAATTGACCGCATCGAAGTTGTAAAAGGTCCTGCAAGCCTTATCTACGGCAGCGACGCGCTGGCTGGTGTTGTGAATTTGTTGCCGGCGAATCCCGCTCCCGAGGGAAACCTGGTCGGAGAGGTTCTGTCAGGATATCACACGAACAACAAACAGATCATGAGTTCTGCACATTTTACGGGAAATCACAGTGGCTTTATCTGGGGATTCAGGGCCAGTCAAAAATTGGCGGCTGCTTATCAGAACAAATATGACGGCCGTGTATTTGGAACCAAATATGGGGAAGTTGATTACAATGTCTTTCTTGGCCTGAATAGATCCTGGGGTTACTCTCACCTTAGTTTTACTTCTTACAGCAATAAACAGGAAGTTCCCGACGGGAGCCGCGATTCAACCACACGTAAATTTGTAAAGCAGATCACCGAGATCGACACATTGCGACCTATCGTAGAAGAAAGTGAGCTCGCTAACTACAAGATCAATGCCGTTCACCAGCAGGTGGATCATAAAAGAGTGTATTCCGACAATCACTTTATCCTCGGCCAAAGTAAATTAGGTATTAAACTCGGTCTTCAACAAAGTCATAGAAAGGAATTTGGCCATCCCGAACATCCCGCCATTCCCGCGCTTGCACTCTTGCTCAATACAGGAACGTATGATGTGAAATATTATTTACCGGAATTCAACGAATGGTGCGTAACAGTAGGAGTGAACGGTATGTTGCAGCAAAATAAGAACAAGGATGCCACCGAATTCGTTATTCCTGATTATAAGTCATTCGACCTGGGTCCTTTTGCTTTTGTAAAAAGCTCATTTGGAAAACTTGATCTGGCGGCCGGGGTGCGGTATGATATGCGTTCCTTCGAACACGATTCTCTTTTTGCTAAGCCTAACCCAGCCACAGGTTTCGATATGCAGACGAATTCAGATCCTTCAGATAGCTCCGTAGTAAGACTCTTTGATCATTACAAACATACTTTCTCCGGTGTCAGCGGAAGCCTGGGAGCCACGTATAATTTCAATGATAACTTCTGTCTGAAAGCGAATGTGGCAAGAGGCTATCGCGCACCAAATATTGCCGAAATATCTGCAAAGGGCGTTCACCCCGGAACCGGCTTCCAGCAATTGGGAGAGGCCAATTTTAAACCCGAGTTCAATTTGCAGGAGGACATCGGTATCTTCTTCAGTACGGAACACATCTCGGGCAGTGTGGAAATTTTCAATAACGTCATCTCAAATTATATCTACAACGAAAAACTGGTGAGCGTAACAGGAACAGATTCTTTATTTGTACAGGGCGGCAATGCCTACCCGGTCTTTAAGTTCAGGCAAACCACCGCTCAATTATACGGTGGCGAGTTCAGTTTCGATATCCACCCGCACCCGCTCGATTGGCTGCATATTGAGAACACCGCTTCGCTCGTTTTTGCCACAAATCTCGGCGGCAACGGCGCTTCGGTGACCGACAGCACGAGATACCTTCCCTTCATTCCACCCTTCCATTCCAATACCGAATTAAGAGCTGATCTCAAGAAAAAAGCGGGTTGTTTCTCAGGCATTTTCTTTAAGGTAGGGTTTCAATATTTCGCTGCCCAGGAAAGGGTCTTTTCGGCTTATGGTACCGAGACCAAAACCCCGGCTTATACACTTTTAGATGCCGGTTTTGGAATGGATATTGTAAATAAAAAGGGAAAGCCCTTGCTTAGCATCAATCTGCTTGTAAACAACCTGCTCGACGCGGCCTACCAATCGAATATGAGCCGCCT
>JANWKZ010000230.1 GCA_025451115.1 Bacteroidia bacterium | reverse complement strand
TTAGGAGCGCCGGTTTGAGGACCTGATACGTTAACTGTACCGCCCATGGCAGGAGTTCCGAAATCGTTGAATGAACATTGACCGGGACCCGGAGTTGCATTAACAACTGTATAAGCACCCGCAGGAGGAGCGCCCGCTGTAGCAAAAGTGATAACAATAGTACCAACGCTTGAGTTGTGGTTTACAACCCATGTTCCGCCTGTACCAATTCCACCGTTAGCACCAGTACCCGTTCCGTTCACAGAATTTGAGGTCATAGCATTCGTACAGCTTGAACCCGTAGTGCTGGTTCCGGTTGAACTTGTGCCGGTTGAGCTATTCGCTGTTCCGCTTGAAGCTGTACCCGAAGTTACCGCCGAACCACCACTAGTAGCTACGCCATTAGGGTTAGGATTACCGCCGGTAGCATAGGTTGGCTGCGTATTGTAATACACCTTCTTCATGGCCGGATCGTCTTTTTTCTCGCAAGACATGATGATTACGGCGCAAACTGTTAATACTGAGCAGATTGTGAATACTGTTTTTTTCATTTTTGTTGGTTTTTTACCCAATTAAAATACGAATTACGCACTTAACCAAGGTAAATTCAATGCTAATATACTACAAAATCGGGAAAAAGCAAATTTTTTTTGATGGGCGGTTCGACCCCCTCTGTCTCGGCAAGCCGAGACGGTCTCCCCCTTGAAAAAAAGGGGAGACAATACATAATTCACTAGAGCTGTCTTACTTAACAAACCCCTTCGGGCCTTTTGTATCCTTAACGCAGGTTTATTCAACCGTAACCGACTTAGCCAAGTTCCTTGGCTGGTCTACATTACAACCTCGCATAACGGCAATGTGGTATGAAAGCAATTGGAGCGGTATAACCGATAACAGCGGAACCATAGATTCGTCTGTGTCAGGTATCTCCATTACGAAGTCGGCCATTTTCGTGACCTCTTTGTCGCCCTCGGTAACCACGGCAATGATCTTGCCCTTGCGGGCCTTGACTTCCTGTATGTTGCTTACCACTTTTTCGTAATTAGCGCCTTTGGTGGCGATCACAACAACAGGCATTTCTTCATCGATAAGGGCGATAGGGCCATGTTTCATCTCTGCAGCGGGATAACCTTCGGCGTGTATGTAAGAGATCTCCTTCAGTTTAAGAGCGCCTTCCAATGCAACCGGGAAAGAATAACCACGCCCCAGGTAAAGGAAATTAGTGGCGTCTTTATAGATATCAGCAATTTTTTTAATGGTATTGTTGAGCGTAAGTACTCTTTCTACTTTTTGCGGAATAGCCTCGAGCTCGAATAACAATTGCCTGTAACGGTTCTCAGGAATAGTACCTTTTTTATACGCAATATGAAGCGCCATCAACGTCAACACCGTAACCTGCGCCGTAAAAGCTTTTGTAGATGCCACGCCTATCTCGGGCCCGGCATGCGTATAGGAGCCGGCGTGGGTTGCGCGGGCAATGGAAGAACCCACCACGTTGCAAACACCAATAATTGTCGCGCCTTTTGATTTGGCAAGCTCAATCGCCGCCAACGTATCAGCCGTTTCACCCGACTGAGAAATGGCGATCACAATATCATCTTCGTAAATAACAGGATTTCTATAGCGGAATTCGCTCGCATATTCAACTTCAACAGGAATACGCGCGTACTCTTCAAATAAATATTCGCCCACCAAACCCGCGTGCCACGAAGTTCCGCAGGCAATGAAAATAATTCGTTTGGCTTTTAAGAATTTCGCTTCGTAATCAACAATACCTCCCAATTGAACTACTCCAAGATCGGTACGCAAACGTCCGCGCATACTGTCCTTGATAGAACGGGGTTGTTCGTAGATCTCTTTCAACATGAAATGCTCGTAGCCGCCCTTTTCAATGGCTTCAAGCTCCATTTCGATCTCCTGTACCGAGGGAGTTATTTCTTTATCTTTTAAGTTACGGATCTTTAACTGCTCATGCCTTTTGATAATGGCCACCTGCTCATCTTCTAAATACACTACGTTCTTCGTGTATTCCACAATAGGTGAAGCGTCAGATGCCACAAAATATTCATCATCCCCTACTCCAATTACAAGCGGACTACCTTTCTTGGCCGCTATCATCTCATCGGGTTTGTTCTTATCAATTACCGCAATGGCATAAGCTCCCACCACCTGCTTCAAAGCTGCGAGAACGGCGTGACCTAATTTTAAACCATCCCTTTGTTTAACCTCCTCAATGAGGTGTACCAACACTTCTGTATCCGTTTGGCTCTCGAAAGTATGACCACGTTTGATCAGGTTTTCCTTGATCGCTGCATAATTCTCAATGATGCCGTTATGTATAAGTACAATGTCTTTGGTTTGCGAATAGTGCGGGTGGGCGTTTATATCGTTGGGTTCTCCGTGCGTGGCCCAGCGGGTGTGACCAATGCCAACGGTTCCGGTAATGTCTTTTCCCTGAGTGTGTTTTTCAAGATCGGCCACCTTGCCCTTGCATTTGTATACATTCAGGCCCTCGCCTTTGCCTATAACGGCAACTCCGGCACTGTCGTAACCCCTGTATTCCAGGCGACGCAACCCTTTTATAATTACAGGATAAGCTTCGCGCTTTCCAATATATCCTACAATTCCGCACATGATGTATTAATTTTGACTGGTTAATGCAAATTTACAAAGAATATTGCGCCGTTGGCGTAATATTGAGGTCAGCGAAGTCTTTTTTGAGGTATTTAAAATAGCCCGCTATCCCTATCATGGCTGCGTTATCGGTACAGTATTCAAAGGGCGGTATAAAAACCCGGAAACCCTCTTTTTCCATATCTGTCAGGCTCTTACGCAACAACGAATTAGCAGATACGCCTCCGGCCAAAGCGAGGGTTTTTATGCCCTGTTGCTGAGCCGCCTGTCGCAGTTTTTTCAATAGCATTTCGGTAATGCTCAATTGATAAGAAGCGCATATATCCGCCTTGTTCTTCTCAACAAAACCCGGATCCTTTTTTGTTTCGTTCTGTATGAAATAAAGAAAAGCCGTTTTAATGCCACTGAAACTGTAAGAAAAACCCGGCATATTACTGATGGGGAATTTGTAAGCCTGTGGGTTTCCCTCTTTGGCAAACTTGTCTATCAATGGTCCGCCGGGATAAGGCAACCCGAGTATTTTAGCTGCTTTGTCGTAAGCCTCGCCGGCAGCGTCGTCAAGGGTTTCACCCAGCAATTCAAAGCTCAAATGATCATTCACTTTTATCAACTGCGTGTGGCCGCCACTTACCGTTAAACACAAAAAAGGAAATCCGGGATCCCCATTCTTTCCCTCAATAAAATGAGCCAGCACATGGGCTTGCATATGGTTCACTTCTATCAGCGGAACACCCAGCGATTGGGCCAATGATTTTGCAAAAGAAGCGCCCACAAGCAAAGATCCCAGCAGGCCCGGCCCTCTTGTAAAAGCTATAGCGTTAATTTGTGTTAAATCTACATTCGCTTTTTTCAGCGCGGCGTCAACCACAGGTAAAATATTCTTTTGATGGTCTCTTCCGGCCAATTCCGGCACTACACCGCCGTATTGTTTGTGTATTTCCTGGTTGGCCACCACATTGCTCAGCACGGCACGATTATGGAGTACTGCCCCAGAGGTATCATCGCAACTCGATTCGATAGCCAATATAAATATGTCGTTTTCCGTTTTAATCACTAATTTTGAGTACTATGGAGCAAAAGCCCCGCAAAGTTAGGCGTTTTATCCGGCGTTTTGTAAAAATCACACTATTAAGTCTGCTTTTATTAGTGCTGGGTTTGTACGGGCTTTTGCAAATGCACAGCGTGCAAACCTGGCTGGGCAAAAAGGTTTCGGCTCATTTATCGAAAGAACTTAACACGAGCATTGCCATCAATGCCATCCGCATCGATCTTTTCAAAAAAGCGCATCTTGAAGGAGTGTATGTTGAAGATCTCCACAAGGACACACTTCTTTACGGAAACGAAATAACAGTCAGCATCGCCCTCCTCAGTTTTACCGGAAAAAAATTGGAGCTCGACCTCACGGAAATAAATGACATGACCGTGAAGCTGCAGAAATACAAAGGCGAGAAGGACTTCAACTTTCAGTTCCTGGCCGATTACTTTGCTTCGCCCGACAAAGACGTTGATACAACTTCCGGTTCTTTCAAAATAGCCTATGGCGATCTGCAGCTGAACGAGGTTGACCTTATTTTCAAAGACCATAACGATACCTCGAAAGTTCCTTACGGAATGAATTTCAGTGACCTCGAAGCAAGACACATCAGCGGAAAATTCTCGAAAATCTCCATTGACGCTGATCTCGTGAAATGCAGGGTGGAGAACCTCTCAATGCACGAAAAGTCAGGGCTGAACATTAAAAAATTATACACCGAAGCAACCATTAGTCCGAAAAGTATACGCGCCGATAATTTATATCTTATCACAGATAACAGTTACCTGCATGGCTATTACCAGATGCATACCGATTCATTCGGTAGCTACAGTGATTTTGTAAATAAAGTAAAGCTTGCCGTTAAGCTTACCGACAGCAGCTTTGTCAATCCCCTGGATGTTTCCTATTTCGTTACGGCATTAAAAGGCTTTGACGAGAAAATAAATTTGAGCGGAACGTTCAGCGGACCTGTCAATCATATGCAATCGGGGAACCTGAAATTTTCCGCCTATGAGCACACGGCCTTCAATGGAAGTTTTGATATAGAAGGATTACCGAATATCGATAGCACCTATGTAAAATTCACAGCCAGGAAATTATCCACGCATTATTTCGACCTGGTACGTGTTCCCGAATATCCCTTCGATGCCGGGAAAAGCATGACGCTGCCATCTAACATAAAAGCGTTGGGGCGTGTAACATTTACCGGGAAAGCCGAAGGCTATCTGCACGATCTTTTTATGACAGGCGTTTTCAATACAGCCTTAGGCCAACTGGCGGTTAAAGCCGGTGTACAAACCTGGCCCGGAAAAGAAATTGCCTACAACGGCGACTTTAATACGGCCGGTTTCAATGTCGGTCCTTTCATCCAGGCAAAAGACCTGGGCATGATCTCTATGAACGCCAAGATGAGCGGAAGCGGAACCACACTTAAGACACTCGCCGCGAATATAGACGGACAGATACACACGGCCCATTACAACAATTATGTATATCACCACTTTGATATAAATGGAAATTTCAAGAACCGGAAGTTTACCGGCTATTTTTCTTCGGCCGATACCAACGCCAATTTTAAATTCACAGGAAGCGCCGATCTGAGTAAAAAAATACCGGAGGTGAACGCCGCCATCGAGATCTTCCGTTTTGATCTTTACAAAACACATTTTATCACTAACGATTCGGTTGCTGTCCTTTCAGGAACCCTGCGCGCCGACCTCAGCGGACAAACCATCGATGACCTCAATGGCACCCTGCGTGCCAGCGAACTGAAGCTGAAAAGATCGAATGGCCTGGTTAAAATAGAGAATACCGACCTCGTGATCGTGCAGGATGAAACGCATAATAATTTATCCATGATCTCTTCGGCCTTCGATGCTGAGATCGACGGGCGTTTTACCGTAGGAACCCTGCAAAAAAGTATCACGCATTTCATGCACGAGTATTTTCCAACCTTTGTAAAAGAAAAGAATACCGTTACGAAAGCATCCTCCAAAAAGATTAAACCCAATACTGACAATTTTAAGTTCAAAGTTCGCGTAAAGGATTTCAGCCCGGTGGCTACCTTCCTTAAAATGCCTCTTACTATTAGTCCAAACACCGTGCTACAGGGCTCCTTCGACGCGCAGAAAAATTCCATGGTGGCCAGTGGAGTATCTGACATAATTGAATATAACAAGATCCCCATACGCGACTGGTTCCTTTCCATTAACACAAGTAATCGCGAGGTACAATTAAATACAGGCTTCAAAAAAGTGGACCTGGGTGACAGTATCTGGTTTGATAATTTTGATATTAAGTTGGTTGCTACCGATAATAAGTCGGACTTTAAAATAT
>JANWKZ010000229.1 GCA_025451115.1 Bacteroidia bacterium | reverse complement strand
ATGGTATTTTTTATGTAATCCATTTTTTGAGGGAGGACATAATTTGTAAAAACATTCTTTTTATAGGAAAGCAAAGCCCCTTCGCTGGTAATGAGCCAAAGCCGGTCGTTGGGATCTACAAATAATCTCCGAATACCGCTTGTTTTTAATTGGGGCGTGTTGGAAGAATTGAAAACCCTGAATTTCACGCCGTCAAACTGCACAAGTCCATCATAGGTAGCCAGCCATAAATAACCGTCTGCGGTTTGCTCTATGGCATTCACTGAATTTTGAGGCAGGCCGTTCTCGGTTGTCCAATATTGGATCGAATATTTCTTTTTTGGCGACAGACTTTTTTCTGAAATAAAAGAAAGAGTCTGAGCCCGGGCAGGCCGGGCGGCCACTAAAATAAAAAGGATCAATAATGGGCCAAAACGCATACTTTGGAGGAAACAAGCTAAAGTAAGCCACTTCGGCCAAACTATATATAAATCTTTCCGTTTTTCCCTCGAAAGCACCCTAATTGCCCACTTATTCCTTATAGCTCCCACTTATTAAGTGGAAGGTATAGACCCGCCCTTGGGTGGGTATTTTTGATTTACAAACACATGATAACCACGCCAACAGCGGGGCTTCGCTTAATTTGGAATGAATATGAATCATTTTTATTCTTCGCTTAAACTCTCCACGGGCCTTTTTATTTTTTTTCTGCATTTATTCATTGGCCAGGATTCTTTTGCGCAATGTACGGGAGGATCGGTTGCCGGTTCAATAACGCCTACCACTTCCTATCAAACGCAATCGGTACCTGCCGGTACCTGGTATTACACTTTTGTGGTGCCGGGTACTTGCATGCCTACCTACGATTTTTCGTTCTGCTCAGCGGATGGAGGCTCTGCCGGTTACGATACGCAGATCACTATTTTGGATAATTCGGGAGTTGCAGTTAGTGGCGGTTACAACGATGACTTTTGTGGTACTCAATCTCATGTTACGTGGACACCAACTTCGGGCGGAACCTACCGTGTATTGATAAATAACTACTATTGCGGCGCTACATCTACTTCGTCAACCCTGGCCTATAAGTATACAGCCGCGGCTAACATGACCTATTCTTCGGCTACTACCGCGCAGGCTTCAACAGCTACTGTTTACAAATGTGATGTTGACCAGGCCATTTTACAGATCCAGGTAGTTACTGCAACCGGTTCATGCAATGCTTTGTCGTTTACCCAGCTGAAACTTGTGATGGCAGGAACAAATCCCACGGTTGATGTTTCCAAGATCCATATTTATTATACGGGCACCTCCAGTACGTTTGCGGCAACTAATGCTTTTGATGGCACAGGAACCACACCCGCTACCGGAACTATCACTATAAACGGATCTCAAACCTTAAGCCAGGGAACAAATTACTTTTGGGTGGCTTATGATATGAATACATCGGCCACTACCGGTAATACAGTAGATGCGTTGGTCCCCGCTTCAGCTGCTACGGCATTAACAGTGGGAGGTGTGGCCCGTACAGTAACCGCAAACAATCCCGCCGGATCAAGAACAATAGCGGCCTGTCCGGTAACGCCGGGCTCAGTTTCCAGCGGACTCACCCTTTGGCTTAAACCTAATGCCGGGGTTAGCACATCAGGGGTAAATGTTACAGGCTGGACGGATCAAAGCACTGCGGTAACTTCGGTAACTGTTACAGGTAGCCCTGATTATACCAATCCCGGGTACAACTTTAATCCTTACATTAACTTCACGCAAAGCTCGGGTAATGGCGGCGATTACCTGCGCATCCCTACTACAACTTACCTCCAATCTTTCTTTTGGGTGGCAAAGCTTAACAATCTTTCGCGAAAATCAACGCACCTGGCAACGTATGATAATGTTACTACATCGCAACCCTGTGCGCTTTGTCCCATACATGGTGGAGAGAACGGTGGCGCGGTTGCGCAATACAATGAAGCTACTTATGGAAGTGGTAATTTTCAGTCGGCAGGAGTATGGCGTAAGAATGGGGCTGCGGCAACTTATAACACCGCGCATAGCGGAAATTATGATATTGTAACAGCCCTAGGGGGAAGCGCTGTTCCTACAAACGTGTTGATGGGAGGACAGGTAGACCTGGTGAGTATCTCTTTTGATGGCCGTACACGCGATTGGATCGGTCCCGTAGGAGAGATCATAGCGTATTCGGGTGCTCTTTCAACAGCGCAGGCAAATAAGATCGAATCATACCTGGCCGTAAAATACGGGATCACGCTGGGTGGAAATGGCGCCACTACCTTAGCCTATACTTCGCCTACCGGCACCACGATCTGGAACTCAAATACCGGCTATCATTACGATGTAATGGGCATTGGTAAGGACCTTCTGACAGAGGCACTTGACCAGCCTAAATCGCGCTCTATAAATAGCCCGCTCGACCTCGTTACTTTTGCGAATAGCAATTTTTCCTCACCTACCTCCCTGACAAATAATGGAGATTATCTTATCAGCGGCCACAACAACGGATCACTGGCCGTGCCCGTTATGCTTACGTTCACACACAATGGTCCTGCCACTGTGCTGGAAGAACAATTATCAAGAGTGTGGAGGACACAAAAAACCGGAACTCCTTCCGGGAATCTCATCATGGGATTTGACATGAACCTGGTAAATGGCCCTACAGGATACGGAACCAACGCAAATGCAGACATCCGTTTGTTGGTGGATGATGATGCAAACTTCACTAACGGTTCGGGAGGAGAGCACACGTATTCTCCCACCTCAGGATACACTGCTACGGGTGGCACCATTTATTTCACCGTGCCTTATTCCGACATTCAATCCGGCACTGGCTATTACACGCTGGCCTCGGTAAACGCCATGACGGCTAACCTTCCGGTTGAGCTTACCAACTTTGAAGCAAAATGCCTGAATAAAAAAGTAACTGTGAGCTGGAGTACAGCTACCGAAACAAACAATAAGAATTTTACGGTTGAGAGAGGAAGCAATCCATCGGATATGACATCGCTGGCTGTTATAAACGGATCGGGGACAAGTCTTATGGCGCATCAATACAGTTATATTGATCAGGAGCCGCTGAATGTAAATTACTACAGACTTAAGCAAACCGATCTTAACGGAGATTTCAAATATTACAATATTGTGGAAGCTATTTGTAAGGAGGGAGATAAAAAAACAGGCGTATACAATGTTTACCCGAACCCTACGAGTGGAAACCTGAACTTTGAAGTGGTTTGTGAAGAAGGAACAGGAGTGACCGTAACCTTGTATGATGCTTTGGGACGCTGTGTGCTCGAAGAGAAAAAAATACAAACCGGAGAACAAATGATGGGGATCAACCTGGCGGACATCTCAAAAGGGGTGTATACACTCCGGATCGTAATAGGCGATAATGAATCTTGCACAACCACTAAAATCATTAAAAATTAGTGTGAGTGAGCGGGAACTGTACAAGCTGAAAAGAAGGCTTGTAGATCATTGTGATTTGTTTTCTGAGAATTACGTGCAGAGCATGGAAGGCGCCGAAGTGAGAAGATGTTACGAGCAGTCGCTTGTAAGACTGATCATCAAAGTGAACTTTTTAAGGCGACACAACAGCAAGAGCGAACTTCGCAGACTAAGACGTAACAGAACGCGCCGAACATATTAAAAAGCCCCGATCAGTTCTTTTTCTTTTTTGGAATGGAGAGCGTATTCCATTCTGTTCTTTTCAGCATTTTTGCCAAATACACAATTTGCCCCACATGGTAGGAATAATGCGCCATCTGGCGGTTAATGGCCTCTAAAACCGTATGCGCTTCGCCACGAATGTAAATAGTGCGCGAAAGGTCTTCGGGTTTTATGGAAGTAAGTGTATCTAAAAAAACATTCCAGCCCTGTTCCCAACGCTTCATCAATAATGCTCTATCATTACTATCGTTCTCAAACTCACTGTCGCGGTTGCGGTCGGGCTTTTCGCCGTCGGTAGTAAAGAAATCTGTCCAGCGCGAGATCATATTGCCTGCCATGTGCTTTACCACAATGGCCATGCTGTTTGAATCATCGTTAGCCTGGATGAACAATTGTTGGGGCTCAACCTGTTCCATGGCTTTCTCTGCCATCTTTTTATATTGCAAAAAGATCCTGGTTACGCTATCTAAGAATTCCTTGTTCATTATTTTTTGTTTTCCTCTGTAAAAAATTCATCAATGGGTTCCCATAATTCTATTTTATTATTCTCCGGATCGAGGATGTGTACGAATTTGCCGTATTCATAGGCCGCTATTTCATCACATATCGTCACACCGGCTTTTTTCAATTCCGTAACAAGCTCCTCGATGTTCTCCACCCGGTAATTGATCATGAAATCTTTTTTCGAAGGCTCGAAATACTTCGTCTCCTGCTTAAAAGGATTCCATGCCACTGTTCCTTTTTTCTCCGGGTTGTCAACGGGCCTGAATTCGAAGGTTGCTCCGTATGGCCCGGCGGGAATGCCTAAATTTTTGTTGTACCAATCCTTCATTTTTTCAGGATCCTGGCTTTTAAAAAAAATGCCGCCTATGCCTGTTACTTTTTTTGCCATGAGATAAATTTTTATGAAGGTAGCAATTTTACGGATGTCATAGAAAGCGAGCCCGCCAACGTTTTATCATTAAAGAAACTGATCGAATCCTTTTCTTCCTTTAACGCAAGGGTGTAAAGTAAGGGTAGATAGTGGTCGGGGCTGGGAATCGCCAACTCTGCCGCTTTGCCTAAAGATGTGTAATTGATGAGATCCTTGTGATTGTTTTCTGTAATAAGCTTCTTGAACTTCTCGTTCATTTCTATGGCCCAGTCGTAACCCGGACCATTGAGGTTTTTCCAGTTCACCATTCCCAGGTTGTGAACCATATTGCCGCTTCCTACTATCAAAACACCTTTTTTTCGTAATGCGGCCAGTTCTTTTGCGAGATCGTAGTGCCATTGGGCAGGTTTTGTGTAATCAAGACTCAATTGCAGCACCGGAATATCTGCCTTCGGATAGATCTTTCTTATCACACTCCAGGAGCCATGATCCAATCCCCAATCTTGATTGAGCCCTAGTTCAGTTTTCTTTATTTCCTGTTTTATGGTTTGGGCGAGCTCAGGATTCCCCGGAGCGGGGTACTGAACATCAAAAAGCTCCTGCGGAAAGCCGCCGAAATCATGAATGGTCCGCGGTTTTTCCATTGCGGTAACAAAAGTACCCCGCGTTTCCCAGTGTGCAGAAATACAGAGAATGGCAGTGGGCTTAACAAGTTCTTTTCCCATTGCTTCCCACTTTTTACTGAACTCGTTCTCTTCGATCGCGTTCATGGGATTGCCGTGTCCCACAAACAGAACGGGCATTTTCTCTTCGGTAACCGGGAAAGAATCAGATAATTTATGAAGGTCTTTTAAGGATGTCATAGCGGCGATACTAAGGAGCGAATTTTTTACGAATTCCCTGCGTTTCATACAATAAAATTACAAAGAACGGCGTGTCTCCCAAATGAACTGCCTTAAGAAATTAAATTAAACTGGGTTCTTCGACAGACGCTTTAAAATTTACTATCTTGCTGTATCTTGAGACATTCGGTTTGCATATTTTGCGCCATCCTGGTATGCCTTTTCGTAAAGGTGCAAGCCCAGGATACCACACAATTAAAGGCGCAGAACCAAAGAGCGATATACCTGTTGGATGTAAATCCCGATTCATCCATTTATCTCAGTGAATCCGTAGTAAAAACGTTAGAAGGAAAATCTACCCGTTCCTACCAACTCCTGAAAGGACAGGCACTTGTGAACCTTGGGCAGGCCTATGATCGTTTCGGCGATTTTGCCAGGGCCATTGGTTACTTTGAGCAAAGTTTAAAAATAGCTGAAGCTATTGGTGATCCTCAAATGCGGGCGGCTTCCATGAACGACCTGGCCCAGATCCATGAAGCCTCGGGCGATGTAGATAACGCATTTAAGTATTATCGGCAGGGCCTGGATCTTCTGCGATCAGTAAAGGATAAACAAGGCGAGTCGGATGCGCTGAATAACATGGCCCACGTTTTCCAGAACAAAAAAATGTATGACTCTGCACTTGTATATTTTTCTGCAAGTAAAAATATCCGCGATGCGATCAAAGATACTTTTGGGATAGCGATGTCGCTGAATAACCTCGGCACATTCTATTATCTCACCGGAAAATTCGATGAAGCCGAAAAATATTTCAAGGCAAGCATTCCGTTGAGAAAAATAATGCACGACAGAAGCGGGATGGCCGCTTCGCTTACCAACCTCGCTCACGTGTATATTCGTGCCGGGAAACAAAAAGAGGCCATAGAAGCTGGTCTCGAAGCTATGCGGATAAGTCGTGAACTGAACCAACCACACAAGATCCGCAGTTCGGCCAAGATCCTTTATTCCATTTATAAAATAACGGGGAATGCCAAAGAGGCACTTGTCAATTACGAGATCTATATCCAGATGCACGACAGCCTGAACCGCGAGTCGAACAAAAAAGCAAGTATCAAGTCGCAGTTAAAATACGAATACGAGAAAAAGGCCACGGCTGACTCTGTGCGCACTGCCGAAGAGAAAAAAGTAGTACAGGTGCAACTGCAACACGAACAAACGCAACGGTACGCGCTTTACGGTGGACTTGCTTTGGTTGCCCTTTTTGCCGTTTTTATGGTGAATAGGTTTAGAGTGACCCATAGACAAAAGAAAGTGATCGAGGTGCAAAAGCGGGAAGTGGAACAACAAAAACATGTTGTGGAAGAAAAGCAGAAAGAGATACTTGACTCCATTTATTATGCACGCAGGATACAACGCGCACTTATTACCAGCGAGCGCTATATTGAAAAACAATTGAAGAAAAGAACCGCTTGAAGAAGACACTCATCATACTATGTCTTTTCGTTTGGCACATCCTGCCGGCACAAAATAATTTAGATTCATTATTGAAAGTAGCCGGCGGTACCAGCGGCGACCCACATGCGCAGGCATTGGCAAACTCAGCCCTGGCGAAGAATTTTTTATATCGGAATGCGGATTCAGCCCTGCTTTTTGCCCAACGTGCGCTGCAACTCTCGAAAAAGGCCGGCGATGCGCGTATAATGGGCGAAGCTTACCGCAGGCTTGGCGCTATACATCAATTGTATGCTACGATAGACAGTGCAAGGTATTTTACAGACCTTGCTTTACACTGGAGCACAAAAGCCCACGACACGATAGGCATATCGTCTGCCTACCTCAACCTCGGAAATATTATGGACCGGTTGGGAAAATTTCCGGAGGCTATTGAGATGAATAAAAAAAGTGCCGCGTGGGCCGCTCTAATGAAAGATAACCTGGGCGTGGCCTATGCACTGGGAAACATTGGAAATGCATACCAAAAAATGGAGTTCTATGACAAGGCTGTAGAGTTTCACCTGGCGAGCCTGGCCAAGGCTGAAGCGGAGAACGACCTTCAACTCATAGCCAACTCACACAATAACCTGGGCATCTCTTATTCGAACACCGGTAATTACTCCAGGTCAAATGAGGAGTATAAGAAGGCGGGGGATATGTACAGGGAGCTTGGGCAAGGCATACTTAGCGCGCAGGTCATTACCAACAGAGCTGCCAACCACGAGCGTATGGGTCAGGCACAAGAGGCATTAAAGCTATACAGGGAAAGCCTTGCAATGAATGAGGATCTGATGGATAGTTATGGAAGCGGCATTGTGCTCAATGGCCTGGGGCACGTGTATATCAATCTTGGAAAACATGATTCGGCACTATGGGTCCTTCATCGATCTATAAAGGAATTTGCTTCTTCCGGGAGCCGTGATGGTATTGTAAGTTCAAGAGCCTTGATACCCGACGTATATTTCGATCTGAAAGAATACGATGAATGCCTTCGGATGAATCTCGCTAATCTACCTGACGCAATTAAGGAAAACCTGACGGGCACTTTGCGCGATACCTACGCCCAGTTGGCCGTAATATATAAGGCAAAAGGGAACTATACCCGTGCGCTTGAGTACATGGAAAAGAACATTATTTATCGCGACAGCCTGGATAACGACGTAAGCCGGCGTTCCATTTTGCGGAGCGAGATGCAGTTTGAATACGGGAAGAAAGCGGCGGCAGACAGCGTAAAAGCCGGGGAAGAGAAAAAGATCGCACAGGCTCAATTCAAAAGTGAGAAGACACAGCGAAGGGTTTTATACGGCGGACTGGGCCTGGTTGGACTATTCGCCCTATTTATGGTGAACCGGTTTGTGGTGACCAACAAACAAAGGAAGATCATTGAAATACAACGCCAGGAGGTATTATTGCAAAAGGCTGTTGTAGAAGAAAAACAGAAGGAAATTATGGATAGCATTTACTACGCCAGGAGGATACAGCGATCACTGATACCCAGCGAAAGTTACATTGCTAAACATTTAAAAAGATTAAGGGCTGCGGGTTAAGACTGCTTGCGGTTGTTCAGCTCGTCGCGGATCTTTGAAGCCAATTCATATTGCTCGTCGTCCAATGCTGTTTGGAGCATGGTCTTGAGTTCTTCGGTGCTTTTGTTGTGATACTCGTTATCGTCGCTTCCGCCGCTTTTAATAGCGTGTTCTTCGGCTGCTTCTGTCTCAGAAGCTGTACCGGCAGAAGCGTCGTCCTCTAAAATGATGCCGGCGGTAGACAGGATAAATTCGTAAGTGAAAACAGGGCAGGCGAAACGTACAGCCAAAGCAATAGCATCGCTGGTACGAGCGTCTATTTCATAATCCTGTGTGCCATCGTTGCAGATCAGTTTGGCGTAGAAAATACCTTCCACCAGGTTGTAGATGATCACCTCGGTAACGTTCACGTTAAAGGTCTCGGCAAAGGTCTTGAAAAGATCGTGTGTGAGCGGACGGCTGGGCGTCATTTTTTCCAGCTCTATAGCGATGGCCTGCGCCTCAAATGCCCCGATGATGATAGGCAGCCTGCGCTTCCCGCTTACTTCGCCAAGCACCAGGGCATAAGCACCGGTTTGGGTTTGACTGTAACTTAATCCTACAATATCGAGCTGAACCTTCTTCATTGAAACTGAGCCACCTAATTTACGATTTTTTTAATTGCTTGCTTTTAATTTTTTTATGGCTTCGGTAAGCTTGGGCAGTACCTCAAAAGCGTCGCCAATAATGCCATAATCGGCCGATTTAAAGAAGGGAGCCTCCTTATCGGTATTGATCACAACAATGGTCTTGCTTCCGTTCACACCGGCCAGGTGCTGGATGGCGCCGGAGATACCAATGGCAATGTATAAGTTAGGGCGGATGGCGATACCGGTCTGTCCTACGTGCTCGTGGTGCGGTCTCCAGTGCATGTCGGCCACGGGGCGAGAACAGGCGGTGGTGGCACCGATCACTTTTGCAAGCTCTTCTACCAATCCCCAGTTCTCGGGACCTTTTAGGCCACGACCGGCAGATACAACAAGCTCGGCTTCGGGCAATGGGATCATGCCGCCGGTGTTGGTTGACTTGGTTTCTTTTACGACAATTTTGGAGCTAACACTTCCCAGATCAACAGCAAAGTCCGTAACGCTTGCTGCGTTATCGCCCAGTTTTACAGGGAATGAGTTTGGCATTAAAGAAAGGATCTTTACATCTGAATTGATAGTATAGATCGCGGTGGCTTTACCGGAAAAAACGTTCTTTTTTACTTCCAGTGTGTTTCCGTTCATGGCAGGATAGTCAACTGCGCCCGCTACTAAACCGGCTTTTAATTTGCCCGATAAACGAGGTGCTAAAGCTTTTCCGGTCACATCGAACGACATCACAATAACTTTGCTTCCCTCGGCTTTGGCGGCTTGTTCTACAGCGGCAGCCAGGTAGATAGGATCGTGGGTTTTATATTGCTCGCCTTTTACGTTGAGGATCTTTTTCGCACCGGCTTTACCAACTTCTTCGAGGTGCGCGCCTTCCGCGTTGAACGCGATGGCGGTTACCGAAGTGCCTAATTGTCCTGCGATCTGTGCGGCGTAATTAGTGGCCTCCAACGAAGCTTTCTTTACTTTTCCTTTTCCGGTCTCTATGTATACTAAAACAGACATGCTTGATTTTTTAAAATATTCTTAGATAACTTTTGCTTCGTTGTGAAGGAGATTTACAAGTTCTTCTACATTCGAAGGATCGATAAATTTGCAGGTTGTGCGACCGGGAGTTAAAGCAAACGACTTAATTCCGGTAAGTGCAGAGCTGCTTGCTTCCACAACTTTAATAGGTTTTGTACGGGCTGCCATGATACCGCGCATATTGGGGATGCGCTGTTCTGCCATTCCCTTAGCACACGAAATTACCATTGGCGCCGCACATTCTACAACCTGCGTTCCGCCATCCACATCGTGCTCAACCGTAGCGGTAGATCCGTTCATTTCGAGTTTTGTGGCCAATGAAACGAAAGGATGATCGAGAATTCCGGCAATCATTCCGCCTACTGAAGACCCGTTGTAATTGATGGTCTCTTTTCCAACCAAAATAAGCTCGTAGCCATTCTCTTTTGCATATTTAGCGATCTCTGAAGCCACAAAAAATGCATCAGGACCCTCAGCGTTTACACGAACTGCGTCGTCGGCCCCTAAAGCCAGTCCTTTACGGATGGTAGCTTCGCTATCGGGCAATCCTACGTGGAATAATGTAACAGTTTGGGCTTTTCCGGTCTCTTTTAATTCGAGGGCGCGAACCAGGGCGTACCACTCATCATAAGGATTAATGATGAACTGTACACCGGCTGTATTGAATTTTGTATCGTTATCTGAAAAAGCAATTTTGGTGGTTGTGTCGGGCACATTGCTTATGGCTACCAGTATCTTCATTTTTTTGTTTTTTGGTTTTCCCCCGAAGGGGTCCCTTCCGGGATGAGAGGGGCAAATTTACTAAAATAAGCCTTGTTTACAAACGGCAAAAGAGACCCATTTTCATGCAAAAAGAATACCCCGACGGACCTGTTTTTCACCCCTTTGGGGCGGAGTTAAAAAACGTTAAACACTCCCTGCGGCATCCGTATTACCTACCTTTGTAAGAATGATCCGGCAGAATTTATCGCTGATAACCACACTTGTTACCGTGGCCCTTGTGGCCCTTATAGCGGTGCAGATCTTCTGGATAAGGAATGCTGTTCAGCTCAAAGAAGAAGAATTTACCAGTTCGGTTCATGAGGCCCTCGAGGACCTGGTGTTTGACCTGGAAAAGGCCACTACCACCGCCAAGATCCGCAAAAAAATAAAATTCCGTAAACAGGTAGCCACACAAAAAACGCTGAGTACCTTGCTCGATTCTACCGGCAAGCTGGGGCAGGATAAGATCGTGGTGAAGATACTTGAAGAGCTGTCGATCGACTCGAATGGTGTTGTTACCACTTCGATCAAAGAACATCAATACGAGGGCGATTCTACGCAAAGCATCTCGGATTTTCCGGCTCAGTATAAAGAAACTACATCAGACCTTGACAAACTGAAAATGGAGCTCATTGAAAAAAGAGCCGCTATGTTCAACGATATCTTTGATGAATTGGTGAGCATTAACATCTATAAAGATTACAAACCCAATATCGATTCGCTCTTGCTCGATTCGCTTTTGCGTAGTGAATTGCAGAAGAAAGGAGTAGAGGCAGAGTTCGTGTATGCCGTAAATGAACTGCCGCGCGCCGATTTCAAACAGTTTGAGAATTCAATGGTAGCGATTGATACTACGGAACGCATTTTCAAAGTGAACCTGTCTCCTAATAACGTTTTCATTACGCCGCTGTACCTTACACTGCATTTTCCGCATCAAAAGAATTACCTGATGAAAACACTTTGGCTCACGCTGTCGATGTCGGGCCTGGTGATCATCGTTCTTACGGTTGCGTTCTATTATACCATCAATACCCTTCACAAGCAAAAGCGGTACACGCAGGTGAAGAATGATTTTATCGGCAACATGACCCACGAATTCAAAACACCGATCTCAACCATTGCCCTTGCCGGCGAGATGTTGGGCGACAGCAGCGTGAATAAAACACCGGAGAAGGTGGAGCGTTTTGTGAAAATGATACAGGAAGAGAATAAGCGATTGGGTGTGTTGGTGGAGAGTGTATTGCAGACTGCGGTGCTGGATAAAGGGGATTTTAAGCTGAAGCGAACCGAGTTCAATTTGCATGACGTGATCAATTCGGCGATAGAGAAAGTGCAGTTGCAGGTAGAGCAGAAGGAGGGAACTCTGAAAGCTTCTTTGAACGCGGAGAATGCGGTGTTGTTTGCCGACAAGGTGCACATCACCAATATTGTTTACAACCTGCTGGATAACGCGATGAAGTATTCGAAGGAAAACCCGGAGATAACCATTGGCACTCAGAATATGTACCAGGGAATTGTACTGAGTGTGAAGGATAACGGAATAGGGATCAGTAAGGAGAACCAGAAGAAAGTTTTTGACCAGTTTTATCGCGTATCAACCGGCAATGTGCATAACGTGCGCGGCTTTGGTTTAGGATTGAGTTATGTGAAAGCCATTGTACAGAAACATGGCGGCGATGTGACGGTTGACAGCGAGCTGGGCAAAGGAAGTACGTTCAAAGTTTATATACCATTTAGAATAGAAATAGCTACATAACCGTGAAGCAGACGCAGGGAATACAGGCGCGTCGCTACACGGTTATATAAACAGGATCATAAAGAAAATAGTCACAATTAAAACAAACACCATGAGCACAGAAAAAGCAAAAGTACTCTTAGCCGAAGACGACGCGAACCTGGGAGCGCTGTTACAGGAATACCTCGAAGCCAAAGGCTACTCCGTAAAACTGGCCCGTAACGGCAAGGAAGGTTACGATCTCTTCTGCAAGCAGGAATACGATCTGTGCCTGCTGGATGTGATGATGCCGATGAAGGACGGATTTACTTTAGCGAAAGAAATTCGCTTAAGTAATAAACAGATCCCGATCATTTTCCTTACCGCGAAATCAATGAAGGAAGATACGATAGAAGGCTTTAACGCCGGCGCGGATGATTATATCACCAAGCCTTTCAGTATGGAAGAATTGATGTTGCGTATTCAGGCTGTACTTCGTCGTAGTATGAAAGCGCAGGTGATAGAGAACGATACGGCTGAGTTTACCATTGGTCGTTATATCTTCAATACCGAAAGACAATCGTTGGTTTGCGATGACCATATCATGAAGCTCACCACCAAGGAAGTTCAGCTGTTGAGGTTACTGGTGTTGAACAAGAACGAAGTGGTAGATCGCGCCTTCACGCTAAAAACCATTTGGCACGATGACAACTATTTTAATAGCCGCAGCATGGACGTGTACATTACCAAATTACGTAAGTATTTAAAACACGACCCAAAAGTTGAGATCGTGAACGTGCATGGAAAAGGGTTTAAGCTGCTGGTGAATTCTTAAACATCTTCAAAGCTCTCTCTTCCGCCGCGCGCATTTCTTTTTGCTGGATGGGGCTTTTATCTTTATAACCGCAAAGATGTAAAAGGCCGTGGGCCATTACGCGCAGTAATTCTTCCTGCGTAGTTACTTTGTGTTTTTCGGCATTCTCCTTTACGCGGTCAACACTGATGTAGATCTCGCCGCTCAATTTCCCTTCCTCGCTGTAATCAAAAGTAATGATGTCGGTATAGGTGTTGTGGTTGAGGAATTGTTTGTTCATTTTCCAGAGCTCCTCGTCACTCACAAAATTATAGGCCAGCGAATTGATCTTTCTTTTTTCTTTAGCCGCGATCTTCTCCAGCCATTTTTTGAGGATGGTTTTTGAGGGGGTTTTTGTTTTGATGCCGGAGAATGTGATTGACATTTGTGGTAAAGATAATCATTTCGACCCGCAGTTGTTTGTACTGATTAAGTGAGAGAGTCTAAGTTCTGGCTTTTGCTTTCAAAGAGTCTTAGCGATGTGAGCAGCCCTGCACTTTCTTTTCTTCCTTGATGAAGAAAAGAAACAAAAGAAATCAAGGCCGACCGATCCCTGCCACACAGGGCCACACGGCTCGGCGGACGGCCCGGCCAACGCGCGATTTCAATGAACCATTATTCTAAACTTAAGCTTTTCGAATTGCAACACTGTTTTGTATTTGCGTTAGGCCTGCCCGCCGTCACACAAGCCCTCGCAAAGTCAGGCGGGGATACAAAAGGCCCGAAGGGGTTCTTTGCCCAAGCAGTTTGAAAAAAGAAACATTTTGCGAAAATCATATTAGGAGTAAGATGGGCAAAAACGGAACCCTTTTGTAGCCCGGGCCGAGGGCAACGCACAAAAAATAACATGAGGACCTCGATCCCGATAGCTATCGGGACTCGGTTTGCCAATGGTTGAGGAAAGAAAAGATTAATTAAGATTGAAGGACAGCACTACTTTTTTGCCGTTCTCTTCAAAGGCCACTTTATCGGCCAGATGTTTCATTAAGAATAGGCCGCGGCCTTCTTCTGAAACGCTTTCGGGGTGTGTAGGATCTGATACGTGGTTGGGGTCGAAACCCTGACCCTGGTCGGCTATGGTAAAGGTTACGCCTTCTGAAGAGGCTTTATAGCTAAGTTCAACTGCTTTATCGGGGTGGTTTTGGTTACCGTGCTCAATGGCGTTGTCAACAGCCTCGGTAAGTGCTAATAAAATGTTCCCAAACTTCTCTTCTTTGATGTTCATCTTCTCGCAAAGACCTACCACCATGCGTTCTACCACACCTTCCGGGTTATTTTGCTTTGTTATTTTCACTTGATTTTCAGCTTGTTGCGACATAATTTTGTGCAAAAACAATATTTATACGATACAAAAACCAAAAGGTTTCAAAATTGGAAACTATTTTACGAACGTATTAAAGTACTGGTTTACCTTGCCCCGGTAGTAGGGGGTAAGGCTGGGAGGCATGGTCTTTAGCAGCTCCGTTTCCTTTTCTTTTAGCTTCTGGTACTCCAGGAACATGGCTGGGTTGGTATAGGTCTCCTGTTTAGCTTCGTTGCTTTTACGCTGCTCGTCCTGCTCCTGTTCGCGTTGGGCCTTTTCGCTTTCCAGCATCTTGGTCATGATCTCCTGCTGGCGTTTGATGGTTTCCTGCGTGATGGCCTTATTTACGAGGTCGGCCTCGGTTTCTTCCATCTTACTTAAAATATCGCCGCCGGGCTGGTTGCCGCCGTTCTTCTGCATCTTGGAGAGGGCTTCCTGCACGGCTTTGCGTATAGCTTCCTGCTCGGCCGCCATTTTGGCCAGGCTCTCGCTGGTGCCGGGTATATTGCCGTAAGGATTGCTTCCGTTCTTTCCCTGGCCGTCTTTGCCGGGTTTCTCGCCGGGCTTTTTACCGCCCTGTTGTTTGCCTTGCTGCTCGAGGATCTTCTTCATCTGCTCGATCTGTTTGTTGAGCGACTCCTGCATTTGGCGCATGTTGGCCATACTGGGTTTTTGTCCCTGCCCGCTGCTGCTGCCGGGTTTCTTGCAATTGCCCCCGCCTTTTTTGCTGCCTTTTTTCTTTTTTCCTTCGCGCTCCGATTTCTGCATTTGGTCAAGCGCTTCGTTAAGCATTAACGCGAGATTGTTGATGGAGGTCATGGTATTCTGACCACGTAATTGCGCTTCGGGCGAATTACGTTCTTCAAAAGCGTTGATGGCTTTATGCATGTTGGATTGAACGGAGCTGATCTCGCGATTCATGTCGGCAGAAACCTTCGGGTTGCGTTTGCTTAATGCGAGCAGGCTGTCCTCTATCATCCGGCTATCGTCCTGTAATTGCTTTTGTTTTTTGGCCAGGTTGGTGTATTTGGGATTGCTGGTTTTTGTAACCTGCACTTCTTTGGCTAATTCTTCCTGGTCGAAGGAAACGCGGATAAGATTCTCTAAGATCTGGCGGATGGCCTGCATGTCTTCTCCCTGCTGTTCCTGTTGTTGCTGCTCAATGGCTTCCTGCATCTGTTGCTCCATCTTTTCCATTTCCTCCGCGGCTTCTTTCTGAGATTCGGCGGCTTTCTTCTTGCTATTCTTCTGTAATTGTTGCGAAGCGTTCTGCTGCTGCTCGCTTACTTTCTGTTCGCCTTGTTTGGTATCGGGCATGGGGATGGGCTGCTCCAATTTCTGGTTCAGGTCTTTCATCTCCTGCATTTCCTTCTTAAGGTCGTCGAACTTCTTGGTGAGCTCTTCCTGTTTTTGCTGGAGCTGCTCCTTGCTTAATTTCTGATCGGGTGTTTTTTGTTCGTTGTTCTTCTGGTCGGGATTTTTATTCTCAGGATTCTCGTTTGATTTATTTTCCTGGTTTTTCTGTTCGTTGTTCTTTTGGTCAGGATTTTTATTCTCAGGATTCTCGTTTGATTTATTTTCCTGGTTTTTCTGTTCGTTGTTCTTTTGGTCAGGATTCTTCTGCTCGTTATTTTTTTGATCGTTCTTTTGTTCGTTGCTCTTATCGTCAGGTTTCTTGTTCTCAGTTTGTTTGGCCAGCTCTTCCTGTTTCTGTGCTAACTCATCCAGTTTCTTAGCCACATCTTCCATTTTGTTCTCTACTTCCATTTGCTTGAACTGTTCAAGCGTACGATCTAATTCTTTTTCAATATCCTTATCACTTAATTTTAATTTCTCGAGGGTTTCCTGTACTTTCTGCTTGTCCATTTTCTCCATCAGCTTCTGCAGTTCTGAAAAAAGCTTTTTCATTTCTGGGGTCATCAGGTTCTCGAAAAGTTTTTCAAGTTCCTTTTGTTTCTCCAGTATGTTCTCATCTTGTTGCTTGTACTGGTTCTGCTCCTGGTTGTTCTGTTGATTGGCCTGCTGGGTGTTCTCAATTTTCTTTTCCAGTTCTTTTTGTTTCTCTAATAGATTCTCCAGTTTCTTTTTCTCTTCCCAGCCCAATTGTTTTTTCTCTAACAGTTTTTTGTTGAGGTCGGCAATGTCCTTTTGAAGATCCTTGGCTTTTTTCAGGCTTTCTTCGAGCTCGTCTTTGATCTTGTTGTTATTCTTTTCGGTGTTCTGATCCAATTCCTCAAGTGTAGGAGCTTTGAAAGACATTACGTGACTACGGGCCGATTTAGAGCCGTTCACACCGTCGTTATCAAACACTTCAAAATAGTACTCGATCTTATCGCCGGCCTTTAATTCAAAACGCGAGATGTCCATATAATGCACAAAAGGCTGGGTAAGCTGACCTTTTTGCAGTGGCATATTGAATTCTTCTTTTCTTTCAACCGGCTGGCTGTTGGTATCGGAAGTAAATACTTTATAGTGAAAATCGAAACGGTTAAAACCGTAATCGTCTTTAATGAGACCTGAGAAATAGATATTGCTTGGCTTCAGGGAGTCGCGACGCTCAGTGAGTTCAACAATAGGATAGGCATCTGGAACAACGCTGATGGAATAATTTACCGAATCTGCTTTTTGTACGAATTTATTGTTGGTATTGATGCTGTAAGCCGCGTTCTGCATGAAACGACGGGTGAACGAGAATTTATTTTCAGCCACCGGGCTGAGGTTTAAAGAAGAATCGGTAAAGTGTAAAGCAATGCCATCACTGTTGCGTGTGTTGAACACCCAGGTGATCTTGGTTCCCTGCGGCACCAGCATGTCGCCGGTGTTTGTAATGGTTTCGTCTTTACGGTTGAGATAGGTTGGGTATTTTAATTGTGCTTCAAATCCAAGTAAGGTTGGCTTTGGAAGAGCGGTAAGTTTGTATTCTTTAGAGGCAAAGCCGCCGCCCGTAATATTGAAATCAACATCCTTCTGCACATTTTTAAAGACATAAGTGAAGGAAGTAGCATTTTCTTTTTCGAGCTTGAACTCGTTGCCATTAATGACAATAAAACTTTCGGCAGGAACCTGGTCTCCGTTGATTTTTACTTTCAACACAAAATCCTGTTGCTGTACGGCTTTCAGTTCCTTATTCTCTATTTCGAATGTGAACGGCGCTTCTTTTTCAAAATACGTTCCGTGATTGATCAGTCGTTTTGTACCGGTAGAAAGAATTTTAGGCGCTACTATCAAAATTCCAAATAAAAGAAGAATAGGGATCAAAGCGTACTTGGCGTATTTGCGGTTCTCGTTCAGATCGATGGCCGCAGTAAAGGGAATTGGTTTCAGCTCTGTGATCTTTTGGTTGATCCCCGCGTTCAGTAATTCAACCGAAGCGTAATTTTCGTTCAGCGATTGAAGCTGTAAAACGTTCAGCAGTTTATCCTGTACATTCGAAAAATGGTTACCGATTATAGCCGCCGCCTGGTTGTAGCTGATGATAGAACCGAAACTGTATAATTTTGCCAGCGGAAAAGCGATATAACGTGTTAATACGTATCCGCAAGTAGCAAGGAAACTATAGAAAAGAATAGTACGCACGGTGGTTCCGAACTCCGCAAAATACTCGAGCGTACTCACGCCGATATAAAAAAGCAATACCAGCCCAACCGAATAGATAAGCCCGCGGATAAGCTGGTTCTTATAATACTTACGTATGAACTCGTCGAGCTTCTGGTGAATGATATTTCCTTCTACACTATTCATTGACGAAATGAGACATAAAGGTAACGAATTTTAAGGCATTTTATTGACCAAGGGAGGGCTTTTTGACGATAATAACAGCTTTTAACATTTAGAGACAAAAACTTCATGTTTTCCATAATATGTTGCTTTTGATACGATCAAAAATTGGCATGATCTCAAAAAGGCAAATTCAAGAGCCGAAAATTAGACCGGAACATCTTCCGGAAGGTAGCGCGTTGGAAATCCTTATAAATGAGGGCTTTTGGACCGAAAGGAACCATGATTATAAGAAACCTATAAGGGGGTAGATCTCGCGAAGCAGATGCCAAATCAGTAAAGAAAATGCGAGAGGCCGATAGACTGACTAGAAATAATGTAGTTGGCACATGTGAATACTTAAAATATATTCTTCTTTAAAGCCGAACTTATAAGCTATTGAGGGTGTTTCCGGCATTAAATGAGCACAATTTTTAAAACTTCTACTTCAAAGCGGGGGCCTCTTTTTCATTTGTGATTGTAGTAATATACACTACAAACAAAAGGGTCTTCCCTACAAAACTCCGCTGTATCGCACTATAAAGAGGCTAGCGCCCGGTGCCTTTCTTTGCCTTATAAATTTAAAAACACAAGCATGAAAACAAAAACACTAATCACAGTCCTTACAGTTAAAGAAAGAGTTGAATTTATCATTGCCACATTAATTGGTAGAAAATCACTGGCACTTATGTTATTGGTATTGACATTAAATGTTAATTCCCAGGAAGATCGCAGATCAAACAGGTCTTTTGGAGTAAGCTTATATGGCCAATTAAGCGCAAATGGATATGGGAGCATGCGCATCCCGACCCTGGTTTATAAAAACGCACGTCAGACTTTTTCTGTGGGTTTTAATATTCAAAAATGCCGCAAGATTGTTTCCGGAATTCAGTTTAATTATAGTTATGCGGTTACAGGGCCTAATATCCCGGGAAAGGAAGAAGATGTGCCCGAACTCTATTTTTTTGTAAGCAGCGCCTACAATTTCAATACAAAACTTGGAAAAACAAACTTACGTAATGAATACATGGCCAATAGAACTGCAACAGAAAACCACGTGAGCTCGTTACATTTTCAATCGACCGAATTATTTGCGGGAGCCGGGCTACGCATAAAGTTCCTAAAGCGTTTCACCTGGGATAACTCAGTAGGATTAGGTGGTAACTACTCCTTTAATTTTCCTGACGCACTTGAATTGTACTATACTAAGGTAAATGTCGGTTTACAATTACGTACAGGCATTACCTGCGCAATTTTTAACTAATTAATGAAAAGCAAAATGACTAAAACAACGAAAGGAGCTTTACTGGTAATTTTACTCCTTATTACACCGGCATTTATTTATGCGGACAAAAGTGATCAAAGGCAACCTACCGAAAACATATGCCTTGAATTCACCGGAACAATTACCGGACATGAAAAAAACTCTAAGGAGAGCAACTTTGTGAGGTTGATGGAAGAGGGCGTTATTCTGGATTCACTTGTGGTTAGTACTAATCAGACCTTCCATTTCAGTCTTGAAAGGAACAAGCAGTATTCAATACGTATCTCTTGCCCCGGAAAAGTTGATAAGGTTGTCTGTATTTCAACATGGTTGTTTGAAAGCGTTGGTGGCGATGTAGTTAATAAGTTTCATTTTAATGTTAACCAGGAAGCTATTCATAAGGTGAACAAGGGGAGGAAAGAAACAAGAAGCATTCTGTTGGCTGCCATATGTTACAACTACGAAAAGGGAATTTTTGATTACAATAAAAAATTTGCGGCCCTGATCAAAAAGACATACAGATCAGCTACTAAATGATCCTCAAAAAGAAGTAAAAATGAAACAACAAATAAGAAAATATTTTATTGGGAAATTCCTTAATTCAGCCGATGCTTTTGAGCAGGCCAATGCCATTGTACTTTATCAATTCAGCATTGTCTTTTTTCTGATCTTTTTTCTTCAGCTCTCAACTGATATTATGCTTGAGTTCCATAAAGCCACCTTCAAACACGCGATAGACATTTTGTTGCTGGGATCCATGCCATTTCTTATCCGTTACGTAAAGAAACTGGATCATGTGATCAACTATTTCTTTAGTGTGGTTACGATCACCACTTTCCTGGCAACCATGATGTTGAACTCCCAGCGCCTGGACGGAATTTGCGTATCGAAGATGATGTTCTTTATTTTAATGAGTGCGTTGCTTCAAAGAGGTTTAGCCAGGGTCCTTTTCTGCTGCTTCCTGGGATGGCTACCGCTATTTTATGTGCTCCTCAACATAAAATTGAACGGAGCATTAACCTGGGATTGGATCGTGCAGCCCGGAGCCGAAAAGTCGACTGTTCTTCCCATATTTATTCCTATTGTACTTGGCACTTATGCTATTTGGAATCATACCAAAACTATACGTCGTACAAAGGAAACCATCGTAAAACAGAAAGAAATAATAGAAGAACGGAACACTGCTATTACCGATAGTTTGAATTACGCACAGAGGATACAGCAGGCTATGCTGCCTTGTCAAAACGAAATTCAATCGGCACTGCCTAACAGTTTCATTCTCTATAAGTCGAAAGATATTGTGAGTGGAGATTTCTATTTTTTTCGTAAGCTCGACCATTTGATTTTTATTGCTGCTGCTGACTGCACAGGGCACGGCGTTCCGGGTGCGCTAATGAGCATGATCTGTTCAGAAAAACTTGAAGATGCTACTTCACAAAGTACAGATCTATCCGAAATTTTACAGAAGTTAAATAAAGGAATAAAGAGCGCTTTGCGCCAATCCGGCGACAAGAATTCCAGTAAAGATGGAATGGACATAGCCCTTTGCGTTATAGACACAAAAACAAATATTGTAAAATACGCCGGCGCTAACCGGCCCATTTGGATCATTCGTAATGGGCAAACAACGATCGAGGAGATTAAGGCCACGAAAAAAGCAATTGGAGGCTTCACAAGTAACGATCAATCATTTGAGAAACATGAAATTAAGTTAAATCAGGGAGACAGGTTTTATATTTTTACAGACGGATATGCGGATACCTTTGGTGGGAATGAAGAAAAAAAATTGATGATAAAAAGGTTTAAACAAACCCTTCTCTCTATCCAGGGTCAATCTATGCAAGACCAGAAGGCATACTTAGATAATTTTATCGAGAAATGGAAAGGTGGAATTGAACAGGTAGATGATATTTTAGTTATCGGTGTGCAACCCTGATAGTAAACAAATGCGGGTGTAAAAAGACAGTTAAAGGACAAGTCGCCCGACGCAAGTGAGGTGAATTGTTTTATTCCAGCAATCCATTATCCAGTGCATATCGTGTTAGATCTGCATTATTTGAAAAACGGGTCTTTTCCAAAACTCTTGCGCGGTATGTACTGATCGTGTTGACACTTAAGGAAATTTCATCGGCTATTTCCGAAACGGTTTTTCCGGCCGCCAGTAATTGAAAAACCTGCATTTCCCTGTCGGAAAGTAGCTGATGCGGTAGTTTTTCAATATTGCCAATACCTTCGGCCAATTGTTCCGCCAGCGAGGACGTAATGTATTTTTTGCCTGATAGTACTTTTCTAACAGCATTCACCAATTCCTCAGTAGCACTATTCTTATTTAAGAATCCTGATGCGCCCGCCTTTAAAGCACGAACAGCATACTGTTCTTCAGGGTGCATGCTTAGCATTAGTATAGGGGCTTTAATTCCATCGGCACGTAATTGTTTCAGGACCTCAACTCCATTTCTACCGGGCATTGAAACATCCAAAAGAATAAAATCCCAAACTTTGCCTTTAATTTTCTCCTGTACTTCAGAACTATCGTTGGCTTCCGTAATATTGGCCGAACTATACTCTTCTTTGAGAATTTCAATAAGGCCTTTGCGTACGATTGCGTGATCATCTGCAATTAATATATTCATAATACAGTTTTATTTATCGAATGGGTTATTAGGGGGACGATTTCTTTACTACATGGGGGCCCTTAATTTCGGCCATAAATTCTATATTCGTAAATATAAAAGTAATTCAAAAAAGGTGGAAACGCAAGATTTGGCCTATAAAACGCTCTTTTTTGCTCTATTTGGCAGGGAAATCTTTAAACTGGGGCGGTTTGAGCGCATTTTTCAGTTATAAATGGCTTTTTCCCTACACGCAATTTTGTAGGGGATCGCCCTACAAAAAACAGACCTTTGACACTACATACTACCAGCGGATATATACCGTAATTTGTTAAAAAAAAGGATGAAGATCAATATATTGCTTGTAGATGATTCTGAGATAATTATATCGGGATTGAAGAAAATGCTTAGTGACATTAAAAACATAAATAGAATAGAAACGGCCGGTACATTGGCCGAGGCCACAGAATTAGTGAATAGGGGAGAGATAAACACGGTGATCCTCGATATTAACTTACCGGATGGCAACGGGCTTAATTTTCTTAAATGGATCAAAACCAATCACCCCGCAGTGGTGGTAATGATGTTATCAAATATGGCCTCCGATTTCCACCGTCGGGCTGCGGAAAAACGAGGCGCCGATCATTTTTTTGATAAATCTACCGAATTTGATATTGTTCATACGCTATTAAATGCAAAGGATAAAGGCAGCGATGAAGAAAGTTAGTGGATTAGTCAACCCATAAAAACAGATCATTTATACTATCTGCTGAATAAGACCACTGTGATGAATAAAATTGTTGTTTTGTCCATTCTTACTTTCATAATGTGTACCAATTATTCTTTTTCTCAAAAAGCCGACAGTACAAGTTCTCAAATAAGGGATAGCCTAAACACCGCAAAAACAGATAGTATAATTCCTAAGGCGGATACAACAAAACCTCAAACAATAAATAGCCCCAAAAAGAACTTTTACGTGAAGGCTTCGGCCACCCTTACTAATAAAGGAATTTCATACATACCTAATCTTTCATTGGGCAAACCCGCCGTGTTGTTCGATCTGTCTATGGGCAACAAAAAATTATCTTTTGAGCCTCAACTACGTTTTTCACTCAATGGAGAGCCCTGGGCTTTTCTTTTTCCGGTGCGGTACAAACTAAGATCTACCGGTAAATTTCAAATGACCGCAGGTGTAAGCCCCTTGCTGAATTTTAAAAGCGTTACTTACCTGGTTAAGGGAGTTTCAACCACAGAACTGGTAAACAGGCGTTACCTGGGTGGCGAATTCAAACCCAATTTCCATATCACAGAAGGTATAAGTATAGGGGCGCTGTATTTGTATTTCTGCGGTGTGAGTGACCGTGCTGTAAAAAACACGCACTTTGTTTCCCTTAATGTTAATTTTTCAAATATAAAGCTTGGTACTAAGTGCTTTGCCAGGTTCAATCCGCAATTGTATTACCTGTACCAGGATGGAAAGGATGGTGTTTACTTTAACTCAACAATAACCTTGTTAAAAAGGAATTTTCCTTTTTCTATTCAAACGATCATGAATGTGGCTATTGATACGCGGATACCCGGAAGCCAGCAATATATCTGGAATGCGAGCCTTATATACACCTTCAATAGAACTTATACCCGGAAATAGCATTGAAATAAATTAGTACATTTAAACAGGATAAGCCGAACGAATCACACCCTACTATTTAATATGAAAAGATTTAAATTCATAAAAACCTTTTTTTATTTCCTGGCAATATTCATAACACTTGTTGCTTGTAACGATCAAGACTCAACTGCAGCGTATAAGCCGGGATTTGCTGTCGATACTTCCGGAAATAAAACACTCATTTGGGGTTTTCCCAGTTTTTCCTATTGCGAAAACGCTCAACTACTTGTCAAGTATCTTAACAAACGCTTATCGGGCGCACATATCGTAGTGAAAGCTTGTGTTTCTTATGAGGAATATCTTGAAAATCTATCTAAAAGTAAGTTCGATCTAACAGTGATCAATGGTATTGTAGCGCTCGACAAGGAAAGTAAAGACTACTTTATTGTTGGAAAGATCAAGGATGACAGTCAATACTCCGGTGTAATTTTTACAAGAAAAGATGCGGACGTAAAAAAAGTAAATGACCTAAAAGAAAAAAAAATATCACTGGTGCCTCACAGAACGATTCCCGCCACCTTAATGACACTGTATTACCTTTATCAACACGGCCTGGATGTTAACCGTGATATTCTTCGGGTGAACGTGGCTTCGTTCGAATCGGCCATTATCACCACGTATGTGGGCAAAAGTGAAGCGGGATTGTGCCTGAAACGGAATTGGAATGTTTATGTGAAGCAACATCCCGAAATTTTAAAAAAGGTAGAAGTAAAATGGGAAACGCCACCACTTATTAACAACGCTTTGCTGATCAAAAATACTACCGATACCGAAATAGCCCATCAGTTATCGAATCTTTTTTTTTCTATCCAAACTACGGAGGAGGGTAAGACGGCCCTGAGTCAGCTTGATATCAGCGGCTTTGAAAAAGCAAATGATAATACGTTTAAGCCCATGAAGGAGTTTAAAAAAAAGTATGACGCTGTTATTCATTAATATAAAAATCACCGGATGACTAGTAAAGAAATAATAAAAAAACTACAGCCTACCAGTATACGCTCCCAGTTGATCCTTGGCATAGCTATCGTTAACATAGTATTGATGTCGGTATTTATATTGGAAATGATGGATAGGCAGAAAACCTCCTTCCTGAAATTGAATCATGACAGGACCCTGGGACTTTCCATCAACCTGGCCAGCACTGCAAATTCTTACGTAATTTCTTACGAGCTGGCACGCCTTCAGAAATTGGTATCTACTTATAAAGAGATCCCAAACCTCGAATATGCCTTTGTAACATCAGATGACGGTACTGTGTTGGCACACAGTGATAAAAAATATCTTGGCTTGAAAGCTACGGACGCTATAAGCGCGAAATTAAAACCGGTGAACACTACACAAATACTATTGGAGGATAATAACATCCTGGATATTGCCACGCCCATTCTTAACCACAATGAAATTGTAGGATGGGCACGAATAGGTGTTTCGCAAAAGTATATCGAACCCTACATAACTGAGATATGGAACAGGGGAATAGTTTTCATATTGATCAGTCTTATCGCGGGTTCCTTATTTGCGGTAGTTGTTGCCTCAGGCCTTAGCAGGGGCTTGCAAAAATTGGTAACGGTTGCAGGAAAAATTAGGAGCGGTGACCGAAATCTGAGAGCGGAGCCTTCGGGAAGTGGAGAAATAAGCCAGTTAGGAACAGCCTTTAACCAGATGCTCGATGATATCAGTGCCAATGAAAAACTCCTTAATATGGTGCTCGAAAATATGCCGGTAGGTGTTTTTATATTAGATAGCCAGGGAAAAGTGCTTTCTCTTAATCCGGCAGCGCAACAAATTTGGGAAGGAGCAAAATATGTAAGCAAAGGCGACTATAATGTATATAAAGGATGGTTCCCCAATGGTAAAGAAATACAATCACACGAATGGGGTGCGGCTGTAGCCCTGAATGAAAACAGAGCAGTTATAAACCAGGAAGCAGAGATTGAAGGTTTCGAGGGAAACCGCAAAACGATCCTTAATTCTTGCATACCTATGCACGATACAGGCGGAAAAATAGTCGGGGTAATTTCGATCAACGTAGACATTACAGAACGCAAAAAAGCAGAAGAAAAGATCCGCGAAAGTGAGGAAAGGTATAGATCTATTATTTCCGTTTCCAATACAGGAGCCTGGGAATATCATGGTAATTCGGAATATCTATGGTGCAGCCCTGAGTATTTTAGCATGTTGGGCCGGAAACAATCAGACTACAATATTTCAGGATCAAAAAACCTTCAGGAGACCTGGATAGACCTTCTTCATCCCGAAGACAGAGAACGTTCGATCGGTCATTTTGCTGAGTACCTAAAAAAAGGTTCGGTTGGAACCTACGAAAATTATTTCCGGATGTTGCATATTGATGGAAGTTGGGTTTGGATTTGGTCGCGCGGCCAAACCCTAAGCGATATCAATGGAAATTTAACCAATTTTACGGTGGGAACACATATAGATATTACAGAACAGAAAAAGGCGGAGGAGAGAATACGGGCCAGCGAAAAGACAAGAAAACACATCATCAATTCTGCCCTGGATGCCATTGTTGGCATGAATAAGGAAGGACTAGTGACCATATGGACACCGCAGGCAGAAAGAATATTCGGATGGAAGGAGGAGGAGGTACTGGGCAAAAAAATGAGCGAGGTCATTATTCCACATCAACAGCGCGTGCATCATGAGCGGGGTCTTGCGCATTACACAAAGACCGGCGAAGGACCTTTGCTGAATAGAACAATGGAAGTAGCAGCGCTTCACAAGAGTGGCAAAGAGTTTCCGGTAGAGCTTAGTATCGCTGTAGTGAAAGATACAGATAATGATTTTTTCTGCGCGTTTATACGTGATATTACTGAGCGTAAGGAGGCTGAAAAAAAATTGAAGCAAAACGAAGAAAAAAACCGGGCACTTATTGAAAATATCAGTGATACTATCGTTCTCATAAACGAAAAATTAGAAGTTGTCTATCAGAGCCCGTCTTTTATCCGTACAGCGGGCCTTACGCTACATGACCATAAAGACAGAACTGTTTTGCAAGTGATGCATCCTGATGAGTTGGATGAGTGCCTCGATATTATAAATAACTCTAAGAGATCACCGAGCGTTGCAATACCCTTTCAGTTACGGACCCTTCATAAAAATGGAAATTATATTTGGGTGGAGGGAACAGTTACCAATCTTCTTCAAAACGAAAGTGTAAATGCATTTGTATTAAACTACCGTGATATAACGGAGCGTAAAAATGCCGAAAATGAACTTAAAGAAATGAACGAGCAGTTACGTTTGTTGTCCTCACATTTACAAAGTATAAGAGAAGAGGAAAGAACAAGCATGGCCCGTGAGATCCATGACGAATTGGGTCAACAATTAACCGGGTTAAAAATGGATATTATTTCCTTTAAAAGGAAAAATGAAAAAGTTTTTCCGGAGATTATCAAGGAGACGGAAAAAATGACCCATCTTATTGATGAAACTGTTAAAACTGTAAGAAGAATAGCTACAGAACTTCGCCCCGGCATTCTTGATGACCTTGGCCTTACTGCGGCCATTGAATGGCAAGCGATTGAATTTGAAAAGAGAACCGGGATAAAATGCCTTGTTGATGCTGAGGAAGTGTCAGAGGATTATTCGGGAGACATTAACACTGCTGTATTCCGGATCTTTCAGGAATCATTAACAAACGTGGCCCGACATGCAGAAGCAAAAGAGGTAAGGGCAAAGCTCAGCGTTGACTCTAACGTCTTAGTGCTCGAAATAGAGGATGACGGGAAGGGTATAAGTGAAGAAAGAAAGAATAATAAAACTTCCCTGGGGCTATTAGGAATGAAGGAACGAGCCGGCATACTGCGCGGGGAGTTTTCCATTAGAAAAAATGCCGATAAAGGAACTTGTGTAACACTTAAGATCCCAATACAGTACAAGGTTTTTTAAAAGTATAACCTCGAATAAAATATTGTTTGATCCTTCCAATTCTTCCTTTCGAGTACGTATTGTAAAATCAAAACTATTAATGCAAAAAATTAAACTCTTACGCCAATAACAGTCACATCATCTACTTGTTCCAGCGTCCCGCGCCAGTCTTCAAAGCGTTTATCGAGAACAGCCCTTTGCTCGGCCATGGGTTTTTGGTGTATTTCAACCAGGATCTGTTCCAGCTGTTTGTGTTTGA
The DNA here is from genome assembly GCA_025451115.1 of Bacteroidia bacterium. Classification (GTDB taxonomy): domain Bacteria; phylum Bacteroidota; class Bacteroidia; order B-17B0; family Aurantibacillaceae; genus PALSA-968. The sequence continues at coordinate 22,922 of JANWKZ010000229.1, read as the reverse complement.
ATTTTTTGCCTTTCGGTCCACCAAACTGGTCGGCATAACCATCCGTAAAGAGGTAAACCATATCGCCTTTGTTCAGCTGAACAGAATGATTTGTATAAGGCTTCTTTACATCATCGGTAGAACCACTGATGGCCTGTTTATCGGCTTTAATTTCTTTCAGCTCGCCTCCTGTAAATACATACAGTGAATTATTAGCACCGGCGAATTCAATTTTGCGCGTAGCAAAATCAAAAGCGCACATGGTGATGTCCATGCCATCGCGAATGATCTCTCCTTTTTGCTGCGCCTTAATGTTTTTGGGCAACTCCTGGTTAAGGTAATTAAGCGCGTCGGCCGGAGAATTGATGTCTGCGTTCTTAGTGGTCTGGCTCAATAAAGAACTACTGATAATACTCATCAAAGCGCCGGGAACTCCGTGACCCGTACAATCAACCGCGGCAACTACCGCCAAAGGAGTTTCGGTTGCGCTGTGTTTAACCTGCACCATCCAGTAGAAGTCGCCGCTTACAATATCCTTAGGTTTGTAAAGCACAAAGTGATCGCCCAGCGCTTCCTTCATTTCATCTTGCGGCGGCAGGATGCTGAACTGGATCCTTTTTGCGTAATTGATACTGTCTACAATTTCTTTTTGTTTTTCTTCCACCAGTTCTTTCTGATGAACTACCTCGGCAGTACGCTCCAGAACTGTTTCTTCCAGTTCTTTTTGCCTTCTTCTCAGCGCGGCCGTGCGGGCACGGAAGAATGTGTAACTACCCAGCAAAAATAACACAGCGGCCAGTATCCTGAACCACCAGGTCTGCCACCAGGGCGGACGAATTGTAAAAGCATAAGTGAAAGAATTGCTCCACACGCCATCCTTGTTCAGCGCTTTTACGTTGAGTGTATAGGTGCCGGGGGGCAGGTTACCGTAAACCGCTTCCGTCTTTGGTGTGGTTGGGGTCCATTTATCTTCCAATCCATCCATCATGTAACGATACAGGATCTTGTTCTGACTCTTAAAGTTAATGCCCACGTAATTAAAAGTTAAGTGGTTGTGGCCATAGGGAAGCTCCAGGTTCTCAGGTACGGGGTACCACTTGTTCACATCGCTGAACTTTACGCCCGAAAATTTGCTGTCCTTGTTATTTCCTTCACTGATATCGCGCCAGGGAATTTCTTCGAAATGCACGCGTACGTTCTTCAAGTGCATGATAGGTGCTTTATCATCCGGCACGTCCTGCGAAGGATCGTAGCGCGTCAGCATTTTTCCTGTGCCCCACCAGATATAACCCTTGCTGTCTTCGTAAACCGAATTTTGCAAAGCGTCGTTCCCTAAAAATCCATCACTGAGATCATAAACGGTAAACTCAGGCGCGCTGCGATCTTTTCTTTGTGTGATCTTGGTTAGCCCGCTCTCAGTTCCCAACCAGATATTGTTGTGCATATCCTGAACAACACTCCACACGTGGTTATTGCTTAGTCCCTCTTTTTCTGAATACGTTACGAATTTCTTTCCATCAAACTTACTCACGCCGCCTTCATCTGTCCCAAACCAGATGTTCTTATAGTTATCCTGCATAATGCTGTATACCACATTGCCTGCAAGGCCTTCTTTTTTTGTGAAAGCCGTAAATGTTTTTCCATCGAACCGAATGGCGCCACCGCCATCCGTACCGAACCAGATATTACGATCGGTGTCTTCCATGATGGAGTAAACGATATCGCTGCCAAAACCTTCTTCGCTGGTGTAATGCGTAAAACTCTTTCCATCAAAAAAGCAAACACCGCCGCTGTTGGTACCAAACCAGAAATTGTTCCTGCAATCTTCCAGCATGCAATACACCTGGTTGCCACTCAAACCTTGCTCTTCGGTGTACTGGTAAAAACTCTTTCCGTCGAAACGGCAAACGCCATCGCCGTTGGTGCAAAACCACATGTTGTTCTTGCTGTCTTCCAATATGCTCCAGATGCGGTTATTGTTCAAGCCCTGTTGTGCAGTATAGTTATAGAAATTTCCGTCGGCGTATTTACAAACCCCGCCGCCATTTGTGCCGAACCAAAGGTTGTGATCGTGATCTTCAAATGTTTTGTAAACCGCGTTATTGCTCAAACCTTCTTTCTTGGTAAAATGCGTGAAGCAACTGCGGTCGTATTTGGTAACACCGTGCCCGCCTGTACCAAACCAAAGATCTTCGTTCCCATCCTGTAGCAAACAAAGAATAGAGCTGCCGCTCAAACCTTCAAATTCTGTGAAACAGATAAAGCTACTGCCATCGTATTTGCAAACACCTTTATCGTTTGTAGCAAACCAGATGTTGCCGGTCTTGTCTTCTATCACCGAGTTGATCGAATTACTTATTAAACCCGCGTTCTCAGTATAATGTGTAAAAGCATTGCCGTTAAAACGACAAGCGCCGCCGCCATCGGTGCCCATCCAGATGTTCCCACCCTTGTCTTCAATGATCGAAGTGATGATGCCGCTGCTCAGCCCATCGTCTTCCGTATAACCGGTAAATTCTTTTCCATCAAATTTATAGAGGCCATCGCCATAGGTTCCCATCCAGATATTTCCCTTACGGTCCTCGGCGAGGCTGATCACGTAATTACTTGCAAAGCCATCATCTTTGTTGTAAGCTGTAAAATTGGCCCCGTCAAATTTGCAAACGCCGCCGCCGGCTGAGCCGAACCACATGTTGTTGTTCTTGTCGCACAACATAGCCCATACGGCATTATTTATTAAACCTTCTTTTTCAGTTAGAATAGTGAAATTTTTTCCATCGTATTTACAAACGCCGCCGCCATCTGTACCGAACCAGAGGTTCTTGTCTTTATCCTCAGCCATACATACTACAAAGTTGTTGGGCAAACCTTGTTTCTCGGTGTAATTCATGAAGTCTGTTCCATCGTATTTACAAACGCCGCCGCCTTTGGTACCAAACCAAATGTTTCCGTTGGCATCCTGCATCATGCAACTGATATAAGAAGAACTTAATCCCTGGGCGATATCGAAGAATTTAAAGCCGATAGGATTTTGCTCGCGCATGGCAGGCGAAAGAGCTATCGTAGTTTTTGGTGTTAGACAGGGAACAATTTTTGGATTTGCTTTTATTACCTGCGGTTTAACGCTGTCGGGATTGAGTTTTGTTCCACTCACATCTTCCACAACTTTTAATTGCCCAACCGGGTGTATGTTGCTGAAACCTGCGGTCATTTCAGGTGTTCCTGCTTTTACAACAGTAGGAGCGCCTGCTTCTATTACTTTACCTTCAAGCACAATGGGCTTGCACCCGCCCAGCGAGGTGGTTGTTCCAACGGCAGTAGAATCAGGGATGGCTACGGCTTCCTCGGCTCCAGCGCCGGTTTTTGAACCGCACGACCAGCTAAAGACCGCAACGAATGAAATGAGTAAGAAGGAAATGAAGGTATGAACAGGGTTCTTAAACATAAAAAGGTAGCTAAAAATACTAATTATATCAGTCGTACAACAAGATCAAACCTTACAGGAATCTTTTACGCACGATACATTACCTCTTTTACGGCCTTAACCGTTTTAACGATGTTGGGCAGCGCCACATCAATAAGAGTAGGAGCGTAAGGAAGAGGTACGTCGGCGTTTGTGATACGACGTATCGGGGCATCCAGGTAATCGAAAGCTTCTTTCTGCACCATATAGGTTATTTCAGAAGAGATGCTGGCCAGCGGCCAGGCTTCTTCCACAATTACAAGACGGTTGGTTTTCTTTACCGACTCGATGATGGTCTTGTAATCGATAGGACGCACAGTACGCAGATCAATGACCTCGCAGCTGATGCCGTCTTTTGCCAATTCTTCAGCGGCTTTCAAAGCTACCTTGGTGATTTTTCCAAAAGTAGCAATGGTAACATCGGTTCCGGCGCGTTTTATATCTGCTACGCCAATAGGAATAATATATTCTCCTTCAGGAATCTCTCCTTTATCGCCATACATCTGCTCGCTCTCCATAAAGATCACCGGGTCGTTATCGCGAATGGAAGATTTCAAAAGCCCTTTTGCGTCCATGGGATTTGAAGGAACCACAACTTTTAAACCCGGACAGTTTGCATACCAGTTCTCAAATGCCTGCGAGTGCTGCGCGCCCAATTGACCCGCCGATGCGGTAGGTCCACGGAACACGATAGGACAACTGTACTGTCCGCCACTCATGCTGTACATTTTCGCGGCCGAGTTTATCACCTGGTCTATGGCAACTAAGGAAAAATTAAAGGTCATGAATTCTACAATGGGGCGGAGGCCGTTCATGGAGGCTCCCACGGCAATACCTGCAAAGCCGAGTTCGGCAATGGGTGTGTCTATCACGCGCTTGGCGCCAAATTCGGCCAGCATGCCCTTGCTCACTTTGTAGGCGCCGTTGTATTCGGCCACCTCTTCGCCCATTAAAAGGATCTTTTCGTCGCGGCGCATTTCTTCGTTCATGGCTTCGCGCAGGGCTTCACGGAATTCTACGGTTCTCATATGGATGATTTTGGCCCTCTCCCCAACCCTCTCCCGCGGGAGAGGGAGGAATACAGGAACAACAAAAATAGCTTTTTTACGCTGAAAACCGAATTTTTGCGGGCACGAATATTCGTATATTCGGGAGCTGTTTATTCGTAATTCGTATCTGATGAGTAAGTTTTTAATAGCCGGCCTTGGCAATATTGGAGAGGAATACGCCGGTACGCGGCATAACGCGGGCTTTGAGGTAGCCGATGCATTGGCTATGGAAGCGGGCGTATTGTTTCGGAATGATAGATTGGCCAGCGTTGCCGAATTCAAATACAAAGGCAAGCAGATCATTTTAATTAAGCCCAGTACTTATATGAACCTGAGCGGCAAGGCCATCAATTACTGGCTGCAGGCCGAGAGAATAAAAGTGGAGAATTTATTGGTGCTGGTAGACGAACTCGCTTTTCCGTTCGGACAAATTCGTATTCACCCCAAAGGAAGCGATGGCGGACATAACGGATTAAAAGATATCCAGGCAACTTTAGGCACTCAGAACTACGCCCGTTTACGCTTCGGCATTGCCGCGCAATTCGGCAAAGGCAAGCAAGTGGATTATGTGCTTGGCAAATGGGACGCCGAAGAAAGAAAACTCTTACCCGAAAGAGTGAAACTGGCTGCCGATGCAGTTAAAATGTTTGTGTTTGCGGGATTGCAGCAAACGATGAATGCGATGAACAGTAAGTAGTATCCGCTGCGCTATCTCTAATTATTAATGATCAGTTTTTTGGTTACGGTTTGTTGTCCCGACCTTACGCTTACAAGATATAATCCCTCTTTATCGATCTTCAAAGAAACTTTTTTCTCGTTCGGTTTAACCTGGCAAACAGTTTGTCCTAATACATTTTTCACACTTATTTCATCGATCACCTGTGCGCTTGAAATAGTAACATGATCCGGAGAAGGGTTCGGATAAATAGTCAAACCAATTTGCGGTTCATTTGCGTCAACGCCAACAGCGCCATCATAAAGATTTATATCGTCAATGAAAATATTATTTCCAGGGCCATTTGCATCAGCAAAGAATTTGAACAGGAACCGAAGGTTGCCGGTTCCTACAACCCCATTGATGTTCACAGTATAAGTAGTGAATTGTGCAGAGGTTGGAACAAAAGGCGTGACGCTGGGAGGAGTAACTGTTGCCAGTATGGCTCCCTGACGCGTATACCGTATGGTCCAGGTATTTCCGCAATCTGTTGAGGTAAGCACCTGCAGTTTATCAACGTTAGTTGAGGCTTTTTGTCGGTAAGCCAATTTAAAGGAGAATTTAGGTTGACTGAAATTTGAAATGTCAAATACGGTGCTCATCAGGCTGCTGATATTTCCGGAAGTATTTGAGAAATTATCTATGTAAGCCGAATTGGTTCCGGTAGCAGCGGCCATCCCGGTTACGGCCCAGTTAGTTCCACCCGTGTTACTCACACTCCAATCGGCATTTGGTAAGGTGGCTGTTTCAAAACCTTCTGTGAAAGCTGTGTTGTAGGCAGGAACACTAGAATTAATATTGATGTAATTGTTTTTAGTTATAACATCACTTCCTCCCGAGGCTGTAGCTGTGTAAGAAACAGCGTAAGTTCCGGGATTGGCGTAAAAAACTTTGGGCATTGAGTCGCTAACCGTTGTGCCTCCCGTCAAAGTTCCGCCCGGAAAACTCCAATTCCAAGAGGTGGGCCGCCAGTTAGTAGAACTATCCGCAAAAAAAACGGTTTGGCCAACACAAGTCGTTTTTGGTGTGGCGTAAAAATTGGCAACTGGCAGAGCGTTGCACATGTAATAGTTCCTCAGCACATTATACATCTGGTTATAGAGCCACTCCCAGTTCCCATAAGTATTGCTCATGCTGCACAAGGTAAAGCCACACATATTGCTGTGAAATACGTCCGACTCGTTCATGAACTTTCCATTATGACCTATTACCGTATCAACTGTTTGGCCAAGAAGGTGATGCATCCCCAATCCGTAAAGCCCACACCAGTGAATAGAGCTTTGCGGAACCCAGCTTTGCATTTCGGCCATGGATTGCGCGCTCAGTATTTGATTGTTTGATAGTGCGTGTATAAGCTTGGCGAGATCGGTAGGACAGGTAACCACGTTATCGGTGCCATAGCCAAAACTAAGTGTGGAGGTATCGCTCTGATTGCTGTAATTCGCAGTGCCTGGACTGCCACCCTGAAAGTGCCACCATTTGCCGGCGCTTGGATCATTAATAGGTTCATAAGCTCCAAAGTAGGTATGGTTCATACCGAGCGGATCCCAGATGCGGGCATGCAATTCGTCTTTAAGCGAGTTGGCTGTAGCAGCTTCGGCCACATAAGCGGCAAGGCAATAATTACTATTGGAATAATTGAAATTTGTACCGGCTGGAAAATCAGGCGTACTGCCCACAATGTTCTCAAGTACATATTGGGGCGTGTAGAAATTACTGAAATTAGAGGTTATATAGCCTTCCGCCGAGGGAACCTCGAGGTAATCCGTTATTCCGCTCGTGTGGTTGAGCAATTGACGGATGGTGATATTGGTATCGAAGGCCACATTGAGTGTGGGCAGCCATTTATGCCAGGTATCATCCAGATCGATCAACGTGTCTTCCTGCATCAATAGAAGTACAAGGGCTATGTTCAGCTTACTTATGCTGGCGGCAATGAACACCGTTGAATCAGTAATAGGTTGACTTTGCCCGTTCACACCTGCGGTTCCGGTCCAGGTTTGTCCGCCCGCAAGTATCAAATGGGCCGAGTTTCCGTTCATGCCTTTATTCATTACTCCATCATTAAGCACGTTCTGAAGTTGTGTGGCAAGCGCAGCCGGAATCTGGGCTTTTGTTAGAGAGGTAAATGCAAATAAGCAAAGACAGAGTATAAGTTTTTTCATGTAAGGTAGGTTTGGGATCGTAAGATACAAAGTACCTGTAGTACCGGCACCGGTTTCTAATAAGTGGCATTGTTTAGACGATAAGTGGCAGGCCGCGCTTTGTAAGTGGTAGACAGGCGAGGTAACAGTAAGTAAATCAGGCTATTTTCGAATATGCTTTTATCAACAAAAAAACTTTTTCAACATTTCGGGCCAAAGCACGGCTTAATGTTAATTTTGGTACCCCTTGATCCCAAAAGACACCATAGACAAGATCGTTGAGGCCGCCCGCGTTGAGGAAGTGGTAGGCGATTTCATTACGCTGAAAAAGCGCGGAGCCAATTTACTGGGTCTCTGCCCGTTCCATGGCGAAAAAACGCCGTCGTTCACGGTTTCTCCGGCTAAAGGCATTTACAAATGTTTCGGCTGCGGTAAGGCAGGCAACTCGGTGAACTTTATCATGGAGCATGAGAGCATGACCTATCCGGAGGCGCTCCGCTACCTCGCCAAAAAATACAATATTGAAGTTGTAGAAAAAGAGCTTACCCCCGAAGACCAGGCTATACAGAATGAAAGAGAGAGTTTATTCATTGTAAGCTCTTTTGCGCAAAAGCATTTTTCAGAGAATCTTTGGACCACCGATGAGGGAATGTCGGTTGGGCTTAGTTATTTCCGCGAGCGCGGATTTACGGATGAGACCATCAAGAAATTCCAGTTAGGATTTTCTTCCGAAGAAAGAAAAGCATTTACCAAGGCGGCCCTGCATGCCGGTTACAAGGCCGATTATATGGTAAAGACGGGGCTGAGTATTTTATCTGACAGATACAAACCCGAAGAGGGTGAGATCAAGATCGATCATTTATTTGATCGCTATAGTGGTCGTGTCATTTTTCCGATACACAACGTTACCGGTCGCCCTATTGGTTTTGGAGGCCGCATTTTAAATAACGACAAAAAATTAGCCAAGTACGTAAACTCGCCGCAAAGTGATATTTACGATAAGAGTAAAGTGTTGTATGGACTGTATTTTGCCAAAAAGCAAATTGTACAGGAAGACAACTGCTACATGGTGGAGGGTTATACCGATGTGATCTCTATGCACCAGGCCGGTATTGAGAATGTGGTTTCGTCATCGGGAACTTCGCTTACCGTTGAGCAGATCAAGCTTATTCACCGTTTCACAAATAACCTCACTATCCTTTATGACGGTGACGCGGCCGGCATCAAAGCCAGCTTCCGTGGGATAGATCTGATCCTTGAGGAAGGCATGAATGTAAAAGTGCTTTTGTTTTCCGATGGAGATGATCCTGATTCGTATGCTAAAAAACACAGTGGCGATGAGGTAAGGGCCTTCATCAAAAAGAATTCGGTGGATTTCATCAAGTTCAAGACCAATTTACTTTTTGAAGAGGCAAAGAATAATCCTACGCAGAAAGCCGCGCTTATCAAGGAGATCATCGAGAGTATTTCTATCATTCCGGATGCCATTACGCGTAATGAGTACATCACTGCCTGCAGTAATATTTTACATACCGACGAGCAAACGCTGGTTTTCCAGGTAAAAAATATCCGCGATAGGAAACGGGCAAAAACCACCCAGGATCCGGTTGTAAAGAATCCGGATGAAAGGAACGCTTCTGAGAAAACCAATGTAGAGGTAAAAAGCGAGCTCGATAAATTACTGGAGGCCGATCTCAATCCTTTCGGCGAGCAGGAAAAGAACCTTGTGCGTTTATTGCTGAATTACGGAAATACACTGATCGAGGTAGCGCATATAAATAACGAGGGAGAAGAGGGCGCTCTCGAGATCTCTATTGCCGAATACATTCTGAATGAATTGCTGCACGACGAACTTTCTTTTATAGATCCCGTATATCAAATGTTCCTTTATGAATTCATCCTGCAAATGAAGGATGGAGTGTTGCCCAACGCGCAGTATTTCACCAATCATGGTAATCCCAATATTTCTACCACGGCGGTAAATCTGTTGGCCAGCAACCACCAGTTAAGCGATAACTGGAAAAAGAAACACAACATTTACATTGGCCACGAGACAGATAACCTGAAGAAAACGGTAGACCACGATCTCTACATCTACAAGGAAAAACGCCTGCAGCGATTACTTAAGGAAGAGAAAGAAAAATTAAAAACGGCTGCGGGTGATGAAGAAGTTCAAAACCTCCTGGTTAATATTCAAAAACTTGATGCTTTAAAGAGCCGTGCCAACAAATTGCTTGGCCGAACGATCATCTGATGATCGTGACCTGGCCGTGGTATTTACCCCCGGTCTCGCTCTTCGTATCCAATATGTAGAAATAGGTTCCGGCAGGCAACTCATTGTTGAGGTATTTGCCATCCCAATCGCCCACATAACCAACCTTATTGAACACTTTTTGCCCGTAGCGGTTATATATCTCCAACACGTTATCCGGGTATTTTTCAATGTTTCCGATATAGAAAAAATCATTCACGCCATCGGCGTTGGGCGTAAATGTGTTAAAAAAGAAAAGCTCAGTACTTGGAATAACGGTTACCGTTACCTTATCATACAAAGTACAGCCGCCGGGATAAGTCGCGGCCAAGGTGTAGGTGGTGGTTTGATGCGGAAATACATTTGGCGTTAAGGAATTCTGGTTATAGATATTACCCGATGGTGGCTGCCAAAAAGTACCTATAGCGCCTGGTGCCTGGCCGTGCAGGGTAATAGTTGCTCCTTCTTTAATGGTGGTATCATTACCTGCGAAAACAGAATAGTTGTAAAAGTAAACGGTTACGGTATCTTTCTTGGTTTCGCCATTAGAAGCGGTTACGGTTACAGTGAAAGTAGTAGATACCGTTGTTGTTACTGTGGGGTTGGCCACATTCGGATTGCTAACGGATGTAGAGGGTTGCCATTGATAAGTATAAGGTGGGATCCCACCTGTTGCCGTAGGGCTTCCGCCAAGCGGGGCCGGCGAGATGGTAGGACACAATTTCTGGTAAGGGCCCGCTTCGGCCGTTGGGGGCTGGGCTTTTAAAAAAAACGCGCAAAAAAAGAAGATCGTAAAATATGCCGCTACCTTTTGCATGACCCACAAAGATAAAATAAAAATGCCATCGTTTCAAGGATGGCATTTAATGGTTTACTTCGCTTTTTTAGCCGCCTTTTTAGTGCCGGCCTTACTTGCGGTATTCTTAGCTTTCTTACGTTTGCGTAATCTGCCGAAAGTTCCTACATGGATCTTGCCACGCTTGGAACGTTGATCTCCTTTTCCCATAATTGTTTTTTTAGTTGAACAAAAATAACTATTTTTTATTTAAAAGCTCATTTGTTTTAAGCGCCAGGTCCATAAAAACGATCTTGCTATTGGCATTACGCTCTATGTGGTAGGAAGCCTTGCCAAATTCTTCGGTAAGGGCCTCGTGGTTCTGCGTGGTTATGTAAGGATGGAACTTTTGCAGGAAATCCCGCTCTTCGGGGCTGCCGGTTATTTGCTGCGGGATATGCTTGATAAGAATACTGTTGCGAAACATCTGCAGGGCATAGATAAGGAACTGTTTTTGTTTCTCGCGGCCCAACCCCTGGATCTCATCTATCCACCCAGTTATCTTAAAAGGATCGAAACGCAGGGCGTTTCGCATGAAATTGCGGTATAGATCAAGATAAATATTGCCCGACACATTATCATCCGCCAACAGGAAAGCCTGTTTGATATTTCCCTGTGCGGTAGCAGCCACATGCTCGGCCTGCTGCTGGTTTAACTGAAAATTCTTCGCTACCACTTTCGCTACCTCGCTCACGTTCGCGTTGTGCACCTGGATCATCTGCACGCGCGAAAGGATGGTAGGCAATAATTGCTCTATGGCCGAAGAGACCAAAAAGAAAAAGGTTTCATCAGGTGGTTCCTCCAATATCTTTAACAGCTTGTTCGACGCCTCGTGGTTCATCTTCTCGGGCATCCAGATGATCATGATCTTGCCGCGGCCTTCGTAACTTGTATAATTCAGTTTTCGGATGATCTCGTTGGCCTCATCTTTACCAATAACGGGCTGCTTATTCTCGGCATCCAGGCTATTGAACCAATCGTTCAGCCCCAAATAGGGGAATTCCAAAAAAGCTTCGCGGAACTCACTGATCACATCATCACTTTTTCTTACATCTTTGCTCAGCGCAATAGGAAATACCCAGTGAAGATCCGGATGCGCCAGCTTGTTCACCTTTAAACAAGACGCGCAGGTGCCGCAGCTGTCCTGCGTGCCGCGGTTCCCGCAAAAAAGATAGCGCGCAAAGGCAACCGCCGTGGGCAATTGGGCTCCACCATCCTGGCCAAAAAATAACAAAGCGTGTGCAACACGCCCATTGCCGGCCAATTCGGTAAGACGCGACTTAATACTTTCTGGGGCGGCAACATCTGCAAACAGCATAAGGCAAAGATAGGATTTAAATAAACCACCGGGACTTTCTTTTTCGGCTATGAAAAATGCCAAGTCAACGAACAGAAACCTGATCACTCCTCAAACGGGAATATTTTTGTTTCAGACACAAAAACAACACTACTAATGGATCTCACGCTTAAAATAGACACTGTTCAGAACATCAGTCCCGCTCTCTTTTACCGGGATTACTTTAAACCTCAAAAACCGGTTGTTATCAAGGGTATTGCTGATAAAACCGAGGCAGGAAAGAACTGGTCGATAAACTATTTCAGGGAAACCATGGGAAATTTTAACGTAGACCTTTACGATGATCGTAATTTGAACAGTTCGGCCTCGGCATTTACGCGCCCGGACCTTAAAATGCAGTTCAGCAAGTACCTTGATCTTATATCAAAGAGCGAACATACCGATTTTCGCATCTTTCTGTTCAACATGTTCAGGCTTCGGCCCGAGTTAAAAAAGGAATTTCCCTGCCCTGAATTATTTAAAGGGCTTTTAGACGGGATGGCGCACATGTTCTTTGGGGGAAAAGAGGCCACAGTGAGAATTCACTATGATATAGATATGTCGAATGTGTTGCATACTCATTTTGGCGGAAGGAAAAGAGTGGTTTTGGTAGCGCCTGAATTTAACGCTCATTTATATTGCCTTCCGTTTAATACCTATTCACTGATCGACCCCGATAAACCAGACTACAAACAACATCCGGCTTTGCTTCTTGTAAAAGGTTACGATCTTGTGCTCGAGCCCGGAGATTCGCTTTTCATGCCGAGCGGATATTGGCATTACATGACCTATCTGGAAGCGGGTTTTTCGGTAAGTTATCGAAAGTTAGCGCATAGCCCTGTTGCAAAAGCAGAGGGCCTGTATAATTTAGGGATTGCTATGCCGCTTGATAAGTTGGCCAATAAATTAGCGGGAAAAAAGTGGCTGGAGGCCAAAAAGAGAATGGCCAGGAAACGCGCCTACCGCGCCATTGAAAGGGAGTACAGGCGCATGCAACCTGCTTTATTTGTTGAGAAACAGCCCATCACATTTGTGTAACACTTCTTCCCGCCACTCTAGGGAAATCCAAAAAAAATCAGCACTTTTGTATCATTCATGCTGATAGCCGACCTTATAACACACGATATTCCCGCGCTTAGACCCGCCGATACCATTGAACAGGCTTTAGACTGGATGGAAGAATTTAAGGTAGAACATCTTCCTGTGCTTTCACATAAAGCACTAACGGGAATTGTATCTGAAAGCGATCTGCAGGCTTTGAATGACAACAAGGGAAAGATAGGCGATCATCAATTTCGATTTATGCGCCCTATCATTCACCCACAGCAGCACGCTTTTGATGCGCTGAAGTTAATGAGCGGCATGCACCTTACTTTGATCCCTGTTCTTGATGATAACGATAATTATATTGGAAGCGTAACGCAAAAAAGTGTGCTTGATAAAATTGCCGGTTTCTCTTCGGTTATGGAGCAGGGCGGCATTATTGAGCTGGAGCTGAACAAGAACGATTATTCGCTTACACAGATCGCAAGTATTGTAGAAGGTAACGATGCCAAGATATTGAGCTGTTATGTAACCTCTACGCCCGACAGTAATAAGATCGAAGTAACGCTCAAGATAAACCGCGAGGAGCTGAGCCGTATTCTGCAAACTTTCAATCGCTATAACTACAATGTAAAAGCCTCGTATCACCAGGCCGGTTACGAAGACGATCTTAAAAACAAATTTGATGAATTTATGCGCTTCCTCAATATTTAAGCGGTATTTCATCCCCTTACTTTTTTTATTTCCCGCTATTTTATTCGCTCAAAGACCTGATTCGCTCACAGCAAAAAAATTTGCTGTCGCTTTAATAAGTATCGACGGGAATAAAAAAACAAAAGAGCGCATCATTCTGCGCGAGCTTACTTTAAGGCCGGGCGATTCTTTAACGGAAGATCAGATCAGATCAAAATGCAAGCGCGCCCAGCAAAATCTGATGAACACCTCGCTCTTTGTGCATGATACGGTTTCTTTCGTGCTTGATAGCGCACTGCAAACCGCTGTTATAAAAATAAAAGTGCAGGAACGTTGGTATTTATGGCCCGGTCTTATTTTTGAGATACAGGACCGCAATTTTAATTCGTGGTGGGAAACGAAAGATCTTTTCCGTATTAATTACGGAGTGAGTTTAACGGTTTATAATTTGTTTGGATTGAACCAGACACTCACCATGGTGTTTCGAAGAGGATATACAGAGCAGTATGGCGCCAGTTATCGTATTCCTTTCATTAATAAAAAACAAACCCTGGGCCTTACGGCCAGCTTTAATTATTTCCGCAACAACGAAGTGTGGTATCGCACAGAGGATGACAATCTTAAATTCTACCGCGATAAAAAGAACTATGTGAGGCAGGATCAGGAGGGAAAGATCGGCATCACGCACCGACACAAACTCTACATACGGCAAAGTATGGAGGTCTTTTTGAAGAAAAGTACGGTGCTCGATACTGTTACAAAGCTGAATGATAATTATTACGCGAGGGATCAAACTTCTATTGATTATTTCAGCGCGCAATACCGATTTACCTATGATTACCGTGACTATAAACCCTATCCTACCAAAGGATATATGCTGGATGCGATCATTATTAAAGATGGCTTTGGTTTGATGAAGAACGAAACCACCAATAACCTGGCCTTGTTTGGCAGCGTGAAAACCTATTTCAAATTATTTCATCGCACGTATATGATGACCGCGCTGAAGGGCCGCTACATGCCTTTATATGAACCGATGTATTATTTCAACCGCGCACTTGGGTATAATGAAGTGGTGCGTGGTTACGAGTATTATGTGGTTGACGGGCAAAGCTTCGCTTTGCTGAAAAGCAACATACGCTTCCAGGTTATCAAGCCGCGCGTTATACGCGTACCAATAAAAAGACTTAAAAAATTCAACGACATCTCTTATGCGTTGTATGTAGGCCCGTTCATGGACGCCGGTTATGTAAAGGATAATTATTTCTATAAGAACAATGCTTTAAGTAACGAATGGCTGGTAGGCACCGGAATAGGGATAGACCTGATCGCTTATTACGACCTGGTGTTTAGGGTGGAGTTTTCGGTGAACCGCTGGCAGGAACCCGGTATTTTCCTGCATTTGAACGCACCCCTCTAATTCGGTAAAAAACACTACCTTTATATTCGAATTATGACCATCGCTTTATACGCAAGGCCGGTAAAAGACAACCACGCTGACTATGTGAAAACACTCAGCACCCGGTTGGACAAAGAGAATATTACCCTTACCATTCATTCGGTTTACTACGCGTATCTTAAAAAGGAATACGGATTCAATCTGGATATCGCTACTTATACAACACACGAAGATCTTAAAAAGCAGAAAGTTGATTATCTTATTTCTTTGGGCGGCGATGGCACCATGCTTGAAACCGTTGAGCTTGTGCGGGATTCAGGAATTCCGGTACTTGGCGTGAATACAGGTCGTTTAGGATTTTTAGCGAGTGTATATAAGGAAGATTTTACTGCCGCTATTAATAAACTGATCAATAAGAACTTTACGCTCGACTCACGTGCGTTGCTCCAGCTTGTTGCACCAAAGAATTTGTTTGAGCTGAATGTAGCGCTGAATGAATGCACGCTTATCAAAAAAGACTCTTCTTCTATGATGAGCATAGATGTGGAGATCAACGGCGTTTTCTTAAACTCGTATTGGGCGGATGGTCTTATCATTTCTACTCCAACTGGTTCTACCGCTTATTCTTTAAGTTGCGGAGGGCCTTTACTGGTTCCTACTTCCGATAGTTTTATTCTAACGCCTATTGCACCGCATAATCTCAACGTGCGTCCTATCGTAATTGGTGGTAATTCAGAGATCCATTTAAAGATCCGGGGCCGCGATAAGCAGAGCATTATTTCTATGGATTCGCGCATGGCCACGGTGCAAACGGAGGAAGAGGTGATACTCAAAAAAGCCCCGTACCTTTTCAATATGATAAATCTCGAAGGCCAGCATTTCTTTAATACCCTACGCAATAAACTGATGTGGGGATTGGATAAGCGGAATTAGCGCTATTTATGAAAGAAAGGGTACTTAACGAACTCAGGATATTTTATAAAGAATTCAGCTTTATTCCTCTAATCTATATTTCGTCCTTTATCTTTATGTATCTCTTCTTTTTTTTCGTGGGACTTTTTAATGTTCTTCCCAACGAAACGAACCTGGTGCACTGGGACGCGGGGTTTTATTGTAGCATAAAAGATTATGGATATCAATATTTCTGGTATGGGCCTGCTAATTCCGCCTTCTTTCCTTTATTCTCCTATATGTGGAGGTGGCTTCATGTAGGGGCAATAGGAATATCTGTTTTCAACCTGGGTGTACTGATCGTATCGTTATATATGCTGCAACGTACATTCAGGATCCGGTCTTTATATACTTTCTGCTTCCTGTCACTTCCCACATCCATTTTCTTTTTTCTTCCCTATACAGAGGCACTTTTCTTTTTTTTCTGTGCGCTTCTTTTGTGCGGCCTCAAAAAAGATAACATGAAAATGATACTCGTGGGTCTTTTTTTCAGTTCGCTTACACGGGCTACGGCCATGTTCTTCATTCCGGCCATTATCTGCATGGAATTGTTTAATGGCGGAAGACCCCTTTCCTGGCCGGCCATTAAAAATATTTTATGTTATACGGCGGCTACATTGGCGGGGTTATTCACGGTGGTTCTAATTCAATATTATCAAACGTATGAATGGTTTGCTTTTGCCAAACAGCAAATGAAATTCTGGCATCATACATTTTCGTGGCCGCACTATCCTTTCGAAACCCATGGTGGCGATAAGATCTTATGGCTTGACGGGATTGCATTTTTCTTTGGTATTTTCTCAGCCCTGCTGCTCATTGTTTTTTTTGTAAAATTCTGTGTCAAAAGCCCGCATATACTCTTGAAAAATAGAACATTTTGGTTTTCCGCAATGTATTTGGTCATGGTTACCACGTACTGCCTTTTTTTTAATCCTGAAAGCGATAGCGGAACTGTAGACCTAATCAGCATTAACAGGTATTTAATGTCTTCCGCTTTTTTTCTGTTATTTATAGATACTGCACTCAGCACGTTTTCTCTTAACAGTAAGAACACACTCATTTATTTTTCTTTGGCTCTTTTGGTCTGGATCTCATTAGGATTAGGCCGTCCACTGTATTTTTTAACAGACATGTTTCAGAGCACTCATAAAACCACTATATTTTTCCTTTTCCTTACATGCTATGTTTTCGGGTTCTATTATCTATTGCATAAGCGTCTGGGCCCGTATATAGGCGGGGCTTTATATGTATTTAACCTTGTGCTGGCAGTATATGTATTTAATCAGTTCATTACTAATAAATGGGTGGCGTGATAAGCTCAACAGGAAAATATGTCTGTGTGGTGATGGTTATTTTGTGTACTCTCATATGGAGTTGTGAGAGACCTTTTATTGAAAAGCTGAACTTGATTAAAAGCTGGCAACTTTCATTTGAGGACTCTGCGAATAATATCAATATCTTTGAAGGAGCAGGAGCAAACGGAAGATGCTTTGCCCGGGCTAGCGCAAAAGAACCTGTTTCGGCGGGGGTCGCCTATCTTATTCCGGATTCACTATTATGGAAGGATCTTCGGATCTATGTTGATTGTGCTATAAGATTAACCGGCGATTATGCAGGTCATAGCCTGGTCGTTTCTTTCGAAAATAATGATACGATCATTTATAGGATCCCAATTTGTGTAAGTCATTTAAAAGGGAATGGAGAATGGCAACGCCTGGTTGACAGCACGCAGATTCCCGGGTATATTAACAAACTTTTTGGGACAGAGATGCGGGTTTTTGGCTGGAACCCAAATGGCGGGGTAGATCTTGATATAGATGATCTGAAAGTGAAACTGAAAAGTGTGGAGATCATCCCTAAAGTTAAAGCAGAGCGACTTTAATCTTCTTTTAATTTCCCGTACCTTTGCACCGTGCAAAAACACCTCGATAACCCGGTATTTAAACTCATTTCTTCCTGCGCGGATGAAGTGGGTGTAGACGCGTATGTTATTGGCGGATTTGTGCGGGATATCTTTCTCAACCGCATACACAAAAAGGATATTGATGTGGTTGCTATTGGTCGTGGAATCGACCTTGCCGGATGCGTAAAAAGTAAATTAGGGGAAGAAGCTCATCTTTCTGTGTTCAAAAATTTTGGTACCGCGCAGATCAAATGGGGCGAGGTGGAAATTGAATTTGTGGGCGCGCGAAAAGAATCTTACAGCCGCGACTCAAGAAAACCGGTTGTAGAAGATGGCACTTTGGAGGATGATCAGAACCGCCGCGATTTTACCATCAACGCGCTGGCGATCGGACTAAGCAAAAATAATTTTGGAAAATTACTCGATCCCTTTGGCGGTGTTTCTGACATAGAGAATAAGATCATCCGGACTCCTTTAGATCCTGACATCACTTACAGCGATGATCCGCTTCGCATGATGCGCGCTATTCGCTTTGCTTCACAACTCAATTTTACTATTGAGAAAAATTCTTTTGATTCTATCACAAAAAATAAGGAGCGCATCAACATAGTTTCAAAGGAGCGTATTGCAGATGAACTTAACAAGATCATTCTTTCGCCGGTTCCCTCAATTGGATTTAAATTGTTATTCGATAGTGGCTTGTTGCAACTCATTTTTCCACTCATGGCAAACCTGCAGGGAGTAGAAAGTATCAAGGGAAAGGCGCACAAAGACAATTTCTATCATACACTTGAAGTACTTGATAATGTTTCGCGTAACACAGATAATTTGTGGTTGCGCTGGGGCGCCATTCTGCACGACATCGCAAAGCCTGCAACCAAACGGTTTGAAGAGGGCAGGGGATGGACCTTCCACGGCCACGAAGATAAAGGTGCCCGCATGGTGCCAAAGATCTTTGCCGATCTGAAACTTCCGCTTAACGAAAAAATGAAGTACGTGCAAAAACTCGTACTGCTTCATTTACGTCCCATCGTGTTAGCAAAAACAGAAGTCACCGACTCGGCTGTGCGCCGCCTCTTATTTGAAGCCGGCGACGACATCGACGACCTTATGACACTCTGTGATGCGGATATAACAACCAAAAGCTCCGCCAAAAAGGAGCGTTATCTCCGCAACTTCGCTATCGTTCGCGAAAAACTTAAAGAACTCGAAGAAAAAGACCGCATTCGCAACTGGCAACCACCGGTTACCGGCGAGGTCATTATGAAAACCTTCAACATCCCGGCCGGCCGCGAGGTGGGCATCATCAAAACCGCTATCCGTGAAGCCATTTTGGATGGCATCATAAAGAACGACTACGAAGAGGCCTTCAATTTCATGATTGAAGAGGGTAAAAAGCTCAATCTTAAGCCAGAATAATGAAGGCTGCTCTCTCCCCCTTTTTGAGGGGGAGACCGTCTCGGCTTAGCCCGAGACAGAGGGGTTTTTTACCACTTATCGGCCAAACCCAACCAGATACCAATTGGCACCGATCTTTAGCCGTTTTGGGTATATTTTTGCCCTGAAAATCAGCGTTAAAGAAGGGTCAAAACTTAACCGAACGGTGCTTTCAAATTCAAAACATATTTAGTAAGTTTGGCAACTTATAAAAATCTAAAAAACAATAAAAATCAATAACTATGAGTAACACAAAAACATCGGGCGGCTTTCCGTTCATCGTGTCGTTCCTTGCCATCGCCATTTGTATGGGACTGGGCGTATTCATTTACATGACCATTTTAGGTAATCCTAGCAACTTTGACGCCGAAGGTCATCCTCTAGCCGGAAACTTCCTGGGCATCATGTACAAAGGAGGCTTCATCGTACCTATCCTTTTAGGGGTGTTTTTAACTGTTATCACTTTCGCTATCGAGCGTTTCATCACTATTCAGAAAGCTACAGGCAAAGGTCAAACCGACAAATTTGTTGCCAAGATCAAATCAATGGTTGCCAACCACGACCTGGACGGCGCTATTGAAGAGTGCAACAAACAAAAAGGTTCTTTGGCCAATGTGGTTCACGAAGGGCTTGTAAAATATAAATTCGTGCAGAACGACCCTGCCATGGATAAAGAAGCGAAAGTTTCTGCTATCCAGAAAGCGATCGAAGAAGCAACTGCTTTAGAATTACCGATGCTTTCCAAGAACATGGTTATTATTTCCACCTGCGCATCTATCGGTACACTGGTAGGTCTGATCGGTACGGTTGTGGGTATGATCCGCGCCTTCGGTGCCCTGGCCAGCGCCGGTACTCCCGACACCTCTGCACTTGCAACGGGTATCTCTGAGGCCCTTGTAAACACCCTGGTGGGTATCTTATCATCGGCTTTAGCTATCATTTTCTATAACCTGTTCTCTAACCGTGTTGACCAGCTTACCTATGCAATGGATGAGGCTGGTTTCTCGATCGTTCAGGAGTTCCAATCTTCCGGAAAATAGTTTCCGAAAGTTTATGGAATCATAGAAAAGGATACATCATAATAACAAATAAAACTTAAGCAATGCCAAAAATTAAAGTACCCAAAAGCGCACCCTCCATCGACATGACGCCGATGGTGGACCTTGCGTTCCTGCTGGTGACTTTCTTTATGCTTACCGCTTCTTTCCGCATGGCAGAGCCTGTTATAGTAGACCCACCTTCATCTGTCTCCGATAAATTATTGCCCGAAAATACCATTATGGTTACCGTGGACGATATCGGAAGGCCTTTCTTTGGCATCAGTAACGCTGAAGCTAAAGTGAACGCCCTGATGAAAATGGCCGATAAATACAAGGTCTCTTTCTCGCCCGAGCAGATCAAAAAGTTCGGTGGCTTGTCAAGTTTCGGGGTTGATATCAAAGACCTGCCCCGGTACATCAATGCCACGGAAAATGAGCGTTTGAAATTCCAGCCTCAAAAAGGCGTACCCAATGACTCTTTAAAGAACCCGCAATTGCGCGACTGGATCCTTTACTCGGCCCAGGAAGCAAACGGAGTGTTTATCCGCGAGCGGGATAAAGCAAAAGAACTTGGTAAGGATTTTAAAGGAGAAAAACCCCGTTACGCCATCAAGGCCGACGGAGCAGCAAAATATATTTCTGTAAAAGACATCATCAAAACTTTTACAGACATGAAAATTTATCGTTTTAACTTAATCACTTCGTTAGAAGGAGGAGCAAGCACCCCACCACCTGCCGAAGCGAAAAAATAAAAATTAAACATGGCTGAAATTGCAGAAGGCGGTGGCGGTGGCCACGGAAAAGGCGGTAAAAAACGCGCCAAGAAGCAGTCAACCCGCGTGGATATGACGCCCATGGTTGACTTGGCGTTCCTGCTGTTAACTTTCTTCGTACTAACGTCAACGTTCAACAAACCCAAGTCGATGGAGATTACCTTCCCTGTTCCCCCGGAGAAGATCGAAGATCAACCCCCGGTTAAGAATGGTATAACGGTTATCCTGACTAAAGATCATCGCATCTTTTATTACAAAGGACAATTTAACGCGGTAGGTAATCCCGATGGAAAAGAACCTACCCAGTTGAGCGAAACTACTTTTTCTTCAGAAGGTCTGCACAAGATCCTGATGGAAAATAACGAATATGCGAATAAAGAGATCACAGGGTTAAAAGCGAAAGTGAAGAGCAAAGAAATGGCCGATACAACTTTCAAGCGATTGGCAATGAACGCGAAGGGAGACAAACTGTCGCTTACCGTACTCTTAAAAACAGATGACAAGGCTACTTACAAAGATGTGATCGATGTAGTGGACGAAATGAACATCTGTATGGTGGGTAAATATGTGATCGTTGATATGTCGGCTCCCGAATTTGGACTGTTAACCGAAAAAACTAAATAACATGGAAATAAGTTGGAATAACATTGTTTCTGATAGTCGCACCGACATTGTGTTTGCTGAACGCAACCAGTCGTATGGCGCTTACCAGATACGCAAGGGATATACCACGCTGGTTGCCATCATCATTGGTGGCATGTTAGTATTCTCCCTGGGATCCTATGGCCTGAAAATACTTTTAGACATGAAAGGAACAGATGTTGAGGTTGCTGACGCGAAACTGGACATGACGCAGATCGACCTGACCCCTCCGGTTGACAAAAGTGAGCCTCCTCCTCCTCCACCGCCCCCTCCACCGCCCGTGATGGAAACTATAAAATTCATCCCCCCTGTAATTAAGGACGATGCGGTAGAAGATGAGCCACCACCTCCCCAGGAAAAATTGGTCGATACACAGGTTAGTACAACAACCCAGGAAGGTAGCGGCGATGAGGTTGTTGTTCCGCAGGAGAATACAGGCCCTGTAGAAGAAAAAGCGCCCGAGATCTTTACCGTGGTGGAAGAGATGCCTGCGTTCCCAGGTGGAATGGGCGAGCTGATGAAATTCATTCAGAAGAACATCCAGTACCCACAGGTAGAAAAAGAAGCGGATATCTCCGGAACCTGCTACGTGAAATTCGTGGTAGAACCCAATGGCGTCATCTCTAACGTAGAAGTTGCCAAAGGTGTAAAAGGTGGCCCCGGTCTCGATAAAGAAGCTATGCGTGTTGTAAAAAGCATGCCTAACTGGAGCATAGGTAAACAAAACGGTCGCCCCGTGCGCGTTTTAATGAACCTGCCTATCAAGTTCCAGTTGAAATGAGCCATGACAATGCCCGTAAGAATTAAAAATGAAAACATGGCGAATTCGATGTGTCTTATAAAAAACACATCAATTCACATCAAATAAAATTACGCCATGCAAGACAAGCTCACTGGTAAAGCTTTGTTTTGGTTTGGCACAGCAATGGCCGCAGCATTCTTATGCTGCGGCTTTCTTTTTCTCTGCACCGATGTGCTGATCGATAATTTTCCGGAGCCTAAACGTACATGGCTGGGCATACTTCTTTTGGTGTATGCCGGCTATCGAGGTGCGCGGCAATATTTCCGGTTCAAAAAAATGCAACGTGAAGTCGAGGAATAAAATACTATCTGCGATCGCAGTTGTTTTCACGCTTTTTTCCTGTAACACAAGCAATAAACCTGCCGATATGCCCAATACGCCCACCTCGGGTGTGCTGAAGGTTTATTGCGAGGAAGGGTTCACTGTTCCTATGAAGAACCAGGTATATACCTTCACGGAGATCTAT
>JANWKZ010000228.1 GCA_025451115.1 Bacteroidia bacterium | reverse complement strand
TGAACATGTGCGCAGGTAATACAGTACAACAATTACTTGGCCCTCCCGGCTACATCACATACCAATGGTATGGGCCTAATAGTCAAACCAACGCGATCGCCGCTCCTAATGGAACGAACGATACATTGTTTGTGAACAATGGTAATGTGGGTGACATTTATTACCTCACTGCTATTTCTGCAAACGGTTGTACAACTTATGTACAAGCTTCATTACAGTTCTCAAGTGTTGGTATTTCTTTAACCAGCAGTATGCCGAGTTGCCCCGGTGGTAACTCCGGTAGCGCAAGTGTTGTTCCTATTGGAAGTCCCGGGCCTTATAGTTACCAATGGCTGAACTCTTCGGGACAAGGTGTTGGATCTACCAATCCTTGTACGGGTCTCTCGCCAGGAACTTATTCGGTACACGTAAGTGCGCCCAATTGCGGATCTTACGACACGATCGTTACTGTAGGTATCGCTCCGCCGATAACACAACAGCAAACCAAGAGTTTCTGTGGAAGCGCCGCTTATCTCACCTGTCCTTCAACGGCCACGAGCATTCAGTGGTATAACTCCTCGGGAGTTGCCGTACCCGGCGCACCGGGCACCAATGATACGTTGCTTGTTACAAACGCTGCCCATGGACAGGTTTATAGCGTAACCTATATCAACAGCGGCTGTATCGATTCATTGATCATAACTTTATCTCAAGTTCAGGGCGGAACATTAAGTCATTCGAACA
The DNA here is from genome assembly GCA_025451115.1 of Bacteroidia bacterium. GTDB lineage: Bacteria > Bacteroidota > Bacteroidia > B-17B0 > Aurantibacillaceae > PALSA-968. The sequence goes on along the minus strand of JANWKZ010000228.1, from coordinate 11,960 downwards.
TTCAGAATACGTGTATCGGGCAGTCCAACGGTTCGGCAGTAGTAAATTTAAGTACTACGCAACCTGCTCCATATAATTTTGCGATGGGCGGCCCGGGCCTTAACTTAACTTATAACGGCACTTCACAAACTTCGTTCACATTAACTCCGCTGGCGCAAGGAACTTATACCGTAACATCCTTTGACGGAATGTGTTTCTACGGCGACGTATTTAAGATCGACACAATTCCAATTCCCGTTTACTTAACGGTAGCTCCAAAATCATTGTGTAATAACGACTCTGCCTATATCAATTATCAATTCGGCGGAGCTCCTCCTACACAGTGCCAATTATCTTCTTCAAGTTGCAGCAACCCTCAGTCCTTATTTGTGGGTCCTGCAAACACAGCTAACACCAGCTGGTCGTATCCCACGCCATTCGGTAACTTCTATACCAAAATGCGCGCGCAATACATTTATACAGCTGCTGAGCTTCAGGGAGCAGGTATCTCTGCCGGTAAGATCAATTCGATCACATTCAACTGTACACAGATCAATGGCGTTACAGCTTATCCTAACTTCAATATCGGTATTGGCTGTACAAGTCAAACAACCTACAGCGCGTTCCCAACACAGAACGACCTGATAGCCGGTGTTACTAATGTTTACTCTGCAGCAAACTACAACGTAGTGCTGGGCGCTAACCTGTTCACTTTCGCTTCGGCCTATGAGTGGGACGGTGTCTCTAACCTTGTTGTGGAGATCTGCTTTGAGTTCCCGGGTCAGTACAACTACGTGTTGAACTGCGTGGTGGATAATTCAATTACTACTAACTATTCTTCGCTTACTATCGTGAGTGATACGGATCCTCTTTGCGCGGGTTTAACTGCTACCGGTTTCTACTGGCCTTCTTCGGCGCAGATGCGACCTACAGCTACTTTCGGATGGTGCAGCAGTGTTGCCACACCGAACATGTATACGTATCAATTGGCGCCAATGACCGGTGTGCTCGGAACACTTACACCTCCGAACACAACTACCTTGAGCCCAACAGCTACTACGACGTATACCTTTACCACAACTTCAATAATTGGCGGATGTCAAAAGAAAGACACCTTCACCATTACAGTTGTGAAGCCTTTCAATATCATCATGCCTCCTGATGCGCAATTCTGTACAAACACCGCGGCCAGCCTTATCAATGCAACCTTTACGGATGTAAATACAGGCGCACAGGTTCAACAACCCGCTGTTTGGGCAGGTAACGGAGTAACCGGTAACAATGGTTTCGGCAGTGCCACCTTTACACCTTCTAATGCCGGTGTAGGCACTCATACGCTTGTGCTTACGGCAGGAGGACAATGTATGCTTAAAGATACTTTGGTGTATACTGTGAATCTGTGGCAGTCAGGCCAGATCAATCCTATAGGCCCATTCTGTATCTACGACGCAGCTGTTCAGATACAGGCTGCCTCAACAGGTGGAGTATGGACGGGCCCCGTAACCGGAGCCGGTATATTCACTCCTTCTACGGCGGGTGTTTCTTCTAACTTAACGCCTCCTTATCACTTCATTAAATACGTAGTGAATGGCGGAACACCTTGTCCTGACAGCAGCAGCATACAGGTGCAGGTATTCGCTAAACCGCTCGTGAACTTTACTTCCGATACTACTGAAGGTTGTGCACCCGGTGTGCCTATCCTGTTCATGCCAACCGTAACGCCTACAGGCGGAACCTATAACTGGACATTTGGTGATGGATCAAGCTCTACCGCTCCCGGTCCAAGCCACGTGTATACGCTTCCCGGCACTTATACGCCAAAACTTGTTTATACAGACGCGAACGGCTGTTCGGATAATGTATCCAAACTTAACCTGATCACGGTTCATCCGGGTCCTGTTGCCGCGTTCTATTTCAATCCGGGTAATACGACCATACTGGAGCCTGTGATCAATATGATAAACACTTCAACCGGCGCCAACAATAGCTGGTATTGGGATATTGCAGGCTTGACCACTTCCACTGTGAAGAACCCAACCTATGAGTTCCCCGCTCCCGGAACTTATGCGGTTTACCTGTTTGTAACGAATAACTTCGGTTGTACCGATTCGGTGGTTCAGTTCATCAAGATCGATCCGGAGCATGTACTCTATATCCCGAACGCGTTCACGCCTAACTTCGATGGCAAGAACGATGTGTTCCAGGCCGAGGCATGGGGCGTATACGAGAAGGAGTCGTTCAAAATGAGCATCTTCGACCGTTGGGGCAACAAAATGTTTGAATCAGACGACATCAACAAAGGATGGGACGGCATGAAAGGCGGCAATGTATTGCTGCAGGACGTGTTTGTTTACCAGGTTGAATACAAAGATATCTCCGGCAAAAAGCATATTAAATCGGGCAGCGTAAGCCTGATAAAATAAAGGGAGCCTAAACTTCCAAAATTTAAAAAATGGTGTAAATTGCATAAAATTTACACCATTTTTTTATGATCGATCTCAAGACAGCCCTCACTAATATTTCCGCCAAGTGGAAGTATAAACTGGATGAAGTTTCCCCCAATGTCTGGCGCATGGATGTTGCGCTGAAGATGAAAGACGAAAGCTGGCGCTACCAGTTCGTGTATGTTTGGGAAGTGGAGACCCGTTTTTTTGGCAAGCCGGCCATTTACATGAACAGCCGCATAGGCGAGTTCAACTCAAACCTTGACCTGTACAACGTTCTAAGGGAGGCGGGTTACGGAAATTACACAACCATTACCATTACCACAGATAAGCGTGCCGATGGCTCGCCCTGCGAAACCCTGATCTGCCAGGCAGCTATTGCTAAGGAGCACGCTACCGAGATCATGCTCGACCAGGTGGCCTACGAAGTGGCCAATAACGCCGACATTGCCGAAGAGAAATTCTTTGGCGGAGACGCGAATTGATTTACGATCTTTAGATTTACGATTTGCTGGATTGAACAGCCGGGATGAATAGTAACAAAGCGTTAAACAAACTTATTATCGTAGCCGCCCTCGGTTACTTCGTGGATATCTATGACCTTCTTTTGTTCAGCGTAGAGCGTGTGAACAGTTTGAAGGAGATCCTGCATGTTGATACGATAACACCGGAGATAAAAAGGATAGGACAAATGCTGCTGAACTGCCAGATGGGCGGCATGGTAGTTGGCGGACTTTTCTGGGGAATTTTGGGTGACAAAAAAGGACGGCTTTCTGTTCTTTTTGGTTCTATCTTACTTTATTCGGTAGCCAATATCGTGAACGGAATGGTGAACGACGTGAATACCTACGCCATACTTCGTTTCATCTCAGGTTTCGGTCTAGCGGGCGAATTAGGTGCGGGAATTACCCTGGTGAGCGAGAGTATGAGCAAGGAACGACGAAGCATCGGTACGATGATCGTTGCAACTGTAGGAGTTTTTGGAGCTGTTGTGGCCGGATTTATCAGTCCACTGATAGCTAACTGGCGCTGGAGCTTTTACATTGGAGGAATTATGGGCCTGGCGCTCCTCATCCTGCGTATCGGGGTTTTGGAAAGCGGCATGTTTGAAGACACCAAAAAGTCGGACGTTTCACGCGGGAATTTCTTTGATCTCTTTAAAACGCGCAAGAGGGTCTTCCAGTATTTAAGTATTATCATGATAGCCGTGCCGGTTTGGTTTGTAATGGGAACTTTGATCACTTTTGCTCCCGATCTTTTCAAGACAATGAAAATAACTTCTTTTTCTCCCAACGCGGGTCGCTCGATCATGTTCGCCTACCTGGGCATCACTTTTGGTGATTTTGTAAGCGGGTATTTGAGTCATGTCTGGAAGAGCCGGAAAAAGGTACTGGGACTTTTCCTATCGCTTACCGTTGTTGGGGTGATCCTTTATTTTACCGTAGCATTACAAAGTGAAGTGATGTATTATTCCTGCATCTGCTTTTTGGGATTTGCCACAGGCTATTGGGCTGTTTTCATGAGCACCGCTTCTGAATTGTTCGGAACCAATATTCGGGCTACGGCCACTACAACGGCTCCTAATTTCGTACGCGGCTCTGTAATTATGTTAAGCGCAGTAATAGCCCTGTTTGAGTATCTTTTGCCGAAGACCGATGAAGGCTCGCCCAGCTCTATTCTGGCCATTCTCATTACCGGAACTATTTTCATGACCATCGCTTTTATCAGCCTCTGGAACATAGAAGAGACCTGCGGTAAAGATCTTAATTATACAGAAAAATAAATCCCTGTCAGACCGAGCGTAGTCGAGGTCCTTACCCGATCCCGATAGAACTGCAGACCTCGTAGAAACAGACACCTCCGAAAGCATGGCCTCGGATTGGTGATGTACCAGCGTCTCGACTTCGCTCGACGTGACAGTAGAATAAAAATGGGACCAGATTCTCAAATATTATTAGAAATAGTTAAAACGAAAATGCCTTTTGGTAAGTATTCCGGCACCTTGCTCAGTGATCTTCCCGTCTCCTACTTAGAGTGGTTCAAGCGAAAAGGCGGCTTTCCGAAGGGAAAATTGGGTGTTTTGCTGGAAACGGTTTACGAGATCAAGCTGAACGGACTGGAGGAGATACTCTACAAATTGAAGAAACTGAATCCCTGACAACCACATGTGGCACGCAGAGGCGCAGATAACGCAGAAAGCAGCCAATACATTCCTGTGGCACGCAGAGGCGCAAGGAGCGCAGAGGGACAGCCAAATACAAATTAGGTCAGGGAAACAATCGCCAGCTCGGTGTTTCGAGTTGCTTCTAGCAAAACCTCTCCTTCGAACGAAATAAGGTCGCCTGTTTCTGCAATGTTGTCTTTTACTTTCACCGAGCCCCTGTATACGTAGATAAATACTTTTTGCTTGCCTCCTACTCTTTTTTCTTCCCCCTTTGTTAATACAATTGCTTCAAGGTCGCCCCTGACTCCTTCAGCCATCATCAGGTTAAAATCTGTGACCTTCCCTACCGCACTTGTTTCCCAACCGCCTTCAAACTCATCCTGGTCGAATTTATTCAAACGTTTTTCGTAATGATCTTTGTGTTTAATGAGCAAACTTCCCTCGAGGATCATTAATTTTCTTCTGAAACCGGGTAACGAAGTGAATGTACTTTCTTCTGCCTCCACAGTTGCAGTGCTGATACGAAAAAGAAAATCGCGTTTTTGGTAATCGCTTCCGTCCGGGAAAATGTAGAGCTGCGTAGTGGTACCTCCGATCCAGGTTGTGGTTTTGTGTTTAGCTTTACGAATGATACGCATCAACTCCAAGGCGAATTACTTTTTGGCTTTAGCCTTACTTGCCTTTGGCCTTGACTTGAATGCAGCTTCGTACTTCTCGATCCATTCTTTTGCACTCATTTTTTTCATTAATTGGCCAATGAGTTTATAAGGGATCTCATCTAACTTCTTAAAGCGGATACAACTTTTTCCCATGTCCAATTTTTGCTTGCTGTGTTTTGGGTATTCCGTCACAAACCATTTCAATAATTTTGGGTCGGAATAAATACCCATGTGGTAAAAATTAATAGAGTCCTTTTGCGAGGCAATTCCCGCGAAGGGAAGCGGCTCGCTGGGCTTACAATGGTAACCCGCCGGATAAAGTGTATGCGGAATAACATAACCCAAGCCCCCATAACTAATGGCCGGCTCAAAACCTTTGGGCAGGTTCTTTACGATCACATCGTGTAGTTTGTTAAAAGGCTCTACCCTCTCGGATGGAACGCTGGTCAGGATCTCTAATACTGTTTTTCCGGTTGCTCTCATGTTTATTGGTTTTTTATTTTACAAAATGGTTGAGTCATTATACTCTTTAATCGCCGCTGATCTTTCTAGATACATTTTGGCCTTATCAACGTTGCCGAGCCCTGAATGAACTTGTCCGAGATAAAAATTGATCATTTCCGTCTTAGGGTCAATTTTCTCCGCTCGCTCGAAATAATCAAGTGCTTTTTCGAATTCATTTGTCCTTAAATAATATGCTCCAAGATTACGGAGCGAAAATGAATTGTCAGGATTCATCTCGTATGAACTTTCCAGGTCAGTGAAAGCATCTTCCAGATTTCCGAGTTGGAGTTGACAATAACCCCTATTATTATAAAGATAATCTGAATATGGGTCAATATCTATTCCTTTATTGAATTGTTCGATAGCTTCATCGTATTTCTTTTGCAATAACAATGCGTAACCGAGGTTATTATAAGCTCCGACATTTTTAGAGTCAATTTCGAGCAATTTATTGGAAGCCACGACAACCGAATCGAAATGTCGATTTGCAAAACCGTCATTAGTTTGCTTGTAGAATTTATAAAGCTTTTGGCTGCTCTCTATCTTATCCTTTGTCAACAGTGTATCGTTTGTTTTTGTTAGGAAAGCACAGTCCTGCTGGAATAATGCGTTTGTATTTGTGTTTAAATATCCTAAGTATTCGGTAGGGTCTCTTTGTGTTATATAACAAATCAATGCACTCGTATAACTAATTATTTCATTTGGCAAATAACCACTTCGGCCGATCCAATAAATATCTTTTGTCTCGCATGAATTAGCTACAAATATTCCGAAACCAAAGAAGATAGAGGTTAAATCCGTTAAGGGCTCCATGTCAGCATCATTACGACTGATATAATTACCCCCTAAAAGCTTTACATGCGCAAGCTCATGAGACAGAACAGCTACTAATAACTGGGGATTGTTAAGGTTGGATTTTGCAAGTTGAATATTAAATCGCTTTTCGTCCAATGTGTACTCCTGGGAATAAAGTCCTCCTGCATCGCTCCATTTACCGTGTGGAATCCAGGTTGTCCACTGTTTAGAAGCAAAGTCGTCGAAGAGCTTTACTTTAATTTCATTTGGATTTATATCCCAGAGTCTGCAAAGTTGTTCGAATAGCTTTTGAAACTGTTTGTCATCCTTTAAATTTTCGTAAGGAAAATTCTCAGTTGTTGGTAGAATGAAAGGAGTGGCCGCGATTTTGTCGAGACCGAATGTCTGTATGAACCAATCCACATTCTTCTCAATCCAGTCTTTGTCCTGAGGCGTTACACTTGGTTCAGTTGATTCCTTTCTAAACAGTCCGAACATTTTCAGGTGGGATGAGGGCGTTTATTTCTAAATCAAAAATAACAAAAAAGCCCTCCCGGTTGAACCGGGAAGGCTTCTTTTTAAAATTCTATTCAAATTAATCCCTGCTGCTACCCGTATATCTTAGTATGAGGTAGATCAGTGAAGCGATAGCACCTAAAGCAGCCGCAAAATAAGTATAAGCGGCCCAGGTTAAAGCATCTTTAGCGTGATCATGTTCGGTGCCGTAAGTAATTCCGGCCGAATCCAGCCATTGTAAACCGCGTTTGCTGGCGTCAACCTCCACCGGTAAAGTAATTACCGAGAACAGGGTTAAAGCAGCCTGGCAGATGATCACAATAAGCAACATGGTGTTTCCCATGTGCGGAAGGCTGTATGCCATAAAGAAGAACGCGAACATCAATAAATTCATGATGGTAGAGCTGATCTGCACCACAGGCACTAAGGTAGTGCGCATGGTTAACCAGGCATAAGATGAAGCGTGCTGCACCGCGTGGCCCACCTCGTGGGCCGCAATGGCCGCCGCCGAAATATGGCGCCCGTTATACACGTCTTCACTTAAATTAACAACTTTGGTGGCAGGGTTATAATGATCGGTTAAAAAGCCGGGCTGGCTCGTCACCTTCACATCATAAATACCGTGATCCTTGAGCATTTTTTCAGCAACTTCCTTTCCGCTTATCTTCAGCGGCTCTTCAGAGTATTGCTTGATCTTACTTTTTAATCTGAATTGAATGATCATTCCGAGCACCGCGAAAACGATACCCAGAAGCATTAAACCCATGTCATATCCGTACATTTTACTTTTCTTTTAATTGTTTTACTTATGTCACGCTGAGCGAAGTCGAAGCGCTTGTAGCTTCATGCCCCGGAGGACACTCTTCATGGTTCTCGACTACGCTCGAACTGACAGCGGTGTATTACAAAGCACGTTCCAATGGCTAAAACTGACAAAATTGCATTCCTAGAAGGACTTTTTGCTCCTTCTTGGCTTTTTATCGCCTCCAAAATCCTTCTTTTTGGCTCCAAAGCCACCTCCGCTGTCGCGTTTGCCGCCGTAACCGCCGCCATCCTTTTTAGGATAACCGCTGCCCTCGCGTTTAGCACCGTAGCCACCGCCTTCGCGTTTGCCACCGTAGCCTCCACCACCTTCACGTTTCCCGCCATAGCCGCCGCCTTCGCGTTTCTTGCCGCCATAACCGCCACCTTCACGCTTACCGCCGTAGCTTTTTCCACCACCACCGTAACTCTTGCCCCCGCCTTCGCGTCTTCCGCCTCCGCCGCCTTCCTTACCTTTAGAAGCTTCGATCTGTACGAGGCGGTCGTTGAATTGCAGTTTTTTATCATTCACATCGATGAAAGCCTGTGCATTTTTTGCTTCGGTCTCAAAGAAAGAGAAACTCTTTTTTACGTCAACATTAAAGATGTGCGCGTTGGGTACGCCGGAGATATCAGATAAATAATCTTTCAGGAATTTCCAGTGCAGTCCATCGAGTTCTCCGAGGTTCACAAAGAAACGGCTCATGCCGTTGCTGGCACCGCGTTCGCCAGAACCCTGGTTAAGATCGGCTGCCTGCTGATAGTATACAAGAAAACGGTTGAACTCTTCGGATACAAAACGTTTAATAAGATCTTCTTTGCTCAGGTCCTGCAACTCTTCCATAATTTTAGGAAGGTAAGTGGCGATCTCTTCTTCATTCACCTCGATGTGATGGATCTTATTTACCAGGTGGAACAATTGCTTTTCGCAAACCTCTACACCGGTTGGCACAGGCATTCTGCGGAAACTCTTACCAATGATGCGCTCCACTTCCTTGATCTTATAATGATCCTTATTGGTAACGAAAGCAATGCTCACGCCCATTTTTCCGGCGCGGGCGGTACGACCGCTTCGGTGGGTGTAGCTTTCTATTTCTTCCGGTAAATTATAGTTAATTACATGTGTAATATCTTTCACGTCAATACCGCGTGCTGCCACGTCGGTTGCAACCATCAATTGTATATTGCGGTTACGGAAACGCTTCATCACAAAATCACGCTGCGCCTGCGAGAGGTCGCCATGTATTGAGTCGGCGCTGTATCCGTCTTTAATTAATGCGTCGGCTACTTCCTGCGTTTCAATTTTGGTACGGCAGAAAATGATCCCGTAGATATCCGGGCTGAAATCCACCACGCGCTTTAAGGCGGGGTAACGATCGCGACCGGCAACCAGGTAATACAAATGTTCGATGTTCGCGGCTCCTTCGTTCTTTTTTCCTACGCTGATCTCTTTGGGATCGTTCATGTAGGAAGAAGCGATACGCGCTACTTCTTTTGGCATGGTGGCAGAAAACAACCAAACATTTTTTTCTGTCGGTGTTTTTTCTAAAATGGTGTCAATGCTTTCTTTGAAACCCATGTTCAGCATCTCATCCGCCTCATCCAATACCACTACTTCAATATCTTTCAGGCTGATCACTTTTCGTTTCATCAGGTCGATCAAACGACCGGGTGTAGCGGCAATGATATGCGGTGTGCTTTGTTTGATGGTGCGAATTTGTCCTTCGATGCTGGCGCCTCCGTACACTTCAGTAACTTTTAAACCGGTAATGTATTTGGCGTATTTTTTCAGGTCGGCGCTGATCTGCACGCAAAGTTCGCGGGTTGGAGCGAGGATCAAAGCTTTGGTCTTGTGCTCGCTGAAGTTCATTTCAGATAAAAGGGGCAAGCCAAAAGCCGCGGTTTTTCCGGTTCCGGTTTGGGCCAGGGCAACTACGTCGGTCTTTTGCTTTAAAAGTAAAGGAATGGTCTGCTGCTGTACGGGGGTTGGTTCTGTAAAATTGAGCTCGGTGATGGCTTTGATGATCTTATCCGATAAACCAAGCTCTGCAAATGTCTGTGTCATGTTTTTAATTAAGCCGCAAAGGTACGTATTAATAATGAGGCACTTAAATGCCTTTAGACCGGCAGGTCCGCCCCTTCCGTAAGTCTGTTTAACTAATTGACTTTGTGTCTCTTATATAAAAGCAAAAAGGGCCTCCCGTTAGACGAGGGGCCCCTTGAGCCAACTAAACTAAACTATGTACCTACTTTACCAGAGTCATATAGCCGGCTGTCTTGTAAGCCTTGCCATCTAAACAACTCTTAGCTTCTAAAATATAATAGTACGTTCCCTCTGAGGCTTCGTTACCATTATTCATAATTCCGTTCCAGCTGTCATTCACACCCAGCAGGTTATAAACAAGCTGACCCCAACGATTGTAGATCTCAGCGTGTAATTCGCAATAACCTGTAGAATTGATCGACCAACTGTCGTTGATGCCATCGCCGTTCGGAGAGAAAATATTCGGTACTTCTATGGTTATTGGCGTATCTACTATAACAAGCGCAGTAGCCGTGTCGATACAACCTCCGTTGCTTACATACAGTATTACAGTGTATGTGCCGGGCGCTGTGTAGGTAACCGCGCCATTGGTCTGTTGCGAAGATGTTTGTCCGTTACCGAAGTTCCAGCCAAACACGGTAGCGCCTGTGGTGGTTTCAGTGAACGTCACATTCAACGGGCCCGGCCCTTGCGACACAGGAGGAGTGATCGTAGTTACCACTGCCGATGAAGAAGCAACTGTGAACGTGGTAGCACTTGCAGGAGCTACACAACCGTTTGCATCGGTGATCAACACACTGTAAGTTCCTCCAGATACTCCGCTCAGATTAGGGTTTGTTTGACCTGTAATAGGGCCGCTGCTATCATACCATTGGTAAGTATAACCGGGAGTTCCGCCTGTTGCCGTTACTCCTGTAACTCCACCATTAGCGGCTCCGCAAAGAGCGCTATCAGCAGCACCACCTGTTGCGGTTGGAGCTGGATTGATCACAACTGTATATGTTTGTGCTACACCTTGACAACCTGTGCCGTTATCTACTGGCGTAGCTGTGATAACTCCTGTCTCAGTCGTTGTTACGTTCGGCGCAGTGTATCCGGTAATATTTCCTGTTCCACTTGTTGCGATACCTACGTTACCGTTGGTATTGGTCCAGTTAACAGCGGTACCATTCGTTGTATAGTTGATGGTGCTCACCTGCGAACCCGAACATACGGTTTGGTTACCTACTGTTGACAATGTGGGCAATTGGTTCACGTTGATCGTTACCTGCTGCGCGCTGTTGCATCCTGCATTATCCCCTGTTACGGTATAAGTAGTTGTTCCGGTTGGTGTATCGGTAACAACAGCTCCTGTAGCGCCGGTTGGTTGCCAGGTATAATTCGTTGCTCCACTTGCCGTCAACGTCGCTGTCTGGCCGGCGCAAAGCGCAGTTGCAGAAGAGTTGATATTCAAAGTTGGTGTAGGAATAACATTTAAATTAACCATCGCGGTGTCAGAGCAAATTCCGCTACCTCCAATAACTGTATAGGTCATATTACCTGTTGGCGTAACAACAATGGTTCCACCTGTTCCACCGGGAGTCCATGTATAGTTCGTTGCACCGCCGGCCGTTAAAGTAGCGCTCTGCATAGAACATACGGTTCCGCTTCCCGATGCGGATGCTGTTAATGTAGGCGTTTGTGTTACGTTAACGGTTACCACTTGCTGTGAGGATGAACATCCAAGGCTGTCGCCCGTAACCGTATAGCTAGTCGTACTGCCCGGTGTTACAGTCAAACTGTTGGCTACAACCGTTCCCGGCATCCAGGTAAATGTAGTTGCACCACTCGCGGTAAGCACCGCGCTTTGTCCTGTGCAAATGTTATTGGAAGAAGCGTTAACCGCAACCGTAGGTGTTGGACTAACCTGCACATCGATCGTTTGCATATCATTACAACCGTTGCTTGAACCGGATACGGTATACGTTGTATTTGAAGTAGGATTGACGCTAACTGTATTCGTAGTTGCGCTTCCGGCATTCGCGCTCCAGGTATAAGTACTCGCGCCACCTGCC
>JANWKZ010000227.1 GCA_025451115.1 Bacteroidia bacterium | reverse complement strand
TGCAGTTCGCGTAGACACGCACGAAAGCGTCGATCCGGCAATAGCCGGTTACTTTCAGTGCGGCGGCTGCCTTTTTTAATTCAGCTTTAACCTGGTCGGAAATTTTTTGACGGTCTTTAGTGTCACGGGCATACCGTGCCGGCGTAATGTTTTGCCCCTGCCCGGCAAGGAATTTCTCCTCAAGACTCAATACATCTCCGCCGCTAAGGGCTTCGCTGGCCTCAAATACTTCGTACTCTATTTCACCTTTCTTATTGAATTTTGTGAGCATGCCGCCGGTTATCTCCAGGAAATGCAAAGAATCCTTTTTGGAAATGAGTTCTTCAACAAGGATCACATTCTTGCGCGGAAACTCCTCTTTCGGTTTAATGTGCAGTACCTCCGAAGCCTGCTTGTCGAGCAGATCGCCCGTTCTGAAAATTAGTTTGGCAAATGCCTCGAACTCTGCAAAGGTGCGGATCTTCTTTACTGCGCTGCTGCAACCGTCGTCAACCGGTTTCGCGATCAGGGGGTATTTAATTTTTTCAGCAATTACTTTTTCAATATCGCTCTTTTTCGAGTTCCATTCTTCTTCGGTCACGAGGATATGCTCGGCCACGAGCATGCCGTTCTGTTTTAATATTTCATTGGTAATGTACTTATTGATCGTTATTTCTGAACTTGCTTTTCCTGATCCGTTATAGGGCAAACCGATCTTCTCGAGTTTTTCCTGTACGCTGCCATCTTCGCCGGGCCTTCCGTGTAGCGCTATGAATACGGCATCGGCCCTTTTGGCCAATTCGTCGTAGCTTAAAAGTACCGGTTTCGCCAGCGTATTTGAGGAGAATTTCTCGGTGATATGTTCACATTGATCGATGATCTCCTGTACAACAGGATGCACGGAGTATTTTTCTATTTTATCCTTGATGTCATCCGCGTTGTCCTTCAAAAGCACATTGATGGGCACCTGGTACATCAAATGTTTTTGATTGTTGCCGGTTAAGAAGACCGGGAAGGGCGCATATTTCTCGGAAGAAGATAGTTTTTCGTACACATTCCTTCCGCTTTCTACGGAGATATGTCTTTCGCTCGAGTAGCCTCCTAAGATCACAGCCACGCGGAGTTTATTTTTCACGGCCGACTTATCTGCCGTGATGAGGCCTTCCAACTGCTGCATCAGGCCATTGTAAATACCTGAGTTATTGCTGTGTTTGATACGCTTGTTAAGCGAAGCGTGAATGATATAAGTTAAGAATTGCGAAGGATTCAATCCGATCTCCGCGGCCTGGTGAAAGAAAAAAGAAGAGGGCATCATGCCGGAAGTAGTGTTCGGGTCGTTCAGGTAAACTTTTCCATCCCTCCCTATAAATCCATCAATACGCGCGTACACATCAAATTCCAACGAATAAAAAAGCGCTTCACACTCACTACGGATCTGGTTGATCAGCGGAGCGGGAAGATCAATAGGCGTGATCTTTCTCGAAAGTCCCGGCAGGTATTTGCTGCGGTAATCAAAAAGTTCCTTTCCCTTTTTAATTTCGGTTGGCGGCAGGGCAATCGCCTTACCTTCTTCATCTTCCAATACGATGCAGCTGAACTCACGACCTTCAATAAAACCTTCTATCAGCACAGTTCCTTCTCCATCCATGGATTCGAGAACGATACTTTTGCGGGTCTTTAATTCTTCATTGAGATACCCAAGCAATTTATTTGGGTCATAAAAAACTCCGTCTTCTATTTTGATAGGCATCCCAATGCCCTCGCGTATGTCGGTGAGTGTTCTTATGTACTCATATTTCTGCTCTTCCTTCATCGCGTTCCAGTTACCCGCGTCTATCCATTTGGTGAAAAGCGCATTTTCCACCGCGTCCATAAACGCGAATTCATCCTCTCTCATTAAAATGCTCACGCCAATGGAAGATCCCTGGGTGGCAGGTTTAACTACCAATGGGAATTTTATAACTTCTTTCGCTTTTTTGAACAGATCCGTGCACTTGCCTCCTAAATATTCAGCACGGTCAACGGTCATGTATTTCGGACTGTTGAAGTTTGCGTTCACCATCAGGCGCTTCTGGATGGCTTTATTAATACCGATGGCAGAAGAAAGAACGCCTGAGCCGGTATAGGGAATTTGTAAATACTCGAAAAGCCCCTGTATTTTCCCATCTTCTCCATAAGGACCGTGCAGGCAGAGAAAGGCGATGTCAACCAGGTTCTTTAATTCGCCGGGCTGCACCCTTTTGCCGATCTTATTGATGAGCTCTTCCTGTTGTTTTTCTGTGAGCTTACCTAAGTTCTCTGCGTAGAACTGGAATTGTGTGTTATCGGCCGGAAGGAATTCAACAGGGGGATAAAAATCGCGGATAGAACCTTTGTAGACATACTGCCAGTCGAGCAGTACGAAGTTGTTGAAGCTGTCAACGAATAAGGGTACTGCCTCAAAAAGTGATTTATTGAGATTATCGTAAACCGTGCGTCCACCGGCAAAACTTACTTCGCGCTCTTTTGACGAGCCACCGAATACAATTCCAACCCTGATCTTTTCAGTCATATACCCCAAAATTACTCTTAGAAAGCCTTGTTAGCCCTTATCCTGTTTCAAGAAATCAACCAACTTATTCACAGCCAGGGCACGGTGGCTGATCTTATTCTTTTGCGCTGGCTCCATTTGGGCGAAAGTGATGCGATAGCCGGTGGGTTTAAAAATGGGGTCGTAGCCAAAACCTCTTGAGCCCGCTTTCTCTGAGGTAATTTCTCCGTCTATACGGCCTTCAAAGGTGAATTCCTTTCCATTCTGCACAAGGGCAATAACGGTTTTGAAACAGGCCCTGCGGTTGGTTTTTTGCTGTAGTTCGCTTTGTAACTTTTCCATATTCCTTTCGGCATTTTGCTCGATCCCAGCATAACGGGCCGAATACACACCGGGTGCTCCGTTCAAAGCCTCCACTTCCAATCCGCTGTCGTCGGCAAAGCAGGGTAGGCTGAATTTAGTTGCAATGAGCCGGGCTTTTAAAAGCGCGTTCCCTTCCAGTGTTTCGGCGGTTTCCTCTATCTCGTCGGTAAAGTTCAGGTCATTCAAAGAGATAACTTCGATGCGCGAAGGAACGATGGCTTTGATCTCCTTTAGCTTATTCAGGTTATGCGTGGCAAAGACAAGCTTCATTTTTTGGGCGCGGGTGTGTCAGTTCCTCCGTCGATCGTCATTTTCCATTCGCCCTTTTCATTTTTCTTCCAGGCAGTAAAATAAATGCCGTATACTGTGGTATCGGGGGTTACAAAATTCCAATTGCCCCAGCTGTACCCGATCTCTCCCGATCTTGCTGCATCCGCATCTGCGGGTTCCCAGGTAATAGTTGTGATCTCCTTTTTTCCGGCCACCTCTTCCGCAAATGCCGATTTTCCAATGGTAGGATATTTATTGGCCGCGAACTTCACAAAGTTGCTATCCGCATAATCCAGTAAGGCGGAGTAGAACCCTTTTTCGGTTGCCAATTTACTCATAGCGCGGTCGGCATCTTTGATCTCTTGTTTGGCTTTTTCACTCAGGTCTTGAGGTGTGCAGGCAAACAGCAGTAGCGAGGGTAAAAGTAAAAGCCTCTTCATTTTTTTAATTGTGTTAATATGCGTTCTATCATTTTTGGAGTAGGCAAAAGAGATTGTTGGATCCGTTTCGCGTAATGAATGGAATCCAGGATCTCTTTATTCTTAAGGGATATCGCCTCATGGGCTTCTTTTAACTCAACATTCTTGAGGCGTTCGATCTCGGCTTCCTTTTCCGACTTTTCTCTGTCAAACTGGTTTTGTAGCCGCTTTATTTCATTGCTGGAATTATGCCCTAAAACCTCTTCCTTTAAAGCGTGGAACATCTCGTAATACTCGAGCGCTTTAACAGGCTGGTTTGTTTTTTTGTAAAGTTGAGATAAAAGAAAATAGGCCCTGAATGTTTTGGCCCTGGCCTGGAGTTTTCCCCCCAGTTCTTTAGCTTCAAGCAGATATTTTTCGCAGTCAACGAATTCCTCAAGCATAAAATAGATCTCGCCGAGCTCGTTCAACGAAGTGAGCTTTCCCTGCAAATGCCCCGTTTCGTGCCTTATCTGGTAAGATTCGAGTTGAAATATAAGTGCTTCCCGATAGTTCTTCCGGGTCTTTTCAATAGTGGCAAGGTCATTAAGCACGCGCGATATGCCTGCCGTCACCATCAGGTGTCTATAAACTTCCAGAGCCCCTTTTAAAAGTTTTTCCGCCTCTTCGTATCTTTCTAACTGTATGTAGCAGGTGGCAATGCCTGTATTGCTTCGTGCGGTTCCGTAGTGAAGCTGGACCTTCTCCTCCGCTTTTTCGAAGTGGTCGCGCGCTATCGAATAGTATTTTATAGAGTTCTCATAATCCTTTATATCGAAATTGAAGACTCCCAGAGAATAATAGATCCAGCCACGGGGACCCGCGCCGTCAATTTTATCAACTTCTTTCAGTAGTTCAAAAACTTTATCAAAAGCAATGGCGTATTCTCCCCGCGACCAATGCAGATAACCGATCATATGAGTACCCATTGCTTTATAGCGAAAGGGCAGAGCCGCGTGATCCATTAGTTCTAAGGTTGATTGCATATGAAAACCTGCCTTTTGCATCTCTTTTGATTCAGCGAAAAGCGAGGTCAGCATGATGTGGGCGCTTAATTGCCCTTCAATGATCTTGAGTTTTTGTGATTCCTCCAGCAGCACCAAAGAAGCCATTAGGCATTCCTTCGGAAAGGAATCGGAATACATGTTACATAAAAAACCGCGCGTTTCTATCTCCTCCCGTCGCTCTATGCCTTCGGGGAACGGCCCCGTTAAAGCTTCAATGACACTTTCGCGTGTTTGAGGTGGTGGATATGAATAAATGCGCTGAAGCATTAATTATAGATCAGTAATTGGTTCCCGTCCCAGGAGGTATGGTATTGGAAGAGCCCCACCGTAGCGGGCCCATTTTGTATGGTTCCGTCAGTAATGTTGAAGATCGATCCGCAAATACTGTCTTTTACCGAAGTGTTGCCGGTAAGTACTTTCACAAAAGCGTTGGCATTGTCGCAGCCATCGTGCGTGCAGCTTCTTTCAAGAGCCACGAATTGGTTTGTATTGATGCGGTACACCAAAATTCCTTTCAGTCCATAACCTGCCACATACGTATAACCACCTATTACATTAAGAGGAAAGAACTGTGCTGAGCCCGAAAGAATAGTATAATTAACCTGTTGCTGCATAGCATTGCTGTACACGCAATTGTTGTTTACATTCTGCACAGAGGTCTTCTTGTCTTTTTTACAAGCTGCCAGGGCGATGAAAGCGAGGGAGAACAGTGCTATTTTAAGGTATTTAAACATAGTGGCGCTAGCCATTTCAAATTTAAACAATTACTTTTGCCCTTTAGTATCTATGGAGGATAATTTAACAAATAACCGCAGGCCTTGGATCAACCCGTTAATTTACAGCGGGCTGCTGATGGCCGGTATCATTATAGGATCCCTCATTTTTCATGAGCGTAAGCCCGAAAAATTTACCGGACAGGCACATGCCTCGGCGGGAAAAATAGATAATGTTCTCGATTTTATTGAACAGAACTACGTAGATACCGTTAAGCGCGACGATCTGGAAGAGAAAACGCTGGTAGCTATGCTTAACCAATTGGATCCACACTCTGAATACATCCCGGCTGCCGATCTACAGCAAGTGAATGAACCTTTGCAGGGAAACTTTGACGGAATAGGAGTGGAGTTCAATATTGTGAACGACACCATTTGTGTGGTGCATCCTATCCAGGGCGGACCCTCGGAAAGTGTAGGGGTGAAAGCGGGCGACCGCATTGTGAAAGTGGAAGGGAAGAACCTAGCGGGTATCAAGGTGAGCAATAAAAAGGTTTTCGACGCGCTGCGAGGGAAGAAAGGAACGAAAGTAAAAGTGAGCATTAAACGTCAGGGAGTGAAAGAGCTCCTTGATTTCACCATTACGCGCGGCGAAATTCCAATTTACAGTGTGGATGTTTCTTTCATGGCTGCCACCGGTGTAGGTTATATAAAGATCTCACGTTTTGCTGCGGATACGTACGATGAGTTCCGTAACGCTTTCAATAAGCTCACTAAACAGGGAATGAAAAAACTGATCGTAGATCTGCGTGGCAACGGAGGCGGTTACCTGAACGCGGCAGTGGATATCAGCGATGAATTTTTAAGTAAAGGCATGCTTGTTGTTTATACGCAGGGTAAAGCAAGTCCGAAGCGAGTGTTCAAGGCAAGCGAGAAAGGTAGTTTTGAGAATAACCCGCTTGTAATTTTAATTGATGAAGGTTCTGCTTCCGCCAGCGAGATCGTCTCGGGAGCCTTGCAGGATAACGACAGGGCAACGATCATTGGTCGCCGCTCTTTTGGAAAAGGATTGGTACAGGAACAGATAGAAATTCCGGATGGCTCGGCCATTCGCTTAACTACCGCGCGTTATTACACACCAAGTGGACGCAGTATACAAAAATCTTACAGCAAAGGCCTTGAAGCCTATTACAGTGAAGAATATGAGCGCTATGAAAAAGGAGAATTACTGAGTGCCGACAGCATTCACTTTGCTGACAGCTTAAAATACAAAACGGTGAGCGGAAGAACAGTGTACGGTGGCGGCGGTATCATGCCGGATATATTTGTGCCGATCGATACTTCTTTCCGTACTTCTTACCTGAATAAAGTTTCTTTCCGCGGCATCATCAGCGATTTTGCTTTTAACTACACAGACAAGAACCGCATGCAGTTCGCCATCTATAAAACGGCTGATGCTTTTGTAAAGAATTACAATCCACCGGCAACGATACTCGATATTTTTGCTGATTATGCGCAAAAAGCGGGGATTGAAAGAAATGATGTGCAAATGAAGAGATCGGCCGCTTATTTACTGGGCCAGATAAAGGCCCTGATAGGCCGCAATCTGTTTGATAATGAGGCCTATTTCCCCGTTATTTTGAAAGATGACAAGGCCTTTAAAGCGGCTTTGGAGAAGCTGGGCGGCAAATAATAAAATTTGCAGGTTTTTTTAAAATATGTACATTTGCAGCCCTATCGACTTTTTGGTTGATATAAGCGGAAATAGCTCAGTTGGTAGAGCGTAACCTTGCCAAGGTTAAGGTCGCGGGTTCGACCCCCGTTTTCCGCTCAGAAGTCCCCTCCGCGGAGGGGATTTTTAGTAAGAGTTCTTTAAAATAGATTGACCGTTAATACGGACAATGCTTGGGTGGTGGAATTG
>JANWKZ010000226.1 GCA_025451115.1 Bacteroidia bacterium | reverse complement strand
TTTTCGTGGAACGCCTATATGATCGAAAGCGGGCAGGTCAACCCTGTTACCGGCTATTCCTTTTCAAGGGATGACAATAGTACAGGCAACTGGAATGTGCTTGTAAATACGAGCGGACTTTCTACAACTGACCCTAATTACCTCAGCTATCCAAATGGGAATTGGCGCGTGGATGCATTAGGATTCAGCTGCCAGGGAAATGCGCGAATCGGAAATGGTGTGCAGGGAACGATCGTGAAATCGAAATCGAACATTTCGAACAATAAGACAACAGGAATTAAAACGCGAAAAGATCTTTGGACGCTTTATCCCAATCCGGCCACAGGTAATATCACGCTGAATTTTTCAGGACTTACGCAAGACAAGATATCTGTTAAAATAATTTCGATCCTGGGAGTAGAAGTTTATAGCGAAATTCTGAATTTTAAGGATTCACACGCGATAAACTTAGAGAAATTTGAAAATGGAACTTACCTGGTGCAGGTAACTGCGGGTAACGGCACATTCATTAAACAGGTAGTGAAACAATAGGAAATTATTTCCCGGCAAGGATCTTCATAAGGTCCTTGCCTATGTCCTTACGATAGTATTTTTTATCGTAAGATATGATCTCGGCGTTCTTAAAACTTTTGGCAACAGCTTCTTCTATTGTGTTTCCAAAAGAAGTAACGGCAAACACCCGTCCTCCGCTGGTAAGCACCTTACCTCCATCTGCTTTTGTACCTGCATGAAAAACAATACTGTCTTTTGTGGCATCAAGACCTTTTACCTCTTTGTTCTTTTCGTAATCCTCAGGATAGCCGCCTGAAACCATCACCACGGTTGTTGCAGTTCGTTCGTCGACCTCAAGTTTTATTCTATCAAGTTTTTCTTCGGCAACCGCTTCGAACAGTTCAAGCAGATCTGTTTTGATTCGCGGTAATACTACTTCCGTTTCCGGATCTCCCATACGGCAATTGTATTCTATCACCTGCGGATCGCCGTTACAGTTCATAAGACCAATGAATATAAACCCTTTGTAAACGATGTTTTCTTTTTGTAATCCTTTAAGCGTTGGGATAGCAACGCGTTCTTCGACTTTTTTCAGGAAGGCCGCATCTGCAAATGGTACAGGGCTCACAGCTCCCATTCCGCCTGTATTTAACCCGGTATCTCCTTCTCCAATACGTTTATAATCTTTGGCTGCCGGAAGTATCTTGTAGTTCTTTCCATCCGTTAGAACAAAAACGGAAAGCTCTATCCCTTTTAAAAATTCTTCGATCACAACCTTTGCAGAGGCGTTTCCGAACTTGGCGTTGGCAAGCATTTCGGTTAGTTCCTTTCTTGCCTCCTCAATTGTATTTGGAATAACAACTCCTTTTCCCGCTGCAAGTCCATCTGCTTTCAATACATAAGGCGGCGAAAGTGTTTCCAGGAATTTCAATCCTTCGGCCAAAGTGTCTTTGGTAAACGTTTGATAGCGCGCGGTAGGGATGTTATGCCTTTGCATAAATTCCTTCGAAAAATCTTTACTTCCCTCTAACTGTGCCCCGGCTTTAGAAGGACCAATGATGGCCACATCTTTCAGCACCTCATCGCCCTTAAAGAAATCGTAAATCCCCTTCACCAGCGGGTCTTCAGGCCCCACAACCACCATATCTATCCCCTTCTCCCAAACAAAGGCTTTAATGGCCTCAAAATCGGTGGCAGCCATATTTACATTGGTACCACAATGCGCCGTGCCGGCGTTACCCGGCGCTATATACAGGTTCTCGAGTTTTTTACTCTGCGATATTTTATAAGCGAAAGCGTGCTCGCGGCCGCCACTTCCCAGTATCAATACGTTCATGCAGTAAAATTAAAAAAGGCCGCGAAAAACGCAGCCTTTATTATATAGAAAGATATTATTTCTTATTTAGTGGCTTCGGTTGTTCCTTCTTCCTCTACGTTCGTGATACGCTCGCGGATACGTGCGGCCTTACCGGTACGCTCGCGGAGGTAGAACATTTTAGCACGACGAACATCACCTACTTTACCGATCTCGATCTTCTCAACAAATGGAGAAGCAAGTGGGAATATACGCTCAACGCCGATACCGTTAGAGATCTTACGAACTGTGAAGCTCGCAGTAGCTCTTTCATTTTTGCGCTGGATAACAACACCTGTGTATTGCTGCACACGCTCTTTATCACCCTCTTTAATTTTGTAGTGTACAGTAACTGTATCACCAGCCTTAAAATTGGGGTGGTTAACCGCTGGGGTTAAGGTCTTTTTTACGTAATCAAGTAGTAAACTCATGACTCTTTGTATTTAGTTAAGCTTTCCAGCATTCGCTACCTTGTGTAACCAGCGGCTAAAAAACGGACTGCAAATATAGTGAGTAAAGTTAGAAGTTACAAGTTAAAAGTCATAAGAAAGGGGTCCGAAGACCCCTAACAATCAATGATTTAAGTAAAAAGTTACGCTTTTGCCTTGGCGGCCGCGATCTTAGCTTTGATATTCTCGGTAGTAACGGAGCCCGGACGTTCGATGGGGTGACCCAAAGCGCGGTCCCAGATAAGGCTGGCCATTACCCCTAAAGCACGGGATACGCCAAATAACACAGTATAGAAGTCGTGCTCATGGATACCATAGTGTGTTAAGAGAGCGCCCGAATGCGCGTCTACGTTAGGCCATGGGTTCTTGATCTTGCCGGTTGACTCCAGGATAGGAGGAGCCACTTTGTAGATCATCTGTACGATCTCGCAAATATCATCATGCTTGATCCAGTTACGGTAGAAATCCTGCTGAGCGGCAAAGCGCGGATCGGTCTTACGCAATACGGCGTGGCCATATCCCGGAACTACTTTTCCATCGGCCAGTGTTTTCTTAATGTATTCTTCGATCTGCTGTTCGGTAGGTAAACCACCGCCCAAAGCTTCTTTCAGTTCCATGATCCAGTGAAGTACTTCCTGGTTAGCGAGGCCATGTAAAGGCCCTGCCAAGCCGGCCATACCCGCAGTGAATGCAAGATAAGGATCGCTCAGTGCGCTTCCCACTAAATGCGTAGAATGGGCAGAAACGTTACCGCCTTCATGATCTACGTGAATGGTCATGTAAAGACGCATCAAACGTTTCACATCAAACTCTTCAAAGCCCATCATATGCGCCAGGTTGGCTGCCCAGTCGAGTTTATGATCGGGCTCGATATGAATGCCGCCTTTGTATTTTTTACGGTAGATATAAGCAGCTACGCGAGGGAGACGTGCGATCATGTTCATCGCGTCTTCGTAGCAATACTCCCAATAATCTTTTTTGTTGATCCCTTTCGAATACGCTTTCGCAAAAACAGACTCCGTTTGCAGGGCAAGTATTGCCGTGCAGAAAAGTGTCATCGGGTGCGTGCTTTCAGGAAGTTTATCGATCACATCGAAAACGTGCTTGGGCACGTTACTGCGCCTTTGCCATTCGTGTGTGATATTGGTAACGTCGTCCTGCGTAGGCAGTTCGCCGATAAGCATCAGGTAGAAAATTCCTTCGGGAAGCGGTTCTGTTCCGCCGGGAGCTTTTGGTAATTGTTTACGTAATTCAGGTATGGAGTATCCGCGGAAACGGATCCCCTCTTCGGGGTCGAGGCGCGAGGTTTCGGTAACCATACCGATCATTCCTTTCATGCCCTGGTAAACCTGGGCCACAGTATATTCGCCCAATTTAACATCTCCGTGTTCTTTGATCAGGGTCTTGATCTCTGCCGCCAGCGGGGTCGCTTTTTCGCGGAATTTCTCTTTCAGTTTATCCATGATTTCTTACGATTTAAAACCTGTTAAAGGTAATGGATGATTTTGAATACCGAAACTATTTTGACAAAAAATAAGGGTAAAATAACCCTCCGGACAGCTATGAAGAGACATTTCAATTAGTTTTTATACATTTGAACAAATCCCAATCGAAAAACAGCAGCTTATGAAAAAAACCCTCTTTGTTGTAGCCGCCGTTATAGCCTTTTTGGTTATCGGTTTTTTAATGTGGGGCCACGATGCCGGTACGGATGATGATTTCATGCACCCTACCACGAAATATGCCATGTGGGCCTTTCTTATTGGTGGCCTGGTTACCATTTCCCTTCCCCTTGGAGCTATCTCTGGTCTCGCTTTCAAACCCGGGCCCAAAACAACCGCCATTTTTACCGCTTTTGGCGCAGGAGCCCTGCTGGCCGCCCTTAGTGTTGAACTGATAGCGCCAACCGTAGAAGAGATCGTGGGACACATCAATAGTCCCACCCACATGGACCAAGGCAAAAAGCACGCTTTTTATACGATGGGGGCCCTTTTGCTGGGTTGTGCAGGCGGTGGATTTTTGTTCTATACCCTGGATGAACTGATAAACAGTCAAGGCGGATTTTTAAGAAAGGTTGGAACCACCATTAATTTCATGGTCCGCAAAAAACCGCATGAGCATATTGAAGCGAAAGACGTTGAGCGTGTACAAAAAGCAGAAGGAGAACACGGGGCTCCGATGGCTATCTGGCTTGGGCTTTTGATAGATGGTATACCCGAAAGTTTTGTTATAGGCGCAGGCTTTCTTTCGCTCCTATCTATGAGATTGGGTGCGGGGACAGACCCTTCATTTACCGAAGTGCTTCCCTACACGCTTATTGCCGGGTTATTTCTTTCTAATTTTCCCGAAGCTTTATCGGCGAGTATCGGGATGAAGAAATCGGGCATGAGCACAACGAAGATCCTGGCTATGTGGATGTCGCTTGTACTTATTATCGCTCTTGGTGCATTAGGCGGTTATTATATCGGCTCTTCCATTCCACATGAAATTGAGATCGCGGTAGAAGGTCTCGCGGCGGGCGCTATGCTAACGATGATCGCGCAAACCATGATACCGGAAGCCGTACATTTGGGCGGTGTAAAAGTAGTTGGACTGAGTACGCTTATCGGTTACCTTTCGGCCGTAGCTTTTAAACTCTTCGAATAACCCTTTTCATTTTTGAATTTTTGCATGGTGAAAAAGATCCTCTTATACGGAGCGGTTCTGGGAGTTCTAACCCTCATCCTGAAATACATCGAGTACAAGATCTTTGTGAAGGATCACCTGATGGAGCTTTATCTTGGTCTCCTTGCTGTGTTCTTTACGGTAGTTGGGATATGGGCCGGACTAAAACTCACGCGTAAAAAAGAAGTGGTGATTGTAAAAGAGGTTCCGGTGATCATCGACCGGGAAAACTTTGTATTGAACGAAAACCTTTTGAAGCAGCTCAGCATCAGCAAAAGGGAATACGAGGTTTTAGAACTGATAGCCGGCGGTTTAAGCAACCAGGAAATCGCCGATAAGCTCTTTGTCTCACAGAACACCATAAAAACCCATTCCTCGCGACTTTTCGAAAAACTGGATGTAAGCCGACGTACCCAGGCCGTTGAAAAAGCAAAAAGTTTGGGGCTTATACCTTAGACAGCCGTTTTAAGGTTTCGCGTTCCAAGTTCCTTATTGAAACAGCCAGGCCAGTCGTTGGGGTTTTTTGAGTAAAGATCTAACGTGGAACACGGAACAATCAAGACGGAACGGCTGTTTTTGTAAACTTTAGTTGCAATTCAGGCTTTTAGGAGGTAAAATCATACTTTCGTATGACGGAAAAAATTAAAGATGAGGGTAGTTTTGCACCACATTTAAAAAATAAAATACTATGAAAAAAACAGTTTTAACATTTGGACTTATTTCGGGAGGTATCCTGAGTTTAATGATGGCGATCGCGGTCTCACTAAGCGATCACAAGAACATGGAAATGGGTATGCTCATTGGCTATTCTACCATGGTATTGGCGGGACTCATCATGTTTGTAGGCGTTAAGTCTTACCGCGACAAGACCAACAGCGGCTTTAT
The DNA here is from genome assembly GCA_025451115.1 of Bacteroidia bacterium. GTDB lineage: Bacteria > Bacteroidota > Bacteroidia > B-17B0 > Aurantibacillaceae > PALSA-968. The sequence continues at coordinate 13,424 of JANWKZ010000226.1, read as the reverse complement.
TAGTTTTGGTAAGGCCTTTAAAATGGCGCTTTTGATCTCTTTGATCTCAACACTTATGTACGTGGCCGTGTGGATGGTGCTTTCCTATACCACCTTGAGCGGTTTCATGGATGAATACGCCGCCGCTATGATAGAAAAAGCCAAGGCCGACGGCGCTACCGCTGAGAAGCTTGCCGCCGTGAAGGCCGAAATGGATGGTTTTAAAGAAATGTATAATAACCCTTTTATGCGTGCTGCTCTAACATTTATGGAACCGCTTCCTATAGCTTTACCACTGAGCCTGATAACAGGCCTGGTGTTAAAGAAAAAAGAGAAGTAAACGCGCCCTTTTCAACAAAACACCGCTTTATCAACAAGGCGGTGTTTTTTTATGCTTTGGCTTTACTTTTGCAAAAATCTTTTTCATGTCAAACACTGCCAACCTCCAACATCTTTGCACGCAAGTGCGCCGCGATATCGTAAGAATGGTACATGGCCCCGCATCAGGTCACCCGGGCGGATCGCTGGGCTGCACCGAATATTTTGTGGCCTTGTACAACGGCATCATGAAACACAACCCGAAGAATTTTACGATGGACGGAAAAGGAGAGGATCTTTTCTTTTTATCCAACGGGCACATCTCCCCAGTTTTCTATAGCGTGTTGGCCCGCGCCGGATATTTTCCGGTTGACGAATTAAAAACATTCCGCAAAATTGATTCGCGCCTGCAGGGTCACCCTACCACGCACGAAGGTTTGCCCGGTGTTCGCATTGCCTCCGGTTCATTAGGACAAGGCATGAGCGTTGCCATAGGCGCGGCACTTTCAAAAAAACTGAACAAAGAAAATACGATCGTGTACTCACTGCACGGCGATGGAGAGTTACAGGAAGGGCAAATTTGGGAAGCGGCCATGTATGCAGCAGGGAACAAAGTAGATAATTTAATTGCTCCGGTTGATTATAACGGTAGACAAATTGATGGCGATACCGATCATGTATTACCCATGGGCAGCCTGAAGGCTAAGTTTGAAGCATTCGGATGGCATGTGCTTGAGATCAACGACGGAAATAACCTGGAAGCGGTTATCAAAGGCCTTGAGCACGCAAAGACTTTTGTAGGCAAAGGAAAACCCATCATAAATATCATGAAAACCGAAATGGGTTTTGGTATCGATTACATGATGGGCTCGCACAAATGGCACGGTGTTGCTCCTAACGATGAGCAATTGCAGAAGGCGCTCGATCAATTGGTGCATACCGGCACCGTCGGTGATTACTAGATCACTTTAAAGCCTGCATCTCGTAAAGCTTGTGGTAAGTTCCCTTTTGGTCGAGAAGTTGCTTGTGGGTTCCTCGCTCTATGATCTGTCCTCTTTCCATTACCACAATTTCATCAGCATTGATAATTGTGCTCAAACGGTGAGCTATCACCACTGTGGTACGGTCTTTCATCAGTTTTTGTAAAGCGTCCTGCACCAAACGTTCGTTCTCGCTATCGAGGGCTGAGGTAGCTTCATCTAAAATCAAAACGGGGGGATTTTTCAATACCGCACGCGCAATGCTGATACGTTGTCGTTGCCCGCCACTCAATTTAGCTCCGCGATCACCGATATTGGTCATGTAGCCTTCCGGCATAGCGACAATAAAATCATGGGCATTGGCGATCTTGGCGGCTTCCATCACTTGCTGCTCTGAGATATTTTCCAATCCAAAAGCGATGTTATTGAAGACAGAATCATTGAAGAGTACAGGCTCCTGCGAAACCATACCCAACATGTCCCTTAAACTCTTTAAAGAAGTTTGCTTGATATTGAGATTATCGAAAAGTATTTCGCCGGCATCCGCGTCGTAAAAACGCGCGATCATGTCGCACAAAGTAGTTTTGCCGGAACCGGATTGTCCTACAAGGGCGATGGTCTTTCCTTTTGGTATTGACAGGTTGATGTCTTTCAGAACATAGCCCGCATCTCCCTTTGTATAAGCGAAGGAAACATTCCTGAATTCGATCTGGTTGAGCAATGTCTTGATCTCGGTAGGGGTTGGAGTTTCCAAAATATCGCTTTCTGCGTGCAGTATCTTATTTATCCTTTCCTCGCTGGCTACACCTTTTTGAATGTTGTTATAGGCAAGCGTGATCTGTTTAATAGGAGGTACGATCTGAGAAGCCATGGCAAAATACCCGATGAACGCAGCCGCAGAAAGTACCGTATCATTTGAAATAACCATCTTTCCTCCAATGAAAAGTATCATCATTAAAATTCCCACAACCACCGTTTCGCTTATAGGCGAGGTAAGGTCGGTCTTACGATACACACTCACCGATTCCCTGTAAAATGTTTCATTGGTCTCTTCGAACTTGCGCTGCACATATTTCTCGCCTGTAAAGGCTTTGATCACTTTTAATCCCCCAAGCGTCTCTTCCAGGATATTGAAAAGTCGGCCCAGTATTTCCTTACTACGTGAAGCAGAACGCTTCAGGCTTTTTCCAATGATCGCAACGATCAATCCGGCCACCGGTAAGAAAAGAAAAACATACAGTGTAAGATAGCCACTGATAGAGATCATCATAATGAGCGAGATGATGATGATGAGCGGTTCACGGAAGATCAACTCCAGGGTTTGCATGATGCTCCATTCGATCTCCTGCACATCGCTGGTCATCCGGCTCATGATATCACCCTTGCGTTCGTTGCTGTAATACGAAAGCGGAAGATTGAGCGATTTCTTCAATAGTTTATTTCTAAGATCACGAACAACTCCATTGCGTATCGGTGCCAGGAAATACATGGCGAGGTAGCGGAATAGGTTCTTAAAAAGAGTGAGTATGAAAACAACCACGCAAATGAAAAAAAGCGCCTCGGCCTTACCGGAATGCACGATGAGCTCAGCCATGTTGTAATTGAACATGCCTTTCACAAATTCAACCGCGTGAGCCGGATCGAATACGGGCTTCCCGGCATCGAGCATTACCAGGTAATCGGCCGTACTGCTTTTAAATAACAGGTCCATGAACGGAATCACCAGCGCAAGAGAAACCACCGAGAAGATCGAGAAAAGTATATTGAAAAAGATATTGAGCCCCGCATAGCCCCAATATCCTTTGATATATTTAAAAACAGAAAATAACTTCATTTCTTAATAATCCCTATAAAAATTATACATCGATGTTTTGATGCCTAAATATACAAACGGAGTTTGGTTAATATACCCAAAATCGCTTGTTTCCATTCGCTGGATAATTCCTGCTTCTAAACGCATATTCAGCCCGCGTATTATGAAATAAGTGAACTTTAATTCACCCTGCATAAAGTGAGTTTTGTTCCCCTGCAGGATATTATGCCCGTACTCGTTTCCTCTTAAGGTATAGCTAAGAAAAATGTTTTGGCCTACGCTATAACGTGATCCAACCGTGTCCTTGCCAATGGTAGCAATGACTCCCTTGAGGTCGACCTGGAGTCGCTTGTATTTATACGTAAGGAAAGCAAGTCCTTCCGAAAAATTCGCTCCAAAAGGATGCGCCAACGGTTGGTTGAAATGCGAGTAATTTTGTTGCGTGCTTCCGTGCGAATACGTGAACGGACGCACCCAATTATACTCTGCCTGGAAAGAAAGATTCTTTAGTCCAAAAAGATCTATGCACTTAAGCCCAAGCTGGAATCCTTGCTTATCGCCCCACCAGCGTTGGAATTTGCGGATCTGCGCCAGGTTGAACTCATCAAGAACCATTTGCCCGTAAAGCTTAAACCGCTTGAAAAACTTAAATGAAATGTTCATTCCCATCAGCGCGTTATCACCCGAGCCCAGCGCGTACTCAACAGGTCTGTAAAAAATGACGGGGTTCAGGTAATTAGGGTCAAACCCTCGATGACGATTGGTGTCGGTGCCCTGCCAGATCTCATTCTCAAAAAAACTGAAGTTGAGCTCGGGAGTGGCGTTGAAACTAAGATAGTGCGAGGTATTGTACTTGTTCCTGTAATCCTTCCTGTTGCTTTCCGTATTACGAATATCCTTGAAGGCCGAGTACCATACGCCATATTGGATCTTCCAGATATTGAGTGTGGTTTTAAAATACGGGTAACAGTTTGAAATATCGGATAGCAACAACGACCTATATCCCTCCCCTACAAACATCCTGTCTCTACCCAGCTGAAAATTGAGGACCCTGATCGGCGAGTAGGAAATATGTCCGGTAAAATTGGTGAAATTATATTTTCCGTTACCCCCGTAAGCGAGTCCCATCCCGGGGATGATCTTATAGGCCTTTACAACCGTGTCTGTAAAATTGGGATAGGATACCTGGCCGCCTACAAAAGTAAAATCGGCTGCAAAATCGTTGTTTATATCCAGGCGCGAATACATTCCGCCGCTGGTCTCCGTTAAAAATTTATTGCTAAGCATATCAAACCCCGCCTGTGCATCCAACTGCGGAAGGAATTGAGCCGCGAAGCGATTACGGTACTGGGGCTTTGAACGAATATCGTTATGCAAAAAATAATTCTTGATCTTGTAGTCATACCCATGGAACGCGGTATCATCGGCTTCTTTGATTCCGAACTGCAGGTAAGGTCTTAATGAAGAATGAAACCGCTCATTGGGGTATTTGATATAATACGCGTCGATAGCGTTGTTCAGGTCAGTATTTAAGAATCCAACCTGCGCATCGTTCTGCGCGCTTGCCGTCAATGCACAGAAAAAAAAGAGTGCTATGTAGAGGCTATTCTTCAGGCGATGTACGTTTACTTTTATTTTTGGCGCGGTACACGAGTTGCAAAATACCCGTAAAAAGCAATGCAAAGGCTATAACGCTAACCAACGCGATACTGGCATTGAGCTTAAAACAAACCACCGACATGCCTACCACCATGAGATTTAAAATATAGATAACAATAACCGTTTTGCGGTGATTGAGTCCGCAATCGATCAGGCGGTGATGAAGGTGATTGCGGTCGGCCGAGAATGGCGAAACACCGGTGGAAGCGCGAAGTGTGAACACGCGGAGTGTATCAGCCAGCGGGTACACCAGCGTAGCGATCACAAAAACAGGTTTAGAAAGGTACAGCTGCAGTTCCTGTAACTTATCTGTTGGGTATTCTATCAGTTTAATGGCCAAAACACAAGCCACCAATCCAATGGTAAGTGACCCCGAATCGCCCATGAATATTTTCGCAGGGCTGAAATTGAATACCAGGAAGCCAAGCAAAGATCCTCCCAAAGCGTAAGCAAGTGAAGCAAGAATGATATCGCCGGCAAAAATGAACCAGGTGCCGAAGATCATCGTAACAATGAATCCTACGCCGGCGGCCAGGCCATCTACGCCATCTATAAGATTAAACGCATTGATCACTACAATAAAGGTAAAGAGTGAAAGAAAAACGCTGGCCCAATAAGGGATCTCATTTACCTCGAAGATGCCGTGAAGGCCCGTGATGCGTATGTTCCCAACCAAAACGAGGATAAGAGCCGCCAATACCTGCGAGATAAGTTTTTTGATGGGGGCGGTTCCGATGATATCATCCTTGATACCCACGAAGAAAAGCATCAGCAGCGTAGCCACAATGAGTTTGAATTCCCGGATATACTGGTATACTTGCGGGAGTTCTATCATATTACGCACCTTCGAAAAATCGAGTTCGAACCATAGTGAATAGGAAAACAGTGTGGCCGCAAAAATGATGATGCCGCCTATGGTAGGCACCACGCGCGTGTGGATCTTTCGCTCGCCGGGCTCATCGAACAATCTTTTTAAGATCGCTACTTTAATAAGTGGAGGCGTAGAGTAGAGCACCACCAGAAACGCCGTCACAAAAACCAATCCCAATACTAACGCATTCATAGTTTATCTTTAAAAATCAAAATAGAGGTTATACAATGAGGTTCTTAAGCTGATGTAATATTGCTGCATGATATCGGCCTTTGTGCCAACCCCGCTTAAATACGATCGCTGCGTGGTGCCAATAGATACATTCAGGTTATACCTGGAGTTTACCATGTACCCGATCTTGCCATCAAAATAATTCACTGCTGCCGAAGAATAATTATGAGAAACAAAATTCTGTTTTAACTGTATAAAGAGTCTTTTGTACGAATAAGAAACAAACCAAATAACCTCATTGGAAAGAAAAACAGGTGTGGTGAGCACCTGGTTGTAATGCGAATACTTCTGAAAAGGATATTTCGGACTGTCATAACTATTGCCGTCCAGTACATTTCCCTCAACCTGAAGGTAAAGGTTGCGGAGACCAAAAGCGTCATAATATTTAAGTCCGTTCTGGATACCATAATTGGTCTTCGTCTTTCCTGTGTTCGGATCCGTAAATGTTCCATCATACATCACCTGGCTGTAATACAGAAATTTTTTAAAAGGGCGTATCTCTATTCCTCCGCCGGCCAGGATGTGGTTTTGCTTGTTAAATCCAAATTTGGCAAGATTGGTAAAGATCACGGGATTCACATAGAATGCGTCGAGATACATACTGTTTGTAGTGTCTGTAGCTTTCCAGATCATCCCCTGGAAAAAATAGATGTCGAAATATTTACCTGTGTGAAAGCTCAGGTGCTGAAAAGAAGCGGCCTTTTTCTGAAAGATGCGTTCGGTATAAGGCGGTGTCTTAGCGCCGCCATCGGTAAGGTTCATGAGCAAAGCGTAGGTCTGTGAGTATTGTATCTTACTCTTTGCGGCCGATAAAATGAATTGCACATACGGATAATTGAAAGCATTATCGCTCAAAAGCAAAGAGCGATATCCATTGCCTACTTTTTGTTTACCATGACCCAAACGTAAAGTAAAATTCTTTGTAGCAGCAAAATTCAGTATCCCATAGGAAGAAGCGTAATCAAATCCCCAGCCTTTGAATTTTTTCCATCGGCCCTGCCCCGGCACAACACCGGTAGCCTGCGCATACAGGTCTACATATTCAGGAAGAAAGGACTGGTTCTCGATAAAAGCCGATTCAAATACAAGTTTCTTTCCCAACTCTCCCCTCACCCAAAATCCACGGGTGTTATGGGTTACTTTAGCCGTAGCTGTATCCATAATGTCCTTTCCCTTATAAAAATTAAGAATAGGGTTTATGGTGAAATTGAACTTGCGATCGTAACCGGAAGAGCGGTCTGTGTGTCTTACTTCGATGAGGTCATCATATAGCAATTTGTCGAAAAAGGCATCTGCCCGGGGCTTCATTTTTTTAAATGTGTCGACGTCTTCGCTCTTGTAAATAAAAGGCTGCATAGAAGTATGAACCGCGTTTACTGTATCAAGCAAAATATTCTTTTGGCGCTTTACGTCCATAAAATAATCTCCAGGAAAAAGAAGTGATTGGCAGATAACACTGTAGGGAAGGAACAACAAAACAAGCGGACGTATTATACGCTTCAGAGAAATTCTATGTTGTAAAAAAAAAATCATCCTAAAAGGCCCGAATATGTTTTTGTGATCTAAAGTCTTCGTATACACTTCGGATGCCCTTTTCAAGATCTATTTTGTGTGTCCAGCCGAGACTGTGAAGGAAGGATACATCCATTAATTTTCTCAATGTCCCGTCCGGCTTAGAAGTATCAAAATTGATCTGTCCGGTATATCCCACCACATCCGCTATGAGGTGGGCCAGTTCTTTGATACTGATATCGGTTCCAACGCCAATGTTCACGAATTTCTCGCCGGTATAATTGTTCATGAGATACACGCAGGCATCAGCCATATCATCGGCGTGCATGAACTCGCGGCGCGGCGTGCCGGTTCCCCAAACCGTTACTATCGGCAACTTATTCTCTTTCGCATCATGGAATTTACGGAGCAAAGCAGGCAGCACGTGCGAATTGTTAAGATCATAATTATCATTAGGCCCATACAGGTTGGTGGGCATTACCGAAATAAAATCGCAGCCATACTGCAAGTGATACGACTCGCACATTTTAATTCCCGCGATCTTGGCGATCGCGTAAGGCTCATTTGTGTATTCGAGCGGGCCGGTCAACAAATATTCTTCTTTTAAAGGCTGAGGCGCCAGCTTGGGATAAATGCAGGAAGAGCCTAAGAACATCAGTTTTTTCACCTTGTGCTTGTAAGCCGCGTGTATCACGTTGTTCTGCACCATCAGGTTCTCATAGATGAAATCGGCGCGGTATGTATTATTGGCATGGATCCCTCCTACCCTGGCGGCCGCTAAAAAAACATATTCCGGTTTTTCGGCCGCAAAAAAATCCCGTACGTCCTTCTGAACACAAAGGTCAAGCTCCGCACGTGTCTTGCAAACCAGGTTATTAAAGCCATGCGCGCGCAAATTACGTTCAAGCGCACTGCCCACCATTCCTTTATGGCCGGCTATATATATTTTAGAGTCCTTGTTCAAATCTGTGATTTATTCGTTCTGACTGATAACCTTATGCCCGTGCTGCGACAGAAGTTTATCGCGCTTGAACAATTCGATGTCGGCCTGTACCATTTCCTTGCAAAGTTGTTCAACGGTGTGCGTGGGTTCCCAACCAAGTTTTTGTTTGGCCTTGCTGTAATCGCCTATCAGCAGATCAACTTCGGCCGGGCGGAAATATTTAGCATCCACTTCAACCAACACCTTGCCGGTCTTTTTGTCCATTCCCTTTTCTTCCGCGCCTTTACCTTTCCAGTTGAGCTCAATACCCACTTCTTTGAAAGACATTTCTATAAAGGTACGTACCGATATCTTTTTGTTTGTTGCCAGAACAAAATCATCGGCCTCGCTATGTTGCAGAATGCGCCACATACCTTCTACGTAATCTTTCGCGTGGCCCCAATCGCGCTCTGAATCGAGGTTACCGATAAAAAGTTGTTGTTGCAGTCCAAGACTGATCTTTGCAACCGCGCGCGTGATCTTGCGCGTAACGAAGGTTTCGCCACGCAACGGACTTTCATGATTAAACAGGATTCCATTCGCCGCAAACATACCATAGGCTTCACGATAGTTCTTGGTGATCCAGAAAGCGTAAAGTTTTGCCACTCCGTAGGGACTGCGCGGATAGAAAGGAGTGGTTTCCTTTTGTGGCACTTCCTGCACCAATCCATACAACTCGGAAGTAGAGGCCTGGTAGAACCGCGTGGTCTTCTCCATCTTTAAAATACGGATCGCTTCGAGTATACGAAGTGTGCCAATGGCGTCGGCGTTGGCGGTATATTCGGGTGTTTCAAAACTAACTTTAACGTGCGACTGCGCGGCAAGGTTATAGATCTCGTCGGGTTTTATCTCGCTGATGAGGCGAATAAGGTTGGTGGAATCGGTAAGATCACCGTAATGAAGAAAGAACTTCACTCCTTTTTCGTGGTAATCCTGGTACAGGTGATCGATACGATCGGTATTAAACAACGAGCTGCGGCGTTTAATGCCGTGTACTACATATCCCTTTTTCAATAAAAGCTCGGCAAGGTAGGCACCGTCCTGGCCGGTGATCCCGGTGATCAAAGCAACTTTTCCCATAACAAATTAATAACTACAATATTACGAATAATTTTCGGAAGCTGCTTATGGAATAACCCTTGTAAATACGTAAGTTTACAGGGTATTTTCATCCCTTTGATACATTGCCGGTTATATAAGCAGTTTTTGCTCTTTCTTCTTCTTTTTCCCGCATTTTTTACGGTAGAAGCGCAGACATTTAAGGGAAAGGTGGTGGATGCCGATAAGGGACAGTCGCTTCCCTTTGTGAGTATCCTGATCAAAAACACACAGGTGGGCACGTTAACGGATATTGATGGCAAATTCGACATCACTATTCCTGCCGGAAGCGAAGCTTCCGCGCTACAGATCTCGTACCTGGGATATACCGGCCAGGTACTGCCATTCGATGCTATAAAGGATCCGGAAAAAATATTGATCAGGTTAAAATCCAATGGTATAGAGCTGAGTACCATTACTGTCATCGCGGGCGAAAATCCCGCACATCGCATCATTAAAAAGGCTACGAAGAGCCGCGAGCGTAACAACCCCGAAAAAATGCACTCGTTCTCTTACAACAGTTACAATAAATTCTTTGTCACAGCCGATATGTCGGCCAACATCGACAGTGTTTCCGCCGAGGACACAACTCTTAACGCTATTGCAAAGTTCTTTAAGAAGCAACATCTTTTTCTGATGGAGTCGATCACCGAGAGACGGTTCCTGTTTCCGAATAATAACAAAGAGACTGTGAAAGCTTCTCGCGTGTCAGGATTCAAAAATTCGCCCTTTGCTTTGATGGCCACTCAAATGCAGTCGTTCAGTTTTTACGATGATTTTATTTCGGTACTGGATGAAAAATACCTTAACCCTTTGAGTGAGGGAAGCACAAAAAAATATTTTTTCCTTATGGAAGATACGCTTTATGATAAGAGCGATACGGTTTTTGTGATCGCCTTTAAGCCAAAGAAGAACAAGAATTTCAATGCGATGAAAGGTGTTCTCTACATTAATACCAATGGCTACGCGGTGCAGAACGTGATAGCCGAACCGGACCGACCCGATGACTACACTTTAAGTATTAAAGTACAGCAAAAGTATGAGTTCGTGGAGGGAAAGCAGTGGTTCCCGGTGCAGCTTAACACCGATTGGGTATGGAAGAACGCCACGGTGAGCAGCAAAAAAGATCCCACGCAAAAAGCGAACATGAAAGCCGTGAGCAGATCTTACATAAAAGATATATCGCTCAATCCCGAAATGAAAAAACGTCAATTCAACGAAGTGGAAGTAGAAGTGGATAAAAATGCCGACCGGCAGGACGAAGCCTTTTGGGATAAATACCGTAACGATACGCTCGACAAAAGAGATAAGAAAACATATCACAAGATAGACAGCATTGGTAAAGCCGAGAATCTCGATAGAAAGATCCTCTTCGTGGAGGCCTTGTTTAATAACAGGGTCCCGATCGGAATGTTTGATCTGAACCTGGATAAGATCCTCAAGGGAAACCAGTACGAGATCATTCGCCTGGGCGCGGGCCTACACACCAATCAGAAGTTCAGTAAGAGAATCTGTATTGGAGGTTATGCCGGTTACGGTTTTGGTGACAAAGGTTGGAAATATGGCGGCGATCTTTCGCTAAGTCTTTGGAAGAAAAAGGAATTATCGCTGGCTGTCTCTTATGAGAACGACCTTGTTGAGTCGGGCGGCACACGTTTCTTTGAGAATACGCGCACGCTTACTACCTCTGAGCTGTATCGCGATGTTTATGTTTCTATGTTCGACCGCATTGTAAAGACCCAGGCATCGCTGAACATGCGCGCGCTGAAATATTTCAGACTCAGCTTTTTTGCGAACCACCAGCAGCGATACGGACAAACCGCTTTCGGGTTCGTGGCAAATGATGGAACTACTTTTTTACGCGACACTTTTAATTTTAATGAGGCAGGTGTGCAGGTAAAATTCTTATACAAGGAAAAATTTCTTCAAACTTTGAGAAGCAAAATATCGATGGGAAGTGATTTTCCGATGCTTTTTGTGAATATTGCCAAAGGTTTCGATCAAACAATTGGGGGCCAAAAGGGTGATTTTGATTACTGGAAAACAGAAGCGAAGTTAGAAGCTGTGAGAACATTCAAGACCATTGGAACAACGCGTGTACAATTGGTAGCTGGAAAGATCTTCGGAGACCTTCCCTATACCATGCTGTATAACAACAAAGGCTCTTTTCTTGGAAAATTTGGTGTATCGGCGTCCAATACCTTTGAAACAATGGGACTGAATGAATTTGTTTGCAGCGAATACGGCTCGGTTTTCATTAACCATAACATCGGACGTTTTCTAAAGATCAGGAAGAAATTCAATCCTGAATTTGAATTGGTTCAGAACATTGGTTTTGGGCGACTGGAAAACCCCAACAGCCTTTTTAATCAATCGGTGAACAGTTTAGAGAAAGGATATTTTGAGAGTGGATTCAGGTTGCTTCACCTGCTGAAAAGCGGGGTCAGCACGTTTGGTATTGGTGCTTTTTATCGGTATGGTCCGTATCAAAAACAAAATGATATAGACAACCTTGCTGTAAAACTGGTCTTAGGAATTAAGATCTAGAACCGCATCCTGATAAATCCTGTACTCAGAGAAATGGTAGGTCCTTTCTGGGTGAAGAAAGTGATGGCGTCGCGTGAGGCGATACCCGCTTCATATTTTCCACCAGGTGCTACAAAGATCACCCCCACCGGTATTTGCGAATCGTAATTTCCTCCTGTAATAAAGCCGGCCTGGAATTTCACCCAGGGGGCCAGCCAAAGATCGCCACCAAGACCAATGATCGGATTATTGATGGTGCCCGGAATACCCGTTGTTGTTGGAATGATGCAATCTACACCGAGCTCAGCAATTTTTCCAATACCAATGCTCGCGCCCGCGCGAAACATCCCCGGCAGCGTAGTGGTTTTACTTTGCTGTCCTTTTAATTTGAACAAGCCGCCATCTTTACCAAACATATTCTTGAACTGCGAAAAGATATTGTAGTTTTCCATGCCGGCATTTGTTGTGCTGATAAAAAGCGTATCCTGTATCTCATACACGTTACCGGTCCAGTTAATAGAACCCATATTGATAAGCGCCGCGCCCACTTTGAATTTTTTTATGGCAATATCCGCGCCTATGTCAAACCCAAAACCGCTTCCAACAGATTTAGGGGGGAACCCCGCTCCTGTAACGGCATTCGTGGCTTTGGATGCGGTTCCGTAATCGATACCAAACGCCGGACTGAGTGAACTGTATCCGCTAAGTTGATTGTTCTCTGATTTAATGTTCAAGAGGGCAATACCTTGTACATATTTCAATCCAACTCCTCCGTAAACTGCAAAATTGCTATCTCCTAAAATTTTCAATCCGTAAGAAAGATTATACTCACGGTAGTACATCAGTGTCATATCCGTACCATTAAGCACTTTAGAAAGTTGCAAGGGAATGGCTGCTTTTCCCTGTAAAACAAGTTCAGCGGTATCGGGATTCATATTGGCGTGGTTGGCTATCCATTGGGTAGCGCCACTGGCAAGTTGTATCTGCAATGAATCAAAAAGAGAAGATGTTTTTCCAAGGAATAAAAGCTCGGCCGTCTTGCTTCCCAATACGCTGGTGAATTGAAAATGATCGTTAATACGGAATCCGAATCCCCCGGCTACTTTGGTGTCTACCGCGATACCAAACGAGGCCAGATCGGCATTGATGGTGAAACCCGTTTCCGCGAAACTTTTAGCCGCCGCCATTTTCTCCTCATACGTAAACTTTCTGCCACCCCCCAATACAAGGTCTGACATTACATTACGTAACTCATCCTTCTTTAAGGCTTCCGAGTACAGCGAACCTCCAAATTCAGAGAACCCCATGGTTACGGTCTTGCCGTATTTGTTTGCCCATCCGAGGTTGGCGGGGTTTATACCTGTTGCCTGGTAATCGGTGGCAAAGGTGGTAGCTCCACCGTGACCTGTATTACAAAAAGAGCTGAACTCCTGTTGCGCGAAGGCCTGAACAGAA
>JANWKZ010000225.1 GCA_025451115.1 Bacteroidia bacterium | reverse complement strand
TGTCGGCACGGGCATGCATGCCCAAGATCACTTCATCGTACGTTTTATCCAGCTTTTCAGGGAACCAGCCGATCTTGTCAGGCAACAGCCCAAATTTCGCAAGTCGACTTTTGGATGGTTCGTTGATCTCATCGTCAGAGCCGGTAACTGTATAGCCTTTGTTCTTCATGGCCATGGCCATGTTGTGCATCACGCTTCCGCCTATGGCAATAAAGTGGATTTTCATCTGCAAGTGTCTTATTAATTATGGCCAGATGGAATGAAGCCGAAAAAATTCCCTTTGGCCGCTTCATTTCATTCAATAAAGTAACAGAATTAAGGCGGGCGGGGCGCTCGGAATATCTCTTAATTATTCACATATTTGTGTTGAGAGATGGAACGCTATTTTGTGGTTTATAAGCCTTATAAAATGCTTTCGCAATTTGTGCGGATGCCCAAAAAACGCTGTCTTGCCGACCTCGATTTTGATTTTCCGGCCTGGACCAACGCGCTGGGGAGATTAGATGAGAACAGCGAGGGGTTATTGATACTGAGCAACGACAAAAAACTGAACCTGCTTTTGCTGAAGCCCGAAAATGAACACAAGCGGGTGTATTGGGTACAGGTGCAATACAAAATGAAGAATGAAGAATTAAGAATGCTGGAAAATGGGATTAAAATAAGGTTGGAAAAGGGAGATTATGTGACCCGACCTTGTAAGGCAAGGATCATAGAACCGCCTAAAGATCTTCCAGAGAGAGAAAAAAGAAAAGTCCGTACCGATTTAGAGACCGAATGGCTGGAACTTATTCTTACCGAAGGGAAATTCCACCAGGTAAGGAAGATGTGCGCAGGCATCAACCACCAGGTTTTGCGCCTGCTGCGTGTAAGCATAGAAGATCTAAAGCTAGACTCTTACAGCCCGGGGAACGTGAAGGAGTACACTAAAGACGAGATCTACGCGATACTGAGAATTACGGCTCCGGCCTGAAAATAGTATATTTGTATTATGAAGGTATTCATGTTGTGTAACGGTGGTTCTTCGCACATTGAAAAATGGGTGACCTCCTTAGCCGCAAAGAATACCGAGATAGGGATCTTCAGCCTGCAGCATTTTGATGAGAAGACCTATAGTCAATACCCCAACATTACTATTCTTAACAACCCGGCAAGTGGCAAAACAGGATTTTTGTCGAAACTCGGTTATTTAAAGAACCTTGGGAATATCAAGCGACAAATAAAACATTACGCTCCGCAGATCGTGCATGCTCATTACGCAACCAGTTACGGGCTGCTGGCCGCCAAATCTAAATTTAATCCGCTTGTAATTTCCGCCTGGGGTTCGGATGTGTATGATTTTCCGAAGAACAGCGCGCTGCACAAGAACCTGCTGAAAAACGTTTTGGCAAAAGCCAATGTGATCTGTTCTACCAGTAAGTGCATGAAGGAAGAGACTGCCAAATACACTTCTCAGAAGATCGAGGTGATCCCATTTGGTGTAGATACGGATATTTTTGCGCCTCAGCCTACCGATCTTTCCAAAAAACAAATTACCATCGGCATCATCAAATCATTGGAAAAGAAATACGGCATAGAGTACCTGGTAAAAGCTTTTCATGAGGCCGTGAAACTGAATCCCACAAAAGAGCTTAAGTTACTAGTGGTTGGAGACGGTTCGAAAAAAAATGAATATCACAAGCTTTGCAAGGACCTGGGTATTTCAGAACAGGTAACCTTCACAGGGAAAGTGAAGCATACCGAGATCATCAATTACCATAAGCAAATCGATATTTTTGTGAGCCTTTCTGTTTTAGACAGCGAGAGTTTTGGTGTCTCCCTTGTAGAAGCTATGTCGTGCGGCAAACCGGTTGTGGCCAGCAGTGTGGCCGGTTTTAAAGAAGTTCTGGGAGAAGACCCCTGCGGCCTGCTGGTTCCGCGCAATACCTGGAAAGAGCCAGCTATGGCGATCACGCAATATTTGCAGAATCCGAAATTAGCTGAAGAAATGGGTAAAAAAGCGAGGCAACGCGTTTTAGAAAATTACGACTGGAAAAAGAACCTGGACCAGATGCTGGCTATCTATACACAACTGGGAAACATCCGATAACGGCCAGGAGAACAGCCCACAAAGATCACAGAGGAATACAATATTTTGCTGTCAATATAAATTTTCGGCCACCGCTGTTTCTCTGCTGTTTTCTCTGTGCCTACTTGGCTGCTCTCTCCGTGGTTTCTGTTGCTGGCCGAATCTGCTATTTAGCATGAGGCCTTCCACCTTTAGGTTGATGGAATTTAATGAGCCCGCTGATAGGCGATTTTAAAATGGTTCCGGGCTTTAAGCCGCGTTCCGACAGCACCTCAAGAAGTAATTCCTTATTATTAAAAGCCACCGACCCTACAAAATTGATGGGCAATTGTGTATGTCTGCTGTATTTCTCCACCTGGAAAATGAGAAAATCAACAAAACATTTTTTTATCAGCGAAACCATGTAAGGATGGTGAATATGCTCGGCTACAATTTTTCCATAAGAAGCCAGGAAACGATTAGGCATGGGCTTCTGATAAACATTATCCAAAATATACTCGCGGTCGAAATCGTGCAATTGAGAAAATTCCTTTTTCAGGTCCTCCGGAAGTTTATCATCAAAATGGGCCTGTATGAGCGTTTTACCGATGTGCCCGGCGCTGCCGTAATCGCCAAAGAAATAACCAACGGATGGAATATTTTCTTTTACCGTTTTTCCATCATAATAACAACTATTGGAACCCGTGCCCAAAATACAGGCAATGCCGGGATCTGTTCCGCAGAGGGCGCGGGCGCTGGCCAAAAGATCATGCTCCACGTGTATCTCCGCATTCGTAAAAACTTTGGTAAGCGCATTCTTTACAGTTTGTACTTTTTCGGGTGATGAGCAGCCCGCTCCGTAATAAAAGACCTTTAATTGTTTATTACCGGCATGGCGAAGGATCTCTTCGGATAACTCACTGCGTACCGCATCTTCAATGATACGCGTGGTCTGGAAATAAGGATTGAAGCCTTGTGTATAAGCCTCACAAAATGAGCTATCCTCTCCTAAAAGGGCCCAGTGAGCTTTGGTAGATCCGCTATCAGCAATGAGTATCATGGTTGCAGGTATTGCAAAGATAGGGATGTTTTACGCGAAAGAAAAGGAATTTATTTGCGGATGGAATTCAACTTCCTCACACAGATCAGTTGATCGTAATAGGTGCCTTGCTGGCGGTGGTATACATAAACCGTATAATCATTCTCGGTCTCCCAGTGGTCGCCCTCGATCACATTCAAAGAAGCGGCCGTTTTTCCGTCTTCAAGAAAACCAATCTGGTAATCATAATAACCCTGTTTTAAATACACACTTAATTCATAACGTTTCTTCTGGTAATTGTAATTAAAACGGTTCTCTTTAATGAAACGGTTGTCGGTGAGATTTCCCATCAGGTAAAAATTCCCTTCGGCCATTGGGTAATCATATGGAACAAAAAAATGCACCCAGCAATAGTCAGCGTTTATCTCGCTGTCGTTACGCTCCTCGGCTTTTATCAAATACCTTCCGTTATTGTCCTGGTATTGCGAGTAGCGCTTTAACATTTTCACTTCTTCCGGCTTTTGGTCTAAATGCCAAAGCAAAGAAGAATCGCGGTAGATCTGGTCGGTGAACTGGGTAACGAACTTAAAATTCTTGGAATTGAACCAGCGGTACTCGTTGCCACTCTGAAAACAATTGGTTCCGTCATCATAATCAAAAGTAAGTTCGTTGGGTTTTGTAAAAAGCGGCTTGATATCATAAATGGCATTATCCCAACGGTTATTCTGTTGTATGACCACTTTTAAGTCGACAAATGGATTTGTTAAGTTATAGATCGAATAAAAAACACTGAAGTCCACTTCATGCCGGTTCATATAATCATCCGCACCGGCCGCTTGGTGCACGTTTCCGGCAACTGTAACTTTGCTGCTAAACGCCATAAAACGCTTGGTAAGCACGGGCTTGTCTTTATCCTGATCTGTATAAACCTTTACAATATAATTACCACTCTTGGTGAGCTTCATATTGTTGCTTGGGAATACCCATTTATAATGCGTGTATTTCTGCAAAGTGCCCTGCGAGTAATTGAAATTCGTGATCTGCTCCTCAAAAAAAGCGCCCAGATATTCCTGCTGCATCAGGTCGCTGGGTTTCCATCCGGCATCGCAGTGTATCACGGTGTACCAGTAATTTTTATTATCTCCGTCAAGGTCATCAAAACTCAGTTCCAATTGCTGACCACTCTCAAAATTGATAAGAGGAGGAGAAAGTTCCCAGGATACTTCATGTAATAAAACACTTTTAATATTGGAGTTATAGGTCCAGTCCTCGTAGCGGATCTGCGAGGAACTTACGTAATCCTCGTCGTCTGTTTTCTTTTCCTGCCCCAAAGAAGAAGAAACCGCAAGTGCGAAGAGGCAAATAAGAATATTTGTAGTGCGAAATTTCATTTAAAACTTTACCAGTTTACCTGTGCCGGTCTTTTTCAGATTTACAACGGTAGGATTGCCGGTATAGTATACATTGCCCGTGCTGGCTATCTCCACATCCAGCTGACCACTAGCTGTTACCCGGGCTTCCCCGTTCGACCGGTAATACACGTACGAGTAGCCGGGAATAAAATCCTTAGCGTAAATAAAGCCCTGCCCAACCGTATTGGTAAAAAAACTATTTGCCACGCCGGCCAGGTACAGATCACCTATGCCGTGCATGTTGCCAACCACACAGCGTGTTTTTACGTCTAAATGTATGTCCCCTGAGTTACGGATGGTGCAGTCCACGCTATCCTGTATTACAGTATTTGTGCCAAAAATGCTCCCCACGCCATCCTGTATGAAGTACTTTACATAAGGGGCGGTGACATAAACAGTTATATCATTATGCTTGCCACGCACAAAATTGCATTTGTTATTATTCTCAATTTTCAGCTCGCCATCCTTCACTACAGTAGCTACATTCGCCACCAGGTTCTTGCCCGTTTTTACCTCAACATAGGGAGTAGTAATGGTGGAATCCTGCGTAAAATAGATGTCGATCTTATCGAGCGCACGCAGGGAATAGAAATTATCGAGGTTCCGTCTTTCTATTACGGTCTCACCGCGGGGTTTAAAGCAATCACAGCGGTTTGCCTTCTTGCAAGAATTAAAAAGCAAAAAAAAGCCCGCAAGTACTATCAGTATATGCGGGCTCTTCATCATTATCTTTTATTATTTGAAGTCGATCAGTTCCACATCGAACACCAACCATGATTTGGGCGGTATTACACCAGGAATGCCATTATCGCCATAACCCAGATTTGGAGGAATGATCAGCGTATAGCGAGAACCTTTGTTCATCAGTTGCAACCCTTCTGTCCATCCCGGTATCACCTGGTTAAGAC
Organism: Bacteroidia bacterium; assembly: GCA_025451115.1. Classification (GTDB taxonomy): domain Bacteria; phylum Bacteroidota; class Bacteroidia; order B-17B0; family Aurantibacillaceae; genus PALSA-968. The sequence continues at coordinate 959 of JANWKZ010000225.1, read as the reverse complement.
CAAATTCTATAGGTTGACCACGATCGCGCGAGCTGTCGAATTTTTTGCCATCCAATAAAGTTCCGGTATAGTGAACCTTTACATTAGCCGTTGAACCCGGCTTTGGACCTTCGCCTGCTTTGTCAACAATATAACGAAGGCCGCTGGCAGTTACCTGCGTCTTACCGTATTTCTCATTCAGTACTTTGTCGTTGGCCGCTTGCTCTGCTTTTAATTTATCTTCCTGTTTCTTGGTGAAGCTAGTGCGTTCCGTTTCGAAGATCGTAGCTCCATCGAATTTCTCAGCTTTCGCGCCTTTGCGGAGGATGGTAACTGATTTCAATGAATCGCCTTGCGCTACTGCGTCAACCACTTTTTGTCCTTCTACCACATGCCCGAAAACGGTATGCTTACCATCAAGCCAGGCAGTTTTTACGTGTGTAATAAAGAACTGGCTTCCGTTGGTTCCGGGGCCGGCGTTAGCCATTGACAGGATACCGGGGCCGGTATGTTTTAAACTTGTATCGATCTCGTCGGGGAATTTGTAGCCGGGTCCGCCCGAACCATTACCGGCAGGGTCTCCGCCTTGTACCATGAAGTTAGCGATCACACGGTGGAATTTCAATCCGTCATAGAAAGGAACACCCGGACCTTTTGCGGTGTTCTTGATCTTTCCTTCGGCCAGGCCAACGAAGTTGGCCACGGTCATTGGCGTTTTATCCATTTCCAGTTGCAGGTAAATATCCCCTTTGCTGGTGCTCATCTTGGCGTAAAGGCCATCGGCCTGTTTGCTTAAAAATTCTTTGTCCATTGCTGAAAGTTTTGTTTTGGTTGTTGTTTCCGGGGCGGAGCTGGTAATGTTCTCCTGCTTTCTGCAGGCAAAGATCGTAGCGACCGCGAGAAGAGATAAAATTACTTTTTTCATGTGTTGTTTTTATCGTGAAGCGATCTGTGATCTGCTTCATGGTTTTATCTTTTTG
>JANWKZ010000224.1 GCA_025451115.1 Bacteroidia bacterium | reverse complement strand
CGGCTTATATGATTGTCTTCGGCCTCTAAACCTGTGTACCACGCAAGCGCTTTCTCCTTATACTTTTCCTCATCGTGTAGGCAGCCGTAGAAGAAGAGCAGGGGACAGATCGTATTAATAAAGAGGTTCTCAACCGAGGAGGCTCCCATTTTTTTAGTGCGTTTAATGGATGTTTCTTTAAAGGTATAATGATCATCCCAGAACGGAGAGGCCTGCAGGTTGAACCATTTTTTCGCTTCGGCAAGGTTGGGCGCTTCTACTACCCTTGAGAAAGTGTGCTGGTAGTTTTGCAGGAAGGCCGCCATTTGCGCGATCCTTATAGTGGGGAAATTGCCCGGCCGCATACGGAGGAATTTCCATTCGGCGGCCACCGGGCCGCTGAGACCATATTTGTGTTTTAGAAAGGTGTATTCCTTCTTTAACCGGGCAGGGTGCTCCTCTGCCCATTCTTCTTCCAAAAGTCCTGCCTGCCCGAAAAGCAGGGCCTCCAGCTGCATTAAATTGCCTGAATGCTTTAATAGTATAGATAAAGGCGTATGCCTGCCTACTTGAAGAAAGGGCTCGGCATTCACCTTAAAACCAAAATTTCTGCAAAGCAGGAGGTAGAAGGTTTCCTCCCAGTTCCTGCCTGTAAACTCAAATAACTCCTTAATAAAGGCTGTTTTTCCCTCTAAGCGTTCCACCAGCATGCGTTCAAGCCAAGGCTCCTTGTTTATATCCGGGCATTGGGAAAAACCCGTTCCGCAGGGTATTTCCTGCCTGTTCTTATAGAGTACCTCGTATTTCTCCAATAGCCCGGGTGCCAGGTAATCCTTCAGTTCTAGGCAGGGAACAGGCTGGTTCTTCGAGTTAAAAACCTCCTTATCGTACTCGTGTACCACATGCAGGATCACGTTATCATAAGCCCTGTTATGCTGGTGATTATGTAAGTTCCACTCGGAAGCGCGCTTGTGGATCTCTATGTTACCGGCCCATTCGGTGGCCCCGATGCGTATTCTCCCATTGGTAAAATCGGGCCCGGCGTGGGTGTTATGCTCGCCGGTTTGCAGGATATGCAAGGGCAATTTCTCCGTTGTACAGAGGGGAATTGGCCTCAAAAGCCTGAATTTCCAAATGAAATGTAGTAGGTCCTCAGTCATAGAAAGGCAACGAAAGTGCTAAAATCGGTCAAATTTACCAATGAAAAAGGGCATTTTTCATTGGGAAATACTTATTAACATTTCTTTCACTATTGGGAAAAAGTGCTTTTTGTATTGGGAAAATGCATACTTTTGACTTATAAATTTATTAACTCAAAAAACAAAAGCTATGGCAAAAAAAGCAAAAGCAAAAGCAAAAGCGAAGCCTGCAAAGAAAGCAGCTAAGAAAAAATCAGCTCGTAAACCAAACGCAGCATTCATGAAACCTTTAACTCCTAGCGCTACTTTAGCAGCGGTTGTAGGTGACAAAGCTATTCCCCGTACGGAAGTAGTTAAAAAACTTTGGGGTTATATCAAAAAGCATAACCTGCAAGACAAGAAGAACCGTCGTATGATCAACGCTGATGATAAACTGAAACCCGTTTTCGGTGGAAAATCACAAGTTTCTATGTTCGACATGGCGAAACTTATCTCTAAGCAACTGAAGTAATCTGCTTTTTTGCAAAGATTGAAAACCCTGCAGCAATGCGGGGTTTTTTATTTTAAGTAATTAATGAAGAAAATTCGTTTACACCCGAGGCACCCACGGAGTTTCAGTAGCCCCCAGATCGCTGGCTAATTTGCGCGAAAGCACAAACAAATAGTCAGAGAGGCGGTTCAAATATTTATAAGTGATCTCTTCTACTTTCTCATTCTCCGCAACTCTCAGCACAGAACGCTCAGCACGCCTGCAAACACATCGGGCCACGTGACAATAAGAAACGATCGGATTCCCCCCCGGGAGCACGAAGCTTTTCATTGGAGGAAGCTTCTCTTCCATAGCGTCGATCTCTTTTTCCAGCAAGGTTATATCACTTTCCTTCACTTCCGGCAGTTTCATCTTGCTTTCCTTCTCAGGATCACTCGCCAATAAAGAACCGATCGTAAAAAGGCGGTCCTGCACCTCAAGGAGGATTTTTACGGAATTGGCATCTATAGGTTGGTCACGCAATAAGCCGATCCAGGAATTCAGTTCATCTACATTCCCGTAAGCCTCGATGCGGATATGATGTTTAGGCAATCGCGTCCCACCGATCAGGGAGGTTTCACCCTTGTCGCCGGTCTTTGTATAAATGCGCAAAGCCATTTAGGATACGGATAATTCTATCTTGCGGTTAATAGAAGCCTTAATGTCCTCTAATCTTCCCTTTGGTATCGAATTGATCAACTTCTGTGTGTACTCGCTCTTCGGGTTGTTGCAGATATCATCCGCATCGCCCATCTCTTCGATCTGGCCATTGTTCATCACCACCATGCGGTCGCTCATGAACTTCACCACGCTAAGATCGTGTGATATGAATATATAAGTGAATTTGAATTCTTTCTTCAGATCGTTCAGGAGGTTCAGCACCTGCGCCTGTACGGAAACGTCTAACGCGCTCACCGATTCATCACAAATGATGAATTGCGGATTTAAGGCTAATGCCCTGGCAATACAGATACGTTGTCTTTGTCCGCCGCTGAACTCATGCGGATAGCGGTAGAACTGCTTCTCGGTCATGTTCACCTTCTCCAGCAAATGCATTACTCTTTCTTTCCGCTCCCTGTCATTCTTGTGAAGTTTGTGAACCTTCATAGGTTCCATCAAAGCCTCACCGATCGTGATACGCGGGTTCAGGGAAGAGTAGGGGTCCTGGAAAATGATCTGCATATTGCGACGCAGGGCCCGCATCTCCTCGTGGGAAATATTGGTTATGTCCTGTTTCTTAAAAGTGATAAGACCGGATGTAGGTTCAACCAATCGTAAAATGGTACGACCTAAAGTTGTTTTTCCGCAGCCTGATTCTCCAACCAGTCCTAGTGTCTCACCTTCAAAAACGTCGAAGCTCACATCGTCAACTGCTTTTACATATTCTGCAGCTTTTCCGAACAAACTTTTATTGATTGGGAAATAGGTTTTCAGGTTATGGATCTCCAGTATTTTCGGACGAGCGTATAATTCAGTATGCCACTTCTCGCGTTCATCTTTTGTTACGGTAGCGCTGTTAAGGGCTTCCTGTACAGTTTGTGTTTTCTCAATGATCTCGCCTTCGGTGCTTAACTCCATGAAATCGGAAACCGTTGGCAAATGATAAAGGCGTTTATCGAGCGGGGGGCGGCAGGCCAGCAGACCCTTTGTATAAGGATGCTGCGGATTGCTGAAAATGTCGAGAACAGGACCTTGTTCAACGATCTGCCCTTTATACATTACGATCACGCGGTCGGCCAGCTCGGCAATAACGCCAAGATCGTGGGTGATGAATAAGATGCCCATGTTCTGTTCTCGCTGAAGATCGAGCATAAGATCCAATATCGTTTTCTGAACAGTAACGTCAAGTGCCGTGGTAGGTTCGTCTGCTATGAGGATGCCGGGATTGCAGCTCATGGCCATGGCGATCATCACACGCTGCTTTTGCCCACCCGAGATCTGATGCGGATACGAATCTAATATCTGGTCGGGACGGGGAAGTTTTACTTTATTGAAAAGTTCGAGTGTTTTTAAACGCGCTTCTTTCTTGTTGATCTTTTGGTGCAGGATGAGGGCTTCCATCACTTGTTCGCCGCAGGTATAAACCGGATTGAGCGACGTCATGGGTTCCTGGAAGATCATCGCCAGCTCGTTCCCACGATAATTGCGCATTTCGCTCGACGATATTTTGGTAAGGTCGAGAGGACCACGGTCTTTTGAATGATAAATGATCTGCCCCGAAGTAACGCGCCCGGGAGGATTGGGGATCAGTTGCATGGCCGAAAGTGCCGTAACCGATTTTCCCGAACCCGATTCTCCAACGATACCGATCGTTTCACCTTTGTGTAAAGTGAAAGAGATATTGTTAACGGCTTTGATAATCTCGCTTTCCGTTTTAAACTCGGTAACCAGATTCTTAACTTCTAAGAGGACTTCCTTTTTGATCATACGCGGTGCACACTCAATCTCACGAAGATAAAGGATTTTTACATATTCTCAAACACCTGTTTAAAGACTGATAAAGGCAGGTTTTTTCGCCCCGAAATCATCGATTTTGCGGTTAAACTTTATTTCGTAATTTTAATCTAAGAATAAACCCTTTTTTATGAAGTATAAAATTACCCTCTGCAAAACTGTAGTGCTTTTTTCCCTGTTCTTTTCTAAGCTTTCCTTTAGCCAGAGCACTGCCGGTGATGCACTTTTCGGCGCAGCCCAGGTACACGATATTTATGTGAATTTTACCCAGACCGGATGGTGGGATTCGTTGGTGGCCAATTATACTGCCGATATCTATATGCGGGCGGCCCTGGTCATTGATGGAGTTACGTACGATACTATCGGTATCAAGATGAAGGGAAATTCTTCTTATAACAATCCCAGCAAAAAGAAGTCGTTCAAGATCGGTATTGATGAATATGTGAGCGGACAAAAGCATGATGGGCTTAAGAAATTCAACCTGAACAATCAATTCAAGGACCCCAGCTTTATGCGCGAAAAACTCATGTGTGATTTTGCCAACCAGATGGGCGCTAATTGTCCGCGGTGTACCTATACCAGGGTTTACCTGAACAATGTGTATTGGGGGCTTTACAATATTGTAGAAGAAATAGACAAAACCTACCTTGGGAAGAACTTCACAGATAAGAAAGGCAATTTATTCAAGGGAGATCCGAATGGAGATCTCAAATGGATAAACAGCACGCCGAGCAGCTATTATACGAAGTATGAATTGAAGACCAACGAGACCCAGAACAACTGGAGCGACCTGGTGCATTTAATTGACAAGATCAATAATACGGTTTCAACCAGTTTCCACGACTCAATGGAAAGCGTGATCCGCACTACTTCGGTATTAAAAAGCTGGGCGCTCACCAATATTTTCGTCAATCTCGATTCTTATCTTGGTTCGGGGCATAACTATTACATTTATGACGACAGCACGAACTTCAAGTTCCATTACATTTTATGGGACATTAACGAGGCCTTTGGCAATTTCAATATGGGCATGTCGGTGACTACCCTGCAAAATTTGAGTATGTATTATTTAAGTAATCCCACCAACAGACCGCTTTATAATAAGATGCTTGCCAACACGCAATACAAAGCTGATCTCACCACGCAGTATTGTAATATGGTTCCTTATTTTTCGAACGCGCTGCTTGATCCGAAGATCGACAGCATCAAGAACCTGATCATGACCGATGTGCAGAACGACACAATGAAATTTTATTCTTATAATGATTTCCTTAACAATATAAATTCGAATGTGACCGTGCCACAAGGAATGGGAACTTTTACGGTACCCGGAATTAAGTCATTTATTGCGGCCCGTAACACGGCATTAGTGAATGAGTTGGCAACGCAGGGATGTTTTGTAGGAATTACTGAAAATGTTTCCGGGGGATCTGTTATGTTGTTCCCTAACCCTTCCAACGGAAATTCAGTGAAGGTTGTTTCCAAAGAAGAGATCCGTTCGATCGAAGTGTTCAACGCAGCCGGATCAAAAATAACTGAAGTGAAGGATACGGGCCGAACCGAATACAGTTTGGAAACCTCCTCCCTCGCCGGTGGTGTTTATTTCATCAAGCTGAACGGGCTTGCAGTTAAAAAACTGGTTATAAGCAAATAAGTCGGCACACATTTCTTTTAAAAACTAGGATTTTCTTTTCCCGAAAAGATTGTTTTCTTTGTATGACCGATTTCGTATGAAGAATAAGATAAAGCAGTTAGAAGAAAAGAAAGCCGAAGCCCTTTTGGGCGGCGGAACAAAGCGCATAGAGGCACAGCACAAAAAGGGTAAGCTAACGGCCCGCGAACGCATTCACTTTTTAATGGATGAAGGAAGTTTTGAGGAGATCGGTATGCTGGTTGCGCATCGCAGTAATGATTTTGGTCTTGAAAAGGAAAAATACCTCGGTGATGGCGTTGTAACCGGCTACGGAACCGTGAACGGAAGACTTGTTTACGTGTTTTCGCAGGATTTTACTGTATTTGGTGGCTCGCTTTCAGAAACACATGCCGAGAAGATCTGTAAGGTTATGGATCTTGCCATGAAGAATGGCGCGCCGGTCATTGGTTTGAACGATAGCGGCGGAGCCCGCATCCAGGAAGGTGTGGTTTCTGTGGGAGGCTATGCTGATATTTTTTATCGTAATGTGATGTCGTCGGGAGTTGTTCCGCAGATATCCGCCATTATGGGCCCCTGCGCCGGCGGAGCAGTTTACTCACCGGCCATGACCGATTTTATTTTAATGGTTGAGAACACTTCTTATATGTTCGTTACCGGCCCTAACGTAGTGAAAACAGTTACACACGAAGAAGTGACGAGTGAAGAGCTCGGGGGAGCGATGACGCATGCCAGCAAAAGCGGTGTTACCCATTTTGCCTGCGCCAACGAGATAGAGTGTGTCAATTATATCAAGCAGCTATTAAGTTATATGCCGCAGAATTGTGAGGAAGAACCTCCTTTCGCGGCTTATGAAAGTAAGAATGAGTTACGCCCCGGGTTGAACAGTATCATTCCGGAGAACGCCAACCAGCCATACGATATGCGTGATGTGATCAATGGTGTGCTCGACGAGAACAGTTTCTTTGAAGTACATAGGCACTATGCGGAGAATATTGTTGTTGGTTTTGCTCGTTTGGCCGGAAGAAGTATCGGTATTGTAGCGAATCAACCCGCGGTCTTAGCAGGTGTTCTGGATATACATTCTTCGCAAAAAGCGGCGCGTTTCGTGCGCTTCTGCGATTGTTTCAATATTCCTTTGCTGGTATTTGAGGATGTGCCGGGCTTTTTACCGGGTACCGACCAGGAATGGAATGCGATTATAACCAACGGCGCTAAATTATTGTATGCGTTTAGTGAAGCAACTGTACCTCGCATAACTGTTATCACAAGAAAAGCGTATG
>JANWKZ010000223.1 GCA_025451115.1 Bacteroidia bacterium | reverse complement strand
GAAGAGCGCTGTTTTAAGTAATCTACAGCGTGCTCGAGGATAAGCGCTACATTCTCCTTTTCAAGCGTTGGTTGTGAGCCTATTTTAGAAAAACGATCGGTGATAGTTTGCAATCGTTGCACATCACGTTCCATTTCCTGTATCATGACCGGATCACTTACCTGTTGCTTCAGTAATTCCATCCATGCCATCAGGGAAGAAAGCGGTGTTCCCAACTGATGTGCGGTCTCCTTGCTCATGCCCACCCAAACCAGGTTTTGCTCGCTGCGCCTCGCCGTGCTGAACAAGGTATAAGCTATCAACAAAAAAAGACCTATGATCATCAATTGCACATACGGATAATAGCGCAATTGTTTCAATGTAAATGATTCCCCGTAAAAAATATAACTTATGTTATTATCGCCAAGATTGATCTTCAGCGGAGCTGCCACCTGGCGCATCTCTTCAAGCCGGGCAGCAAGTGATGCCGGATCCTTTATAACCGTAGAATCCATCTCCTTACTGAACTGCAACACATTCTTCTGCGTAGAATCGGTATAGATCACCGGCACCGAAGCGCTGTTATTAGCCACTTCGTTATTGAACGACTGGATTAGGCTATCGAACACCAATTTGATCTCGGTGAACACTTTCGAGTCTTTATAATAGATGTAGTTCTTTTTACCTGGCGCGTATTCGATCTCAATGGGCGGATACAAGGCCTTCATTTCATTCAACTGCTGAGCCAGATAAACACTGTCACGTTCCAATAATGAATCCAGGTTACGCTTTCCTCCTATCCTGCCGTCGTTCGAAACAATGATAACCGGAACCGTATTGTTGTCCTGCAGTACACGCAAAGCAAAACTTAGATCTGCGGTTGATCTTTCAAGCTCTTTGGTAGCGGAGGCGTAAAGCTCTACTTTCTTTCGCTCCTCGGTCTTCATTTTATTGAAAAGGTCGTTGGTAGTTTTTACAAGACTGGCATTCTTCTGTACAGCCAATGCCCATAATTTCACTTTTTCCTTCTCCTCGTCTGAGATCTTCTTCACGATCTTGTTCGAGTACCACAACGAAGCCAAAACAATGCACATGGCCGCCACAGCCAGCCACCATTTCCATTTTTGCTTTTGTTGATAGATGTTCATGTGTTTACAGGCAAGTCAAATCCATCCCTACTGTCACACCGAGCGTAGTCGAGGTGCTAGCGAGGCATCTCTCCCGGGTCTCGACTACGCTCGACCTGACAGAAAATGAATTTATTGAAATGGACATAATAAGTAATATTAGATCTCCTTACGCATGCGCGCCACGGGTATATCCAGTTGCTCACGATATTTGGCAACGGTGCGGCGGGCGATATTGTAGCCTTTCTCTTTCAGAATTTTACAGAGGGCGTCGTCGGTAAGGGGTTTTTTCTTGTTCTCGGCACCAATACAATCCTCCAGGATCTTCTTTACCTCGCGTGAAGAAACCTCCTCACCACTATCTGTACTCAAGGATTCTGAAAAGAAATATTTCAGTGAAAAAGTTCCGAAGGAAGTGGTCACATATTTGCTGTTGGCCACCCGGGATACGGTAGAAATATCCAATCCAACCTTCTCGGCAATATCTTTCAGGATCATCGGTTTCAGCTTCGTTTCATCTCCCGTAACGAAATATTCTTTCTGATATTGCATAATAGCGTTCATGGCAAGCAGCAGGGTTTGCTGGCGCTGGAACAAAGCCTCAATGAACCATTGGGCGTTCTCGATCTTATTTTTAATGAAGCCGGAGGCTTCTTTAGCGGTTTTTTCTTTCTGTTTGTTGTAGCGGGTGAGCATCTCCAGGTACTCCTGGCTCACTTTCAGGTCGGGCATGTTACGCGACGTAAGACTCAATTCAAGTTCGCCGTTATTGGTAGAGATCACAAAATCGGGAATAACTTCCTGTATGCTTTGTATCGACTGCCCTGCTCCGCCCGGCTTGGGATTCAGTTTGGTGATCTCACCAATGATATCTTTGAGATCTTCCTCTGCAATATTCAGTTTTTTGGAGATCTTATCGTAATGCTTTTTAGAGAATTCCTCCATACAGTGCTTTACCACATTAATGGCGATCTGCACTTCCTTTGTCTGATCTTCTTCCCGTTCCAACTGCAACAACAAACATTCCTGCAAAGTACGCGCGGCGATACCGGGAGGATCGAACTTCTGCAACATCTTGATCATTTCCTCCACCTCTTCGGGCGTTGAACTGATATTCTGGGTAAAGGCAAGATCGTCAACGATCGAACCACTATCCCTGCGGATATAGCCATCATCGTCAATACAGCCGATCAAATAAAGCCCAATAGTATAGTGTTTTCCGTCAAGGTCAAGCATTCCTAACTGCTCTTCTAACTGATCATGGAAATCTGTACTCTCACGAATTGGAATTTCCTTGAAATCGTTGTCCTTCCCGTTATTATTTACCTGGTATTTGTAATCGGCGAATTCGTCCTCGTCAACAAAGTCCTCGTAACTTACATCATCCTTGCTGATAGTACTTTCATCGTCACCGGTCTCACGTTCCAATTCATCTGTAGGCGCTTCGTTATCCGAAAAATCTTCTTCGGCATCCTGCACATCTCCCTCTTCCTCCAAAGCGGGGTTCAGTTCAAGCTCTTCCTTGATGCGTTGCTCCAAAGCCATCACGGGCAGCTGGATCAGTTTCATCAACTGGATCTGCTGCGGGGAAAGCTTTTGCTGCAGTTTTAAAGATTGCGTTTGCCTCAGTGCCATTTACAAGGGTAAAGATACGAATAAGCAGTAGAATAAGAAGAATGGAAAAACCTGAAAAAATGTTATATTATCTCTCTGTTTTTTACAACCACAGCAGGATTACCCTGGTAAATAGTATAGTCGCCGAGATCACTTGTTGCAACCGACCCGACCGTTAAAACGGCGTGGCTACCCACAGTGACACCGGGACAAACCGTACTTTTTGCTCCTATCCAGGCTCCCTGCTTCAAGGTAATGTCTCCTACCATCAGGTCGAAAGTGGTTTTTTTGTAATCGTGGTTGCCGCAGAGAAGAAAAGCGCCCTGCGAGATGCATACGTTGTCTTCTATCACTACATTTCCCAGGTTATCTATCCAAACCTTCTCGCCTATCCATGCATTGTTACCGATCTTAAGGCGCCAGGGATATTTTATGTTGACACCGGGTTTAATTACAACTCCCGATCCAACAGTAGCTCCAAAAATGCGCAGCCAGAATAATTTTATACGATTAAAAGGAAAACCTGATTTAAAATAGGTCACATTCACACAATACCAGATACCGCGCACCAAAAACCCGGCACCGGGTTTATACCATGAGTTATTAAATGAAGAAAGATCGGTCTGCGCCTTGCTCATCAAGACAAAAGTACGAAATAAACGCTTAGTCTTTCACCAGGCGCTTCACCTCTGTTTTATCGCCACAGATCACTTTTATGAAATACACGCCGGCCGGGATAGAAGAAATATCTATTTCCTGCAGGTTGCCACGAACAACTTCCTTTTTAACGATCAATTCATGACCTTTTATATCAGATAAATGATACGTGACTGTTTTATTATCGTTGCCGAAGAATTTGATCGTAACCGCGTTTTGCGCAGGGTTTGGATACAGGGCTTGTACCAGGCCCTGGTTATTATTTTTTATCGAACCTACCGAGGTAGTTAAATTACAGGAAGCCGAAACAAAATGCGAAAGCACCCGCACATAAGCGGCATTTGTATAAATACCCGCCTCGCTGATGGTCCAGGAATTCACCGGCCAGCTGTCATTAAAATCTTTGTATGACTTCTGGATAGGCTGATTAAGCGGTGGAGTAACGTTTGTACCACACAAAGCATTGTTCTGCGCGCTGCCACAGCCGTTCGGACAACAACCATCTAAAGCATAACTCGGATTCGGGCCACCCGGAATAAACCCGGGAGGAGGTCCAAAGGTTGAAACACCTACTTCATCCCAAGCTGCCGATCCGTTCTCAAACCAACCGTGATAGAATTGCGTCACTGAATTTTCAGCACCATAATTCCCCATATTACTCAAGTAAACTTTTGTGTTGGGATTAACCCCATGAAAATAATGTACAAAGCCCGAGGCTGCATTCGCATATTTTGTAGCATTAGTAGAATTCAGGTTGTACCAGTTCATATTCTGGAACATAGTAGCTTGCCTTGATTTGGTTTGGTTACTGTTCCAGGTATAATTATTATCGCTTAGCCAGGCCCGGTAGGCGTCTGTGTTATTGTTGTAGGCCGGAAGATTATCCGCATTGTTTGCGCTTAATGAGTTTGAATAAGCGCTTATGATAGCGTTCCGTGTAGCCGTTGTGGCACCAGGTGTTTTTGTGTAATACAGCAAAGCATCCTGCTCAGGGCCTTCGAAAGGATAAGCAAAGGTCCATTGCAGGAGGTGCATATTGTTGTAGTTATTGTCTACATAGGTTTTGTAAGTAGTGGTGCCGGTTAATGCGTACAAATAAACAGCCGCAGCGAATTTTCTACCCGATAGCTCATAAGATCCAAGTTCTTGTTCTCCTGCCGCCAAAGTTCCTGCATTATAAAAAGTAACGTTCGGATTCGCATTGCCCCAGGTCCATGCATTGACCGCCGCGGTCTGCAAAGTAGTTGCATAAGCGGTTTGTCCCAGCGCGTTGAATTGTATAGCCGCCAACGCGAACACACCCGCCGCCGTAAAAGCCGCCGAGGTATTAGCCGGACCATATCTACGAGACTGGTTATCCGCTGAAGGAGGACTTACTCCGCCTCCACCAACAACCGAAAGAACGGAACCATCGCTGTTCTGCATTTTCAAAAGCCAGTCAAGCTCAAACTTCACTTCATCCATCATGTCGGGTATACTGTTCCCAGATTCGGGAATGTTCCAGTTGTCTCCCCAAACCGTAGGGCTTTCTTCGTAGGCAAGCAAAAGATCGCACAGGGTGCCCCAGGTAAAGTTTACGTATTTGTTATAGTCGCCGGCATCGTGCCAGCCGCCGCTTAAATTCTTTGAAGTGGAAATATTGGTATTATTATACAAACGACAATCGGAATCCTGTTGCAAGCCCAGGTGACATTGCGTATCGGCCCAACCTGAACCTGCGCAGGCTGCTGTTTTGGCTGCTCCACAACGTTGATAATAGAACATGCGCATGGCGTGTTTTAACGCATCTCCATAAACACAAGCGTCTATCTCGAAACGATAGGAACCCACGTTATTAGTAACATCATAAATATAATACGAGCCGGTGGTGGTAAAAGAAGAAAAATCGAACCACCATGCCTTATCTCCGCTCTGCGCCTGTGTGGCTCCGCCATTCCAGGGTGTAAGTGTTCCCGTAAAAACAACCGCGTCATTTGTCCAATCGCGCACTTCGTAGCTTGTACCCGGACTAAAAGGTGTTCCGTTATTATAACCCGTTACCGGGTTGGCGATCACCGCGATCTTTTGGTCGTTGGGCCGGTAACCGAACTGGTCGACCTTAATGAACTGAACAGTTGTGGCCGGAGAGGCGAATATGTTTGCTGAAAAAGCAAGTACAAAACACGCAGTTAGTTTTGATCTCATGAGTAAAGGTTTGGTAATTCAAATGTAAGATAATTACCGACATAGGCCCTATTCGGCCAGCACTATTTCAACCCGGCGGTTGATGGCCTTGTTTTCTTCTGTATCATTATCAACGAGGGGCCTCGTATCACCATAACCCACACAGGAGAGTCTTTTCTTATTTACCCCTTTTTTGGCAAGATATTTAGCTACTTCGCGCGCCCGGTCTGCCGACAGTTTTAAATTGGCTGCGGGATCTCCCGAATTATCGGTATGCCCGCTTATTTCAATATTTGTAAGTTCACTTTTTAGCAAAACAACAGCCAGTTCATCCAACTCAGCGAACGAGCTTTTTTCGAGCACTGAACTGCCCGTTTTGAATTGAACGTTCTTCAGTGTCTTTGGTTTTTCGGCCGTAACTGTGTCTTTGCCCAATTGCAGGGCGGTATCTTTTACAGGTTCCTGTGGTGGGTTTATCCACTCTACCAGGCTCACATCGTCGATATAGTAATACGCGTCGCGGTGTGAATTCCGGTTGATCGGGCTTTTCATGTTCTTCGGGAAAACAAATTTGCCTCTCTTGATCTTACCAACCTGGAAACTTCCTATGATCAGAAATTTCTCCGTTCCCTTTGCCTTATACTTTCCCGTCAATTGATGCCATTTCGCGGTATCACTCCCCAATTTCTGAAGATCAAGATAAACAGGCGCGATCTCATCCAGTTCATCCAGCACATCCGCGGTGGCATAATGCTTCTCGTTCGGTAAAAAAGTAAATCCCATCCTATCGATATAGGCCTGCGAATGATTCGCCAGGCTTACATACATGCTAATGAAATACGTTTTGCCTTTCTCCAATGTTTGCACCAGCGGTGTCTGAAGATACTCGCGGTACTGGTCATGAGAGAACAAAAAGAAACCGGCATAGGCAATGCCGGAATGAGCGAACTGAAAGCCCATAGCATTACCGGGCACACCCACCATCGAGTATTTTTTCTTTTTGCGGTCGTAAACAGAAAAAAGATCTGTAGTGCCCATGCCCGGGCGCGTCCAGGAAGTTGAATTGCCGATGCCCGAAAAATCTGTGGGAATGGCCTTATTGAACTCGAAACTTGAATCGGGAATGAGGTTTTGCGCCGACGGAGAGCAAAAGACAAAAAGCAAAATGATAATTGAAAGTATCGCTCTCAAGACACCGTAATTGAACTATTTCTTCCTTAAAATATACTCCACCTTTTCAGGATTGCATTTGGTGATGCGCACCTCGGGGTTCTTGCTGGTGGCCTTTACCTTCAGCTTCCCACTGCTCTTTTCAGGCGAATTGAAATCGGCGGTTACATTGAAAAGAGCCGGAACAAGGCTGTCGTACAAATTATAAGGAGCGCTGATCGTTACCTGCACCGCCGAAGGAAAGGTTTTAATGATCATGCCGGCCGGCGGGTTGCTCACTTCAACAGGTATCATCACGCTCTTTTGTACATACTCGTCGAGATTGATCTTAAGCAATACTTTTTCATGTGAGAGAACTACGAGGTCATCGATCTCTTCCGGCAATTCAATAGAAGCGGCTTGCTCAATGTTCTTGTTGAGATCGTTCAGCACGATCTTTTCGGTGAACAGTGTGTCGATCTTTGCAAGTGTAATACTATCGGAACTGATGGTAATGAACTGGGGCGACGTTTTAATATTCCGGTAAATGCCATCGCCGTTCTCGTAATTCACCTGTACCCGCGGTTTCACGTACACTTTCTTACTGTAGGTCTTTCCGAAGGTAAAATGAATACTGTCGGGCTTTACTTTCATAAGCTCCACATCTGTATTCAGTAACTTGGAAAGGTTGCCGATCATGCTCAAGGTGCTGACAGCCGCTTTATTGGATTTGGCGCGTAGCTGGATCACATCGGACACATCCACTGTGATCTCGTTCAATGATTTTTTCATCAACAGCATCATCAGCTTGGCTCCACTCGCCTTTACATCAGCCATAATGTAATTGGGAAGACGGTTGTTGATATGCTTATCGATAGGATAATGCGTGAATTTTACCGGGATGGCAAGCGTACGGGTATACGTTCGATTGAGCGCATTGATAAGCCACAAGAAGGCGGCTATCACAACGCAGATAAGAAAAGAAAAAAGCCTGCGGCCCGGAAAGAACTTTCTTATGAACGCAGGCTTTTTGTTCAAGACTAGGTAGTTTGATTGAGTGAAGCCGAATTATCCATCGACACGGCGGTCTTCGATATTTTCAATTTAATACCGCCTTCCACTTCGATCATATAAGTTGTATCCTGTACCTCAGCGATCTTTCCGTGGATACCGCCAATGGTTACGATCTTATCGCCCTTCTTGATGGCCTCCATAAATTTTTTCGCTTCCTTCTGTTTCTTCATTTGAGGACGTATCATGAAAAAGTAGAATACTACCACGATAAGAACAAGCGGTAAGAAACTGGTGAAACCTGAGAGGCCTCCTCCTGACTGACCCGCAGCCGGAGCGGCCTGCAGTAAAATGGACATGTTTTGCATAATTGTGTTTATTAGATTTTATTTTGTTTCTGTTGTTGTGGGCGCTACGATCTCACCGGCAATGGTGAGAATAACGGTGTTGGGTTCGCAATTGCTAAGTACGGAGATACTTTTTGATACCATACCGGATTTCCCGTTGCTATCAAAAACCACATCGATCTTGCCGGTTCCGCCGGGAGGAATGGGATCTTTGGGAGGCTGTGCCACCGTGCATCCGCAGCTTCCTTTTGCCGACGCGATGATCAGGTTTGATTTTCCTTCATTTGTGAAAGTGAAGGTATGCGATACTTTCTCGCCCTGGATGATCTTTCCGTAATTGAACTCAAGTTCTTTGAACTTTATAACAGGCAATTGGCTTTTGTCCACATCACCGTTGGCGGTCTCGGTGATGTTGATCAGCGAGCTGTCGACCTTACCCTCATCCTGGTTCCCGTTACACGCGAAGAGCGCGAGGGCAATGAGCGGTATCCATAATTTTTTCATTCCTAAAGAAATTTTGAACTGCAAAGATAGGAAAAGTTAGAAGTTAAAAGTCATAAGTTATAAGGGGCTTCGATCAGGCATTCATTTCGAACTGTAGTTTGTTCAAGCTTCTGTAAAGGCCGTCTTCCAGGGTAATGAGCTCAGTATGCGTGCCTGTTTCTTTCACTTTTCCTTTTTCGAGTACGATGATGCGGTCGGCATTGCGGATGGTTGAAAGGCGGTGGGCTATCACGATGCTTGTGCGGCCTTCCATTAGTTTTTCGAGGGCTTCCTGTACAAGGTGCTCAGATTCGCTGTCGAGTGAGCTTGTGGCCTCATCGAGGATGAGTATAGATGGATTCTTAAGCACGGCCCTTGCAATAGCTATACGTTGACGCTGACCGCCCGAAAGTTGGACGCCCCGCTCTCCTACTTTTGTTTCAAATTTATCGGGGAAACTCTCTATGAACTCCAGCGCGTTGGCCTTTTTGGCGGCTTCCATGACTTCAATTTCAGATGCATTGGGGTTTCCGTATAAAATATTCTCCCGGATGGTGCCGGCGAAAAGAATTACATCCTGGGGAACCAGAGCCATGTGATCGCGCAGCGCTGTTAGCGAATAATCTTTTGAATCTTTTCCATCTATAATGATCTTTCCGTTCACAGGATCGTAGAACCTCAGCACCAATGCGGCAATAGTTGTTTTACCCGAACCGCTAGGGCCAACAAGAGCGATCGTTTGTCCTTTTTCCGCTTTAAAGGAAACATCCTTCAGCACCGGAAAATCGGGGCGTGTAGGATAATAGAACTCTACATGTTTGAATTCTATCTCTCCCTGCTTGGGCCCTCTTTCCTTCTCTTTGGCAAAGTTAAGGTCGATCTTTTCTATGTTGCCGTCTATTAATTCGAAGACCCGGTCGGTAGCGCCAAGGGCGCGTTGTATGGAGGCAATTTGTTCAGGCAATCCGCCTAATGAGCCCGCAACGAATAAGGATAACATAAGGAATTTTCCAAATTCCGAAGGGTCAAGAGTCTTATCTATCCGAAGCGAATAGAGCATCTGCCACAAAATAAAAAAAACAGAACCAAACACGAAAATCATGACAAATGCAAAAAAAGAGCCCCTTAGAATTCCATACTTAAGGCCGAAATCACGAATGGAGGTTGTGATCCTTTCATAACGACTAATCTCGTAATGTTCATTCGTAAATGTTTTTACGTTGCTTATACCCGTCAGAGCTTCTCCCACAACAATATTTGATTCAGCTATTTTCTCCTGGAAGGCCTTCGAGAATTTTCGGATACGCCGAGAAAATATGATCGCAATCGCTGTAAGCGGCGGCACAATCATTAAAAACCATTTGGCAATGTCCCAACCAGTTGTATTTACCAGAATAATTAATCCCCCCACACCTACAATCACCTGTCTAATGAATTCAGCAATGTTTATGGTGAATGCCTCAGATATTACGTTTACGTCTGTAGCAATTCTACTACTAAGTTCTGCCACCTGACTTTTAGAAAAGAATTCCATTGGCATTTGAACCAGTTTTTTGAATGTGTCATTCCTTAATCCCTTTAAGACATTTTCGGTGACCTGAGCAAACATATAAACCCGTCCAAAAGAAAATACTGCCTGAACTAATAAAATCACCAGAAGGGCCAATCCAATTGAAATAAGTTCGGATTTTTCAACATCCACTAGTTTAGGCGGTGCGGCTAAGAACCCTAACATTTCTCCAGATTTCACAGGAAATATGAGTCCTATTCCTGCGCTTCCTCCAAGGAATATCATGCCTAATACAAACTTCCACTTGTGCTGACCCAAATAAGTGAAAAGGCGAAGGGATTTTTTAAGATTCTCTTTACTGAATTTTGCCTTGGGTAATTCTTCGTTTTCGGTGCCCGGACGGCCTCTTTTTGCCATGATGCGCAAAGCTAGCAATTTTAACCCACAAAGCAATTTTTCAAGAGGTTAACGTATTTAATTTCAATAATTTAAGTAAAAACGCTTAAATGAAACAATAAGGTTCTTATTTTTGCGTTCCTTTTGCGTAGAGATGAAGAGATTATTATTCCTACCGGTTTTATTTTTTATTCTTTTTTCGGGCTGCTCCAAGATCGACCCAAAAATTGAACCGGCTTCGTATATCGAGATCTCTGACTACTCCGTGATCACCGACTCCGTAAACCTCAAACAGGGCACCAGTCACCAGAAATTCACCAACGTACTCGTTACTTCCAAGACCAAGAACTACGGCTACTATCCTATTCCCTGCAAAATTCCTTTGCCACTGGAAGGGGAAACCTACCTCAACATCCGCGCCGCCATATTGGTTAACGGTGTAAAATTCCTGCGCGTGGATTATCCTGTGATGAAAGGATTCGACACTACTGTCAATCTCGTAAAAGGGCAAGTAACCAGGTTAAAACCTGTTTTCCAGTATTACAGCACAGCCGATTTCCCGCTGGTAGAGGATTTTGAAGGAACTACCTTTACGGTAACAAACTCAAGTGCCACCGACACTTTCTGTACCAAAATAGATACGGCCAACGCGGCTTTCGGTAACAGCTGCCTGTCGATTAAACTGGATGCTGCACATCCTGTATGCCAGGTTCAATCAACCAGCGGGTTCTATTTGCCCAACGACGGCCCGAACATTTACCTGGAGTTCAATTACAAAAGCAACTACCCTATTGAGGTTGGCCTGATAGGCTCTTCCACCCAGGGGGTGATCCTGAATTCTGAGCAGCGTTCTGCGGGCGGAGCCAATGCTTCGGCCGGATGGAACAAGATCTATATTGATATGACAAATATTGTGCGCACGCCGCCCTATCATAATTTCTATTTCCTGTATCTCTATACTTCCAAGGGATTTGATCCCGGCGTAGGGTACCCGCTGATCTATGTTGATAATTTAAAAGTAGTGCACCAGTAATGCTATTGCAGGCCGACATAGTAAGCACAAAAGAACAACACGAAACAACCGTGGCAGCAGAGAAGAAATATATGTTGATGAACAAGAAGCTACAGGCCTTCAAGTATGTGGCCTGTGATTTTCTTGCTGCCGTTGCTGCCTGGATACTTTTCTTCACCTTCCGTAAATTCTACATTGAACATGATGTGGATTGGTACCAGGACCTGGTTAACGACCGTACTTTTTACATTGGTTCTGCGGTGATACCCATCACCTGGTGCATTGTGTATTACCTGCAGGGAAATTACGATATGCCTTACAGGCGCTCAAGGCTTAATGAAGCAGCGCATACTTTCCTTACCGCTTTGGTGGGCGCGCTGATACTTTTCTTCGTGTTATTATTGGATGACGAGGTTCAGAACTACCGTAATTATTATAAATCCTTCGCGGTGCTGTTCTCGCTTCACTTTGTGATGACCGCTATTCCACGCTTCGTTCTTTCAACCATTACCAACTCCCGCATTCATAACCGTAAGATGGGCTTTAACACCCTACTGATAGGAAGTAACGAGAACGCGTGGAAGATCTATAACGAGATCGAAGGATTGAAGAAAAGTAACGGGAACATCTTCCGCGGCTTTATTCATATCGATGAGCGCAATGGTTTTTCGGAAAAACTGCTGAAGACCGTTCCGCACCTTGGCGAACTATCTGACCTCACCCGTGTGATCAAGACCCACCAGGTAGATGAGATCATTGTGGCGCTTGAGTCTTCGGAACATAATGCCATCCAGCATATTTTAAATGACACGTTAGACCTTGACGTGAAAGTGAAATTGATCCCTGATGTATACGACATCCTTTCAGGTTCGGTAAAATTCACCTCGGTTATACACGCTCCCCTCATCGAAGTGAACCGCGAGGTGGTGCCCCGCTGGCAGGTGAACGCCAAACGCATCTTCGATGTTTGCTTCTCGCTTTTCGTGATCATAGGTTTCAGCTGGTTCTACCTGCTGCTTTCTATTATGGTAAAACTTACCTCTAAAGGCCCTGTGATCTTCTCGCAGGAACGCCTCGGCCTTAACGGCAAGCCTTTCCGCATCTATAAGTTCCGCAGCATGTACGTGGATGCCGAAAAGAATGGTCCGGCACTAAGCAGCACACACGATCCGCGCATTACGCCCTTCGGGCGCTTTTTACGCAAGACCCGTCTCGATGAATTCCCCCAGTTCTTTAACGTATTCTTCGGCACCATGAGCATTGTGGGCCCGCGCCCCGAAAGAAAGTTCTTCGTAGACCAGATCGTGCTCAAAGCGCCGCATTACAAACACCTGCACCGGGTAAGGCCCGGCATCACTTCGTGGGGACAGGTAAAGTTTGGTTATGCCGAGAACGTTGATGAGATGATAGAAAGGCTTAAATACGACCTCCTTTATACGGAGAACATGAGCCTGATGGTGGATATCAAGATCATCATATATACCTTGCTGATCGTAGTACAGGGCCGCGGCAAGTAATACCGACCCGAAACCAGCTTCTTATCTACTTTTAATTCACCCTTAACCCGCTATCTGGCTGTAATTTTGGTAGTTATAGGGCGAAATATAATTTTTTTGGATTTAAAAAAAAGGCTATATTTGCGCCTCATTTATTAGAACACTAAGTCATGAAACGTACATTTCAGCCTTCCAAACGCAAAAGAACCAATAAGCACGGTTTCAAAAAACGCATGAGCTCGGCAAGCGGGCGTAAAGTATTAGCAGCACGCCGTAAAAGGGGGCGCAAAAGATTGACCGTATCCAGCTGGAAAACGCATAAATAGTCTTTTTAAAAAAACATGAAAAGCCACCCTCACGGG
>JANWKZ010000222.1 GCA_025451115.1 Bacteroidia bacterium | reverse complement strand
GGAGAGATAGTTCTTTTTAGTGATTTAGACCAGGCAACACCAATTAGCGAGGTAGAAAAGCTGCTTCCTTTTTTTGAGAAAGGATTTGATGTTGTCATAGGCTCCAGAAATTCGAGGAGAGAGGGAGCGCCGCTCCTTCGGCGTATTATGGCCCGCGGGTTTATGGTGCTGCGAAGTACACTTCTGGGGCTTCGGGGAATTTCCGATACACAGTGTGGATTTAAAGCGTTTCGGAAGGAAGTTGCCCGTACAATATTTAATAAACTCCACCTGTACGGGAAAAAACAAACAGTCAGGGGTTCTATGGTGACTGCCGGGTTTGATATAGAAGTTCTGTATGTTGCTAAACGTATGGGGTATAAAATTAAAGAGGTACCTGTCGAATGGCATTATGTGGAAACTAGAAGAGTAAATCCGATAAAGGACTCATTGCAGGGGTTATCCGATATTATTACCATCCGCACAAACGCCGCACAGGGTGTTTACAATACGTAAATAGTGTATGAAGTCTTCGTCTCTAAGAATCCGGGTCTTCCTTTTTTTCTTCGTTGCCCTCGGGTTGGCGTTGTTCCTCTATTCGTATACCCAGGTTGATCTGGGATTGACACTTACACAGGCCAGCGTGTGGCAGTCAATTCAACGGGGGTTTCAGTATATAGGGTATTTTAACCGTCCTCTTTCGACAACGATGTATCTGGTTCTTATTGGGGGGCTTTTTATTCAATATGCTGCAGTGCTATTTCTGATTGCGCGGAAACACATATCAGAGGCGTCTTTCCGGATCCTTGTGCTCGTCTTTGCTGCACTGGTAGCTCTCTCATACCCCGCATTCTCAAAGGACCTTTTTAACTATATGTTTACGGCAAAAACAGTGCTTGTCTATCATAAAAATCCGTATACTGTCATCCCTCTGCAGTTTACCGGAGTCGATCCATGGCTATCATTTCTTCATTGGACGCATCTTCCGAGTGCATACTCACCACTTTGGATACTTATTACCATTCCGGCATATATCATGGGGTTTGGAGTTTTTCTTCTTACGCTCTGGAATTTTAAGCTTCTTGGTGCAGTGTTTTATCTGGGGAGTGTATGGTGCATAGGAGAAATTCTAAAAAAACGATTGCCCGGACGTCATATCTTTGGTATGGCTATCTTTGCGTTTAATCCGCTTGTTATCGTTGAAGCACTGGTAAACGGTCATAACGATATTGCGATGATATTTTTTGCACTCCTTGCGATGCTCTTCTATGAAACAAGGAAGCGTTGGAGCGGGGTAGTTGCGCTTGGTGTATCGGCAGCGCTTAAAACCATGACAATTGTATTGTTTCCTGCAGCGATTATGGGCTGGAATCGGGTGCTGGTTCTGGGAAGTATGGTCGCTACGCTTCTCTTTGTTACAACGCAGCGCGAAATTTTGCCATGGTATTTTCTCTGGGTCATGCCGTTTGTCGCGTTGTTTCCTGATAGAAAAGAGATTGTTGTTCTTGCTGCCGGAGCAACGTTGGGTCAGCTTATGCGGTATGCACCGTTTTTATATTTCGGTAATTGGAACACTCCTGTGCAGTTTTATATATTTTGGGGCGGGTTTCTGCCCACACTGGTCGGCGCAGTTGCTGCAATCGTTCTCTACACAACAAAGAGGATACGAAGGTGAATGAGGAGTCATAGTATAATGCCTTTATGATCGCATTCGGAAAGCATGTACGGGCAGTATTGGCAGGTGTTGCGGGTTTGTTCTCGCTCTATGTGCTTACCCGACTCGTAAACCTCACGCTTCTTCCTATATTTACAGATGAGGCAATTTATATCCGCTGGTCTCAGATAGGGGCAAATGATGCCAACTGGCGGTTTATTTCATTAACTGACGGGAAGCAACCCATGTTCACATGGATTATGATGGTGCTTCTTAAGGCAGTTGCCGATCCGCTTTTGGCAGGGCGCCTTGTATCAGTCATGGCGGGTGTCGGGAGTATGATAGGACTCTACTTCCTGTCACGGGAACTGTTTGCCAATAAAAAAATTGCGTTTATTGCCGTACTTCTCTATGTACTTTCCCCGTTTGCTCTCATGTATGACCGTCTTGCCCTCTATGATTCACTTGTTGCAATGTTCTCTATATGGAATCTTTACTTATCAGTTCTCCTTGTAAAAAATCAACGGTTGGATACGGCGCTTCTCCTGGGGTTGATGCTTGGAGCCGGAATGCTCAATAAAACATCAGGTTTTTTGAGCCTGTATCTGTTGCCTTCCACACTATTGTTATTTGACTGGTCAAAGAGCTTTCGAATACAACGGTTGATGCGCTGGGGGGGTTTTGTGATTGTTGCGTTTGCACTTTCGCAGGTATTGTACGGAATCCTTCGGCTTTCACCGTTCTTTCATATGATTGCGCAAAAGGATGCGGTTTTTGTCTATCCGCTTGGCGAGTGGCTATCGCACCCCTTACGGTTTTTCCGGGGAAATTTGAGCGGCCTTTTTGA
This sequence comes from Bacteroidia bacterium, assembly GCA_025451115.1. Classification (GTDB taxonomy): domain Bacteria; phylum Bacteroidota; class Bacteroidia; order B-17B0; family Aurantibacillaceae; genus PALSA-968. Next base: position 3,360 of record JANWKZ010000222.1, on the reverse strand, counting down.
TTGGCTTCGTAACTATCTTACGCTTCCGGTATTTATACTTACGCTCCTTCCTGCAGCTTTTATGTGGAACCGTTTTCGGGAAAAATTGCTCCTGTATATATGGTGGGCAGCTCCCTTTGTAGCACTCGCGTTGTTTGCAAAGATTTTATATCCCAGGTTTATTCTCTTTATGACGATGCCTCTTCTTGTACTTGCGGCAGTATCAATGGAGGCGATTTTCCGGCGGTTCCGTTTTACCCTCCTTGGTGTATGCCTTTATGCAATTGTCCTTTTCCCAAGTATGTATGCCGGGTACTTTATCGTTACAAATCCGTTGTATGCACCGATTCCTTTTTCGGACCGCGGTCAGCTCCTGGACGACTGGCCATCCGGATGGGGAGTACGGGAGGTACACGCGTTGATAGGAGAAGAAGCAAAGAAGGGAAAGGTAGCGGTCTTTACAGAGGGTACCTTCGGGCTCATGCCGTACGCCATTGAGATCTATCATGTCTATAACAAAAATATTACGATTCGAGGCATATGGCCTCTTCCTGTGGATTTGCCGGCAGAAATAGCAGAAAGCGCCCGAACTCAACCTACCTACCTCGTGTTGAATGAGTCCCAATCGCCACCGGCGGAGTGGCCGCTTGAACTGGTCGGAGCGTGGCAAAAAGGAACGAGAAAAGACCGCGCGTTACGGTTGTACAAAGTCGTAAGCTCTCTTGCACGTTCTTTATGAAACAGTCTCATAGTAAACTTTTGATAGGTGTGGGACTTTTTCTAGCGTTGTGTTTTATCCTCTGGCCATTGGTTCGGAGTGGTTTCTTTGTTACGGATGACGGGGATTGGATGATTATCCGGCTTTCCGCATTTTATCAAAGCCTTATAGAAGGTCAGTTTCCTGTACGGTTTTTGGGAAGACTCAATCAGAGTTATGGATACCCGGTGGCAAATTTTCTGTATCCAGGTTTTCTCTATATAGGATCAGTTATTCACGTTTTCGGAGTTTCATTTCCGGACACAGTTAAGCTTATATTCGGTGCCTCCGTAGTTGTGGCAACAGGTGCAGTATTCTTATGGCTACGTAAATTTTTCTCAGAACTTCCGAGCGCAGTCGCTGCTGCTACATTTGCGTTTTCTCCGTACCTTTTATTTAATCTCTACAAGCGCGGTTCAATAGGAGAGGTGTTGGCCATAGCAGTTGCCGCAGTAGCTGTCCTTGCTATTGAATCTGGCTGGAGGCGTCTCTTTCCGCTGATAATAGGGCTTCTTATCATAAGTCACAATTCGCTTGCACTACTGCTCGGAATGTTTATTGTTTCGTATCTTCTTGTCCGTCGCAAACAGGAATTTTTTCTCCCTTTCTTACTTGGTATATTTCTTGCGACATTTTTTTGGTTTCCTGCGGTTTTTGAGCAACGCTATGTGGTTTTCCGGTCTATTACCGTTTCCGATCCGGCACAGTATTTTATAACGATAGGGAATGCATGGCTTTTAGGTCCGGTATTCTTGGTGGCTGCAGTTATCGTCCTTACGAGGAAACGACGTCACCTGGCCCCGAGCGAATATTTTTTTCTTGGATCATTCTTTCTTTCGCTTTTTGCAGCTCTCCCCGTCAGTGCTTTTCTTTGGCAGGGAATTACAGTGTCGCTGTTTCAGTTTCCGTATCGTTTTCTTGCAGGATCGCTCCTGCCGGGCGCATGGCTTACAGCCTATGTGTGTTCACGGTTGGAAAAACGGAGTTTATTTTTCCCCGCAATCGGTGTCTTTATTGTCATAGGAATTGTGGCTTCCTTACCTCAGCTTTCCCGTATTATTTTTGTTGACAGACCGGATGGATACTATACGACCAATGAAGCTACGACGACTGTCGCAAATGAGTACATGCCCAGATGGGTACGTGATATTCCTATAAACCGCTCATATGAGCGAATTGAATTTTATACCGGACGGGGAACAATCGAGAAACATGTTGCGAAGACACAAAAGATACTCGTAACAGTTCATGCTGCTGAGCGTAGTGTTCTTCAGATTAACTCGTTGTACTATCCGGGTTGGGGAGTAATCGTCGACGGTATTCCGGTTCTTATAGATTACACAAATCCGCGCGGTGTAATGCAAATTGCGGTTCCTGCAGGAACGCATACAGTGCAGGCGGAATTTAGGGAAACAGTACCAAGGTTCGTTGCTGACGTCGTCTCTGCAGGAGCATTTTTTGTGTGGCTTGGCTCGGTAGTCTATGCCAGAATGCGACCGGAGGAAAAGAGAACGAAGAAACACCTATGAAACGTCACATTTTGACTGTTGTTCTTCTTGTGATACTGGGGTATTGGTCCGTGGCTATCCTTGCGACAGACGGATATTTTCCCATGCATGACGACACACAAGTAGGAAGAGTCGTGGCAATGGGAAAGGCCCTCCGGAATGGTCAATTTCCTGTCCGGTGGGTTTCAGATTTGGGGTATGGGTACGGGTACCCTATCTTTAACTTCTATGGCCCTCTGCCGTACTATTTCGGTGGTCTGCTGTACGCACTGGGCGTACCCGCGCTTACCGCAACAAAAATAATGTTCGGCACGGGACTTATACTGTCGGCTATTACTATGTATGCTCTCATGAGCCTGTGGGGAAAGCTTGCAGGACTCGTAGGGGGAGTATTCTATTTGTATGCTCCGTACCATGCTGTGGATGTGTATGTACGGGGTGCGGTGGGCGAGTATTGGGCGATGGCGTTTCTTCCATTGGTGCTCTTGGGTGGGATTCTTTTTTTCCGCAGAAGGTGGAAGGCTGGTGTAACAGTTGGAGCGATGGGGATTGCGGGTGTCGTTCTTTCTCATACAATCCTGGGATATATTACAGTTGCTGCCTGTATAGCGGGTTTGGGGTTATGGATTTTTCCGGCTGTACGGTCAAAAAAAATCCGGACCTCAGTCCTCCTGCCGCTGGTTATGATCGCAGCCGGCCTTGGGTTATCTGCATTTTTTTGGATGCCTGCGCTTTTTGAAATGCATTTTACCAGTGTTACGGGACAAGTCGGCGGATCGGCAGACTTTCGTTTCCATTTTGTTTGTATAGAGCAACTGTGGGAATCAGGGTGGGGATTCGGAGGATCGGCTCCCGGATGTGCAGACGGAATGTCATACAGATTGGGAAAGCTTCATGTAATCGTCGCGCTTATTTCCCTTGTTATTCTGATGATTCGGGGAAAAAAATCGGGCAAAGCCGGTTTGATATTTGTCGTCATTACCTTAAGTTCTCTTTTTTTTCTTCTACCCGTATCCTCGGTACTATGGGAGCGGTTACCCTTCTTTTCGTTTGTCCAATATCCATGGCGTTTTCTCACGTTTACAATCCTTGGGATTTCTGCATTTGTTGCAATGG
>JANWKZ010000221.1 GCA_025451115.1 Bacteroidia bacterium | reverse complement strand
TTGCCGGTCTTCTGTTCGGTAACGATACCGGGTTTCCCCGCGTCCTGTTGAACGATGGTTCCCGAATAATGCATCAGATTCAATTGATTCATTAGAGTGGTAGTTTCCATCGGGCCGTAGTAAAGTACACGGTGTTCGTTGCGGCAAAGAAGTTTCAATGTCTTTACAAGATCTTCGGCTTTTATTTTTTTCAATTCTTCGTCAGTATACACATTGGTAAATGGATTCGAAGGGCCATAGGTTCCGTAGCTCACTAAACCTTTTTGCAGGATCATGCGCTTGCTCAGCTTCGCGTCGCCGCGCTGTTTGATGATGTCGCCTATCAGGTTATCCAGTACTTCCTGGTCGGGCTTCGCGCTTTCCAGCGAATGCTCGAGTAATTTCAGGGATCTATCAAAATTATCACTAAGCCCTGTTAAGATAAGAGCCGTTTGGTCTTCGCCCGAGAAAGCGTCGAAAGAGCAGGCCAGCTTATAGAATTCCTGCTGCAATTGGGCCGCATCGTATTTATCAGTACCAATATACTTCAGGTATTCAATAGCGATAGGTACCAGGCGGTTGTTGTTGCTGCCCATATCGAAAGTGTAATACATTTCGAAGGTAGCGTTCTCCTTATTCAGGTTATGAAGAACCTCAATTCCGTTCTTCAGTTTGGTGCGTGTAATGTCTTTATTGAAATCAATGAACACAGGCGAGATCTCCGCGGGCTTGTTGGCCATTAGCGACTTTAAAAAAGGAGATTGATCGTCGCGGTTCACCGATACAGGAGTGATAGCAGGCTTGATCACCTTTTGTACGTTCTTGTCTTCGCCGGTGTGTTTATAAACGATCACGTAATTGTCGTTCAGGTTCTTCTTCGCGAAGTCGATGATCTGCTGTTTGGTGATCTTCGACATACGGTCTACCAATCCTAAATGATGTTCCCATGTTTCCCCCGCCGTATAAGCACTCATGATCTCGCTGGCCCTTGAATCGTTGCCCTCGAGGTTCTTGGTGAGTTGGTATTTGTAGTTGGCAAGGTTTGCCTCAATGAGCCAATCGTCAAACTTACCTTCTTTGAGCAGGTTTATCTGCTCGCGCATCAGTTTCACTACTTCCTCCATGCTCTGGCCTTCTTTGGCCTTCCCGGAGAAGCAGAGTGCTGAATAATCCATCAGCGCGTAGTCAAAGACTCCCGCGCCCAGCACTTTTTGTTCCTGGTTCAGATTAATATCGAATAAACCCGCTTTTTCGTTGAAGAGGATCATCGCGATAAGCTTGATCATATCCGCGTCGGATGAATTGATGCCACCAAAGCGGTAACCGAACAATACATTCTCTGCGTCCGGACCATACACATGTTTCTCGATAGGTGCGGTGATAGGAGCTTCGGGAGCGAAAGTGAAAGTGGGAACGGGTTTGGGTTTCATGTAAGAGAATTTCTCTTCGATCTTCTTTACAGTTTGATCAGGATCAAAATCGCCGGCAAGGATGATCGCCATGTTATTCGGCACGTAATACGTTTCATAATACTTCATGATCTCTACCATAGAAGGATTCTTCAGGTGGTCGATAGTCCCAATGGTAGTTTGTGTTCCATACTGGTGGTTCTTGAACATGCTGGCGAAGAACGACTCAAATACTTTGTTCTGGTCATTATCCAAGCCACGGTTCTTTTCTTCGTAAACAGCTTCCAGCTCGGTATGGAAAATACGAAGCACCAGTTTACGGAAGCGCTCCGACTCTAATGTCATCCAGTTGTCCATCTGGTTGCTGGGAACATCATTCACATAAACGGTTTGTTCATTGGAAGTAAATGCATTGGTTCCCTTACAGCCCAAGGCACCGGTAAGTTTATCATATTCATTTGCGATGGCAAACTTGGCTGCTTCTCCGCTCAAACTGTCGATCCGGCGATAGATACTTGTCCTTTTTCCTTCATCGGTTGTTTTGCGGTATATTTCGTATAGGTCTGAGATGGCCTTTATCATCGGCTCTTCTTTAGTAAAATCTTTCGTTCCTAATTTGTCGCTTCCCTTGAAGAGCATGTGCTCGAGGTAATGCGCAAGCCCTGTGGCGTCTTTTGGATCGTTCTTGCTTCCGGCCCTGGTGGCTATCATCGAATAGAAGCGGGGAGCATCCTTGTAAACGCTCATGTAAACGGTAAGTCCGTTCTTGAGTTTGTATTCTTTTAATTTGAATGGATCGTTGGGATAGGTCTTGAATTTGGATTCCTGGGCGCTGAGAGTGATGGTAACGCAGGAAAGGGCAAGTAGGAACTTTTTCATATCACGGTTTGTATAGGATACGAATATACAAAGTTCGGGCCAATGATAGGTAACGCTTTTAGGGGGAGAGCAGCCGTGGAAACAGCCGGTGATTAGTGATTGGTGGTTAGTGAATAGTGGGTTGGTTTTTTGGAGTATGGCCTTGAAACTATGTTTTCTCACTAGCCACTATGCACTAATCACCAGTCACGGCTGCTACTGTCCATGCTTCCGGCTTTGCCGAAAAGTAATTCTTGTTCTCGTTCCACACTATATTGAAAAGCTCGGACTTGCGGTATTTCTCCAGGTAGCTTTCGTCCTTCCAGTGACTATAAGTAAAGAATACGTTGGGGTTTTCCTTGTCGTTCCAGAGCTCTAAATGCGAGCAGCCCTCAAAACCGGCAATGGCTTTCTTGTTCTTCTCAAATAACTTCAGGAAGTCACTTACGTGATGTGGAGTGAAGGTCATTTTTACGATGCGGATGATCATCAATCTTCAAATTGAACGGTGATATTAAAATCAATATGGCCTTTTGAGAAGAGCATTTGACTCGCTTTGTCGCGGTTGATGGCGATCTCTAAATAACCGAAACTGTTGAACAGAGCCAACGCGTTGGTTTCCGGTACATCGTTGTAATCGCTCACTGTTTTGTTCAGTTGTGTGCCCGGCAAAATGATGCGGAACTTGCGGTTCTTACGCACAAGTTCAAAGAAATGCCTCGTAATGTTGGTGATCACGTTGCCAAAGCCATCAATGTGTATGCATCTTCCAACAATACTGTCGCTGGTGGCGGTTGGCTGGAACAACATCGACTGCAAATGATCATCGCAGGGCTTTGCCAGTTTTTCTACATTGCCGGTAATGCTCAATTGCATTGCGGCGTTCACCATCGTGTCGCGCATAAAGAACAAGCCTACCGGGAACTCCTTTTCAGACAAAGAAAATATCCTGGCATCGAAAGTTTCAGGCAACAAGGTGAAAAACCCGTTATCTATACAAATGATCTTTTGTTTATGCACCTCTACATACAAGATCCGTTTATTCTCAGTGTGACTGCGGATACCTATGAGATGAAAAGTATGATCAGGAAAAGCCCTGTAAGCATTACCAAAAATGTAAGCCGCCTGCATGAGGTTGAATTTCTCTACGTCGTGACTGATGTCGATCACCTGCGTATCAGGCCCGTTCTTCAGGATCTCAGCCTTTACCAAGGCCACATAATTGTCCTTTAGTCCGAGGTCGCTGGTAAGGGTAATGAGTGGCATATTTGTTAGTAAAATGCTAAGATTTGCGTAAAAGTAATACATAATTTTGCCCTGCTTTTTAGAAGCGGAAATTTTTGATCAACATACTTGTAAACAAGCCTTTTGTCGGAGAAAACCATACATATTGATGACTTTGAGCCCGTAGAGTTGTACGGGGTGAACGATGTGAAGCTAAACATCCTCAAAAAGCATTTCCCAAAACTGCGTATTGTGGCCCGTGGCTACGACCTCAAACTGATGGGAGATGGCGATGAGATCAAGCGCTTTGAGAAGAAGTTCAGGTTATTGTCGGATCACTATCACAAGTCGGGTACGTTGAACGAAAGCTCGATGGAGCGGTTGTTGGGACAGGCCGGCGAGAACATCATTGAGCAGGAAGAAAGCGGCAGCGATATCATCCTTTTTGGAGTAAGCGGAACAGCTATCAAGGCCCGTACGCCTAACCAGATGCTGATGGTGAATTCCATTGCCAAAAATGATATGCTTTTTGCGGTTGGACCGGCGGGTAGCGGTAAAACCTATACGGCGGTGGCCCTGGCGGTAAAAGCTTTGAAGAACAAGGAGGTAAAGAGGATCATTCTTACCCGGCCGGCCGTGGAGGCAGGCGAAAACCTGGGGTTTTTGCCCGGTGATCTAAAGGAAAAGCTCGATCCCTACATGCAGCCTTTGTATGACGCGTTGTATGACATGATACCCGCTGATAAACTGGCCCAATACATTGAAACACACATTATCCAGATAGCACCGCTGGCCTTCATGCGTGGCCGTACTTTGGATAACGCTTTTGTGATACTTGATGAAGCCCAGAACGCCACCTCCAGCCAAATGAAGATGTTCCTTACCCGTATGGGCAATAACGCTAAGTTCATCATTACAGGCGACCTCACCCAGGTGGATCTGCCAAAAAATCAACAATCGGGCTTGGTACATTCTGTTAATATTTTGAAAGGCACGAAAGGAATAGATTTTATTTATTTGCAAGCAGAAGATATCATTCGCCACCGACTTGTAAAGGAGATCGTGGCAAAGTACGAAGAAGAAAAAATGTAAATCAAAAATAGAGACCATGAACGCACTCACACAAACAAACTTCAAATTCCCGGGGCAGACCAGCTTCTACAAAGGGAAAGTACGCGATGTGTATACCATCGACAATAAATATTTAGTAATGGTGGTTAGCGACCGCATCAGTGCTTTTGATGTGGTATTGCCAAAAGGAATTCCTTACAAAGGGCAAGTTCTTAACCAGATCGCCGCCAAATTTTTAAAAGCGACTGAAGACATCGTTCCAAACTGGGTTATGGCTACTCCTGATCCGGTGGTAACAGTAGGTAAAATGTGCGATCCATTCAAAGTTGAGATGGTGATCCGTGGATATATGGCAGGACATGCGTGGCGTACTTACTCAAGCGGCAAGCGCGAACTTTGCGGGGTGAAATTACCTGAAGGACTGAAAGAGAACGATCGACTCCCTGAACCGATCATCACGCCAACTACCAAAGCAAGCGTGGGCCATGATGAAGATATCAGTCGCGAAGAAATTTTAAAGACAGGACTCGTTAGCAAAGAGCATTACGAGCAATTGGAAAAATATACAAAGGCTTTATTCCAGCGCGGAACCGAGATCGCAAAATCGATGGGCTTGATCC
>JANWKZ010000220.1 GCA_025451115.1 Bacteroidia bacterium | reverse complement strand
GGAATACAACTTCGGGCTGGTGTTTGCCGATCACTTCGATGCCGGTTTCCACGCTGTCGGCTTCGGCTACTACTTCAATATCCGGGCAATAGGTTTTCAGGTAATTGGCCAATGTTACCCTTGCTTTTTCTTCATCGTCTATGATAACCGCGCGCATAAACTAAGCTGTGTTTAAAGGTACATTTATTTCCACCAATGTTCCAATAGGTTCCTGCTGTTCACCATAAAGATCGGTGATCGTGGAACTTACCTTGCTTTTTCCATCACGGTTAAGGAGTGAGAGGCGCTCTTCTGTGATTGACATGCCCATGGAGTGGTGTCCGAGACCCATGGATTCTTTGATCTCCCTGGCTTTCTTTCTTCCTACTCCGTTATCTTTCACTGTACAGCGCAATAGATTGTTTTCAACGGAAAAGTTGATCTCGATGCGACCCTGCCCGTCTTTTTTAGGGCCTAAGCCGTGCAAAATAGCATTCTCAATATAAGGCTGTATCAGCATAGAAGGGATCTCGATCATTTCTGTATCCAGCGAGGGGTCTGCTTTAATGTTATAAGTGAATTTACCGGCGTGCCTTAGGCTCTCCAGTTCAATATAATCTTCGAGCATTTTTATTTCTGAATCCAGGGAAACGTAAGGCTGTTGTGAATTTTCAAGCGTGGCACGTATCAGTCGCGCGAATTTGGAAAGGAATTTAGCAGAAGAAGCAGGATCGTTCTGTGTCATGAAACTCTGGATCGAAGCCATGCAATTAAAAATGAAATGCGGGTTCATTTGCGCGTGAAGAGCCTTGGTCTGCGATAAAAGCAATTTTTGCTGTAGTTCGATCTGTGCCTGTCGTTCGCGTAATTTATTCTGGCGTATCACAAGATAGGCGATCACAAGAATAAGGATAGCAACTCCGCTAAGACCAAAGATCAGGTAACGGTTGCGGCTCAATTGCAATTGCTGGTTCTCGTTCTTTTGAGAAAGCAGTTCAATTTCCTTTTGTTTCTTTTCATTCTGGTATTTGGCTTCGGTTTCTGTGATCTGCTTAGAGACGGTCTCGTTGAAGATAGAATCTTTTACTGCTGCATATAGTTTTTGGTATTGGGTGGCTTTTTCCCACTGCCCGGTTTTTTCACTTAGCTCCTCCAATTCCTGGTAAGCTGACCTGATACCTTCTTTTTGGCCGGTCTCTTTCGCTATCCGTAGTGCTTCCTCTATGTATTTACCTGCCTCGGCGTATCTTTTCTGCTTTATGTAAAGAGTGCCTATCGCGTTATAAGAACTCACAAGGGCCGCAATATCATTCATTTCCTTTTTCAATCGGATCCCTTCGAGGTGGTTTTTTTCTGATGCTTCAAAGTTTCCCTGGAAATAATTAGTGATGCCGATATTGGTATAAGACGAGGCCATCATGTCCTTCGCATTTGCGGCTATTTCAATTTTAAGCGCTTTCTCGTAATTCGCGAGAGCTGCTTCATAATTTTCATTTTCGTTATTGATGATACCGATATTAGAATAAATATCCGCGCAGAAAAGTTCGTTCGGACCGATCTCTTCTGCGATCGTTCGTGCGGCCTCATAATTCTTTAATGCTTCTTTATAATTGGGTATCAGGTTATAAATGATCCCGATGTTGTTATAGGAGGCTATCATTCCTTTCTTATCGCCTATTTGCTCTTTTATTTTGAGAGACGCGAAATAATTTTTGAGTGCTCCGCTTCGGTCTCCCAATTTCCAACAGCATATACCAATGTTGTTGAGTGAAATGGCCAGGCCGCGAAGGTCCCGGATCTCCTTCCGGATCTTTACTGCCAGGTAATAGTTTTCCAACGCTTTGGGGTAATTGCCCTGTTGCATATCAATAGCACCGAGATTGTTATAGGCCCGGGCAACGCCTTTCCGATAGTTGAGTTTTTCACCAAGACTTTTGGCCTTTAGAGAATACACTATACTGGTATCGTAGTTGCCGGATTTAATAAGCTCCCAGGCGGCACCGCCAAGGGCGTTCACTTTATTTGTGTCTTCCGGACCCGTTCGAATGATAGATACTAAAGAGTCCATCAACCGTGTTTGCGCGATTGAAAGGAAGGGAAGAAAAAAGAACAAAATATGGAGGGATACTTTAGATCGCATAAATTAAACTATAAGTGAATATATATAGAAAAACCGTAGGTATAATAGAAATGAGGTAAATGAAGGAAATGATGCAGGTAAACGAGGAAGGTCGCTTGCTTTAGTTTTTGGTGAATAGCTGAGGTTTTGATCCCGGAACATGCAACAGGTAAAGCCCTGCCGGCAAGTTTCCGGTGTGAATGAGGGTGGTTTCCTGCTTGATCTTTCCGCTCATTATTTTTTTACCCGCCAGGTCTGTAATTGAGTAAGCAGAACCAACAAGCGATGAGTTTCCACGCAGTGTAAGGTCATCTGAAACAGGATTGGGGAATAATTTAAAGGCCGGCCCACTCTTCAACTCATTTACGTTACTTACCAGGCAGCTTTTTTGAAGATTGAAAATCGTTTGCAGTGAATCGATGGGTTCTATGGAGTCACCATTATGCGTTCTCATACTGATCAAAAACGAAGGAGCTCCATAAGCATCGATAGGCTGGGCCACTTTAAGAAAAGCAAAGAGAGAAGAAGTATTATTCGTATTGCATCGGGTATCAGCCCCAATCATCTTGGCGCCCTGCATAGCTGCCATTAATCTACAGGCAAGATCGCCGGTAGCGTTCCTGAATTTACTTTCCATCGAGTCGAGCACCATTTGTCCGAGTAAAATGTTTCCCTGTATGCAGTAGTAAATGCCATTGATGCTTCCTGACACGTGGTTCTTGTAGTTCATGCAATTCGTACCGGTAAAACCCATCGCACTCACGTTACTCCCCGAAAATCCCACCACACCATACTGTCTGACACTCGAATTACTTCCCACATCATTGGCCATAAGCCAGGAAACGATCTGTGCAGGTGTATCTCCGGCGCGCATGCGTGTACGCGCGTTTGTCTGGTTGGCGGGAATATAAGAGGCCTGTGAATTTATTGCCCCGGTATCAGGCAAAAGGTCGCCTAAAAAACTATCGTCTGTAAAACTGGTCTGAAACAGGTCCACGCACGAAGCACCTGCGCTTCCAACTTCTCTTGTGAGTGAATCTGCAGCCACAATTGAAAACGTGTCCTGGCAATAGGAATTTAATGCCAAAGAAGTCAGGAAAAGAAAAACGATCTTTTGCATGGGTAGGGTTTTAAAGCAAATATAGACCTTATTTGATTAAAGCAAGAATCCCTCAAAAACCTGGAAAAGTGTACTGAAATTACTTCTACGCGTCGGCAAGGAACTGAGCCACTCCTTTATCCGTTAAAGGATGGTTCAGTAAGGCTACAATGGCACTGAGCGGACAAGTAGCTACATCAGCGCCTAATTTTGCACAGTCGATAATGTGCATTGGGTGACGCACAGAAGCCGCGAGGATCTGTGTTTCATAACCGTAATTATCGTAAATGATGCGGATATCGTCGATCAGGCGAAGACCGTCGGTGCTAACATCATCCAAACGACCAATGAAAGGAGAAACATAAGTAGCTCCGGCTTTCGCAGCCAATAAGGCCTGTCCCGCAGAGAACACCAAAGTGCAGTTTGTGCGGATCCCCTTTTCGGTAAAGTATTTTATTGCTTTTACGCCGTCCCTTATCATGGGAACTTTTACCACGATCTGTTTGTGCAGTGCGGCCAGCTCTTCACCTTCTTTTACCATCTCGCTGAATTCGGTACCTATCACCTCCGCGCTTACGTCGCCGGTAACTATATTGCAGATGTCAACATAATGCTTTTTGATATTGGCGGCGCCTTTGATTCCCTCTTTGGCCATCAGGGATGGATTGGTAGTTACGCCGTCTAGAACGCCCAGTTCCTGGGCTTCTTTTATCTGCGCCAGGTTGGCGGTATCGATGAAAAATTTCATATGCTGTGTCTTATTTTGAGAGACAAAGTTAGTTTTTAAAGAACAGCTGCCTAGGGAGGAATTTAACAACTTATTAAGGGGTTTTCAGAACAGAAATAGCCCTTTTGGAAGAAAATCCCCCGAAACCTCTCTTTTGTGTCGGAACTTTGTAATATAAAATAGGTAAAATGAAAAAGATATTGTTCTTCCTGCTTTTAACCCTTCAACTCAGCGCTTTTTCGCAGGTTGACACCCTGCGTGGGCCGCATGGCGGCAAGGTTCAAACTTATATGGATTACCGCATCGAAATGGTGGGCTGCAACGACTACCTGGAGATCTATCTCTATAATAAGGTGATGGATCCGCTGAATAATTATGGTGTTCTTGGCGATGTAAAATTCTATTATCCGAATGAGGTTTATTCGAGCTCGCCGTTGGTGCCTTACGGAGCAGATGGTTTTACGGCCAAGATACCTTCGCCGATCTATTACAACAGCCGGGTAACGATGAACTTTGCGGGACAGGCGCTTACGGCGAAGTTTGATAACGTATGCTCCGTTTCGGTTGGAGTTGGTCGCTAGCGGTTATTTCTTCTCCCAGGTTTCGAAGGTAAAGGGATATTTGTTCTTTTCGTCGGGCGAGTGCTTTTCGCTGAAGGTTAATTTCCACTCCGGTGGAAGGTCTTTAAAGAATACATCGCCTTCAAATTTTTCGTGAATGCGAGTGAGATATACCCTGTGGCAGGAAGGAAGCACCTGGTTGAAGATCTCGGCGCCCCCGATTATAAAAACCTCTTCTTTATTACTGAATTCTTTGGCAAAGTTCAATGCATCCGGTATAGATGTGGCAATGACGGTTCCGGCAGCATGATAATTCTTTTGTCGTGTAATTATGATATTGGTGCGGTCAGGCAGCGGACGGAATTTTTCGGGGATCGATTCGTAATTCTTTCTGCCTGTGATGATAAAATGCCCGATGGTCTTTTCTTTGAAGAACTTCATGTCGGCCGGCAAATGCCAGATAAGTTTGTTGTCTTTTCCGATCACTCCGTTCTCCGAAACCGCCACTATAATTGATAAGATCATAAACAAAATCTATTCACTAACTACTACGCACTATTCACTAATCACTAATCACTAATCACGGCTGTTCTTAAGCGTACTGTACTGCGTTATCGAAGGTCTCCGTTTTGCTGTTCATCATATCCAGTTCCCAACCTCCGGGGAACGGAGCTTCGAGCAATGAATTTTTAAGCAGGTACGGATACATTTCCGCGTAGGTTTGGATCTGGTTGGCGCTTACGCGACGATAAATATGTGAGCGATGCAGTTTATCCGGGTGATTTATGCCCGCAGCAGCCATTAACTCAACAGCCGCTTTCACAGTTTCATTATGAAAGTTAGCGACACGCACTTTCTTGTCATCTACATTCAAACCTTTCCACAATTTAGGATCCTGCGTAGCTACTCCGGTAGGACAAGTATTGGTATTGCACTCCAAAGCCTGGATACAACCTAAAGAGATCATCATGGCGCGGGCCGCGTTGCACATGTCGGCACCCAAAGCAATATTCTTTACAAGATCAAAACCGCTGTGTACTTTTCCGGAGGCGATGATCTTAATGTGTTTTTTAATTCCAAAGCCATGTAACGTATCATAAACAAAAGCGAGCGCATCGCGCAGGGGCATTCCAACAGAGTTACTGAACTCTAAAGGAGCCGCGCCGGTTCCGCCTTCGCCGCCATCAACCGTAATGAAGTCGGGCATGATATTGGTCTGCAGCATGGCTTTACAAATAGCAATAAACTGGCCTTTTTGCCCTATACATAATTTGAAACCTACAGGTTTTCCTCCTGAAAGATCACGTAGTTTTTTAATGAAATGGCATAATTCCAATGGAGTTGCGAAAGCAGTATGGTAAGGAGGCGACATCACGTCTTTTCCTTTTTCCACCAAGCGTATCTTCGCGATCTCTTCGTTCACTTTCGCGGCAGGTAAGATACCGCCGTGCCCAGGCTTAGCACCTTGTGAAAGTTTGATCTCGATCATTTTTACATTCGGAAGTACGGCACGTTCGGCAAAAGCCTGTTGGTTGAAAGTTCCGTCCTGGTTACGACAGCTGAAATAGCCGGTACCAATTTGCCAGAAAACATCTCCTCCGGGAGATAGGTGATAAGGACTCAATCCTCCCTCGCCGGTATTATGTGCGAAGTTGCCAATTTTAGCACCTCCGTTCAAAGCCATGATCGCGTTCTTGCTTAAGGAGCCATAGCTCATAGCGGAAACGTTATAGATGCTGGCCGAATAAGGTTGCTTGCAATCAGGCCCACCTACCAAAACGCGTGGATCGTGATCCACTTTATTATGTGGCAAAGGAGCAATGCTATGATTGAGCCATTCGTAACCCGATTGGTAAACATCCAGCTGTGTTCCAAAAGGTGTAGTATCATTGACTCTTTTAGCGCGACGGTAAATTACGTTACGGCTTAAGCGGTTATAAGGAGCGCCGTCTGTATCGCTCTCAACAAAATATTGATACATTTTCGGACGCAGCCATTCGGCCATCCAGCGCATGCGGCCTACTACCGGGAAATTGGCCATAATGGTGTGATGCGTTTGCATAACATCATATAGACCCAACAACAAGATCGGACCGATCAATACAAGCGACCAAATAAAAGGTTTCCACAAAAAATAGGATACCAAGCCTATGGCCAGGACAAGAAAAAGACTGCCTAAAATGAACTTGTTACGCATAGCTTAAATTTTTACTAAGTTAAAAATATTCGGGGACAAATCATAAAGCTCCCTTCTTAATTTCCTCCACCACGCCGGGGTCGAGCAGGGTGGAAGTATCTCCTAAATTGCTGACATCTCCTTCCGCCACTTTTCTCAAAATGCGACGCATGATCTTGCCGCTTCTTGTTTTGGGAAGCCCGCTTACCACCTGGATCTTATCCGGTTTGGCAATGGCGCCAATGATCTTCGTTACCTCTGCCAGTATTTCTTTTCTGAGCGTTTCGGCGTTCTTTCCTTTATTGGTACAGATCACATAAGCGTAAATACCCTGTCCTTTTATATCATGCGGGTAGCCCACTACGGCGCTCTCCACCACATCGCTGTGCATATTGATGGCGCTTTCCACTTCGGCGGTTCCAATGCGGTGACCGCTTACGTTGATAACATCGTCAACGCGACCGGTGATACGGTAATACCCGTCACTATCCCGTTTGCAGCCATCGCCGGTAAAGTAGAGATCTTTGTACGAAGCAAAATAAGTTTGCCGGCATCGCTCATGATCGCCGTAGGTTGTGCGGATGATGGAGGGCCAGGGAAATTTTATACAGAGATTTCCTTCTACGCCGTTTCCAGTGATCTCTTTTCCTTTTTCATCTACCAGTAGGGGTTGAACTCCTGGAAGAGGCAAAGTGGCGAAGCTTGGTTTTGTTTTGGTGATGTTGGCGAGCGGAGAAATTAAAATTCCGCCGGTCTCGGTTTGCCACCAGGTATCTACGATCGGGCATTTTTCTTTGCCGATATTTTTGTGATACCACT
>JANWKZ010000219.1 GCA_025451115.1 Bacteroidia bacterium | reverse complement strand
AATAGCGGAAGCCACGAGATAAAGATCGTGCTCTTTCACAGCAGGCAGCATCTCGACCACCATCATGGGGGGAAAGAATTCCAGAAGCAAAAGTTCCAATACCTTATTTAGATGGCCGGTAATACATTCGGACATATTTTTACCCTTACCACTTTTGGTGAATCGCATGGCGAGGCCATTGGCGGCATCATTGATGGCTGTCCGGCCGGTTTGAAAATAGATATGGCTTTTGTGCAGCGTGAGCTGGATAGAAGAAAGCCCGGGCAATCGCATATTGTAACCCAACGAAAAGAGGGAGATGAGGTAAAATTTCTCTCTGGAATTTTCGAAGGTGTAACAACCGGCGCGCCTATTGGCTTCATTATCTATAACGAAAACCAAAAGAGTAAGGATTACGAGCATATGAAGGATGCTTTTCGCCCGTCGCACGCGGATTATACATACGAAACAAAGTACGGCCTACGCGACCACAGAGGTGGAGGCAGATCGTCCGCGCGTGAAACCGCGAGTAGGGTAGTGGCTGGAGCTGTGGCAAAACTTTTACTTAACCGGCATGGAATTAAGATCTTTGCTTATGTTTCGCAGGTGATGGATGTGAGGCTCGGAAAAAAATATAGCGAGATAGACCCGACCCTCATCGAAAAGAACATAGTACGTTGCCCGGATGAAAAGATAGCCGCGCAGATGATCGAACTGATCGAGAATATCCGCAAACAGGGCGATACGGTGGGTGGGATCGTGAGTTGTGTAGCGCAAAAAGTACCTGTGGGACTTGGAGAGCCGGCCTTTGATAAACTACATGCTAACCTGGGCAAGGCCATGCTCAGTATTAATGCTGTGAAAGGCTTTGAATATGGTGCCGGCTTTAATTCCATTCACTCAAGAGGGTCTGAGCTCAATGATCTTTTCGAGAATCGCAACGGTATTCGCACAAAGACCAACAACAGCGGCGGAATACAAGGTGGAATAAGCAACGGAGAGGATATTTATTTCAATGTGGCTTTCAAACCGGTTGCTACTATCATGCAAAAGCAGCAAACCGTTAATAAGAGTGGCGAAGAAGTTACACTCGAAGGGCGTGGTCGCCACGATCCATGTGTTCTTCCCAGGGCAGTTCCGATCGTTGAAGCAATGGCCGCACTTGTGCTGGCCGACCATTTATTGCTCAATAAAACAGCTAAACTTTCTTAAGCGTGGTTATCTCTGTGAGGGAAGCAACCATTGGGGATGCGGAGCTGATCAGTAAGCTGGCCACCGAAACTTTTTACGAGACCTATTCGTGGTACAATACGCCTGAGAACATGAAGGAGTATACGGGTACGCATTTTAATCCGGAAAAGACCAAAATGGAATTGGGGGAAAAAGAAACTCATTTTCTTCTCGCTTTCGCGCAGGTTGAGGTAGTGGGATACGCCAAAATGCGCAATGTAGAACACCCCGCACAGCTGAAAGGAAAAAAATACCTGGAGATCGAACGGATCTATGTGGCCAAAAAATTCCAGGCGCATAAAATAGGATACGCGTTGATGCAGGCGTGTTTTGAAAGAGGGAGAGAGAAGAATTTAGATGCTCTTTGGCTGGGTGTGTGGGAAAAGAATGTTCGCGCGATCGCTTTCTACGAAAAGGTAGGGTTCAAAACGTTTGGCACACACAATTTTCAATTGGGAGATGATGCGCAAAATGATCATCTCCTAAAATACGACCTGCGCTAAAAATTCTTCAGCGCATTCTCAATACTTTCATACCAAAGTATTTCGAGATCATCGAACAAAACCGGGATATCCGGGCTGTAGATGTAAACAGTAAGTTCTTTTCCGGCTAATTCCTTCGTAATAAAGATCTCTTTTGTGATCTTTTCCCATCCCGAAGTATTCTTCTCCAAAACACGGATCTCATTATCGTAAAAGGTGGAGTCGGCCGATACAATGATGGTTCCGGCTTCTTTCGTGCCCGTTTTTCTCCACGCGCTTATCACAAAACTTTCTCCCGCTGAGGCACCTTTTAGTCGCAGGGTCATGCCATAAGGGTTTTCTTTGCTGAGCCTACAGGAGAATTTCCCGCTAAGAGCAAGACTATCGGTCTGCGTTCTTCCGAAAGCAAATTTTTCAGTTAAGGGAATTCCCTTGAAATCAGCTTTGTCTTCCGTTAATGTATCCGCGTTGCAGAAATATCTTTGCTTTACTTTTCGCTGATCAAGCGAGAAATTATCCTTTTTGTCTTTTAGTTTGAAAACAAGGATGCGGTTGTATTTTCCAATGAGACAGGTAGTGAATTTTTGCAGGTAAGGTTTTTTGTAGAGTTCCTCCGCGCCATTCAGGATAAGATATTTCGCACCTTTATTTATGGATAATTGAATTCCGGCACTATCGGCATTATACGGAATGGGTTCCGATCGGTTCAGGCGGGCATCCGTATATTCCGTCCATCCTTTTTGGTTCATCAGATACAGCGAAACATGCGTCATGTCGGGAATGGATATCACCGTGTCTTCAGGCGTTATCCCAAGCTGGCGCAAATACGGAGTTACAGTATAAAAATCTGCATTGGCCGGGTAATCATTCACGACGCCATCGTAACGGGCATTCACTTTTCCTTTGGCGTAAAAAATATTCAGCATAAGAAAAAGGGCGAAGACCGGCTTGAGAAGGAAGGAAGAGAATACCTTCGGAACATCCTGTTTCAGGATATAAAAAGCAAAGACCAGGATCAACACGGGGATGATATAAAGATCGATCACATAGTAATCATGATCAGCAAACTGCCTGAATTGAAGTAAGACATAAACAACGGCTTCCAGTAAGATCAATAACAGGATAAAGCGCAAAGACACCGGAAGTTTCCTGATCCGGATCACACAATACAAAAAGCAAATTCCTATGAAAATAAGTGTAGAAAAGTGAAAATAATCACCCAGCCAGATGTTCTTTATGTTATCAAAAACCCGTTGTTTCTCCTCTTCATTCAAACTCCAGAACGGAAAAACAGTGGTGGAAAAATAAGTGCAATCGTGCGCCGCGTTGTAGTCATTGGCAAATTTAAGCCAGGCGACTACAGGCAGGATGGTAAGTGGAACCCACAATAAGAATTTAACTTCCTTCGGAAATAATTTTCCACCATTCCCGAAATTCTTCAATCGTATCAGTTCAAAAAGATAAATACCGCCAAACGCAAACAGACTGAAGAAAGCAGTCACCTTAAGGCAACCCGCAAGGAAAAGGAAGATAAGCGAACGGTAGAACCACTTTCTTTCGGCCTCAAAAAGAAAACGCGTAAAATAATACCAGGCTATCAGTGAGAGGGCAAGCGCGGTGGAATTGACCGGGAAATTATTGGCGTAGAAGACAAGAATGGGAGAAGTAAAGAGTAAAAGCGGAATGGCAAGCGCCCAAAAAACATCTTTTAGCAAGTACAAAAGCAGGCGGAATAAAAAGAAAAGTCCGCAAAAGAAAATGAGCATATTGAAGCCGCGGTAAACCCAATCGTGATAGCCGGCCACTTTATAAAGACAAGCCACGGCGTAGGAAAGAATGGGTACTTCGCTTGGATAGCATTTTCCGGAGCGACCGCTGTCGGCGGTTAAATTATGCACTTCGGGTTTAAAAAGGTTCATATTGCCCTGGTAATAATTGAGGGCAATAGAGGCGCAATCGGCCTGCCTCCATTTGTGGATGGATTGCGGTTTTTTGAATACGGTTTCGTGATAGCCATAGATGAAGGAGACAATCGCCAGCAACGATACGAACAGGGTATGCGGTAGGAACTTCTTCATGAGCGGCCCGGAAGGAGTAAAGATAAAAGAATATTTTTCAATGAAAACCGAACGAAAAAAGAGCTTGCGTGTTAACGCTTAAATTCGGATATTTACAGGGAACAAAAACCATTTTTATGCAGGAGCTTTTAGAGATCTTAAAAATACTGATACCCGCGGGCGCGGTTTTCGCCGCCACCTTTTTTATCGTAAGGAGCTTTTTGAACAACGAGAACAAGAAACGTGATTATGAATTGCGTAAATCGCAGTTGGGGCTCACTACGCCTATCCGCCTGCAGGCTTATGAACGCATCATCATTTTCCTCGAACGTATTGAGCCTACTAATCTCGTGTTGCGTGTAAATAAAGCAGGTATGAATGCGGCCCAGCTGCATAACGACCTGTTGAAGACCATTAAGAGCGAGTATGAACATAATATTTCGCAGCAGATATACATCAGCGCGGGCGCCTGGCAATTGGTGAAGACCGCCAAGGAAGAAACGCTGAAGCTGATCAATATATCCGTGACCAAAATTCCCGATAATTCAAAAGGGCAGGACCTGGCGCAGATAGTTTTGCAGATCGCATCGGGTGTTGACAAAACCCCCACGCAGATCGCCACCGAATTTTTGAAAAGGGAAGTTGCCCAGCACTATTAACCCGTCTTTTTGAAAGCGGCACATGGAAAAATTGTTTTCTGAATTTAAACCCTCCACCGCGCAAGACTGGGAAGAGCGTATCATAAAGGATCTTAAGGGAGGGGAATTTAATAAGTTGATTTGGTCTAATCCGAATGGGATCGAAGTACGACCTTTCTATACTTCCGAAGATATTTCAGTTTCATCACCTGTTTTTTTCCATCATGGATGGGAGATCTGCGAAGAGATAGTTGTGACCAACGAGAAGGAGGCGAATACCAAAGCCTTAAAGGCTTTAACGGGAGGCGCCAGCTCTTTGCATTTTATTTTAAGGAAAAAGGTTGATATCGAGGTCTTGTTGAATGAGATCTCCATAGAACACATAGAGCTGTGTTTTATTTTACAGTATAAAGACGCGGATCTAACCACTAGTTTCGCTTCCTGGCTCGATACGAAGAATATTGCACCCCACAAATTGAATGGGGGAATTTGCCGGGATGGTGTAGGACAATTGGCGCAAAGAGGCTTCTGGTTAGCGTCGGCCGAAACCGACCTTGCGAATGAAAATACCTGGGTCGATGCACGCTTGTATCAAAATGCGGGCGCCACGCAGAGTTTCGAACTTGCATGCGCCCTGGCGCATGGCCATGAATACCTGGTTGCAAACAAACAGAAAAACAAATTCCGGTTCTCGATCAGCATCGGTTCCGATTTCTTCGGCGAAATTGCCAAGCTGCGGGCGTTAAGAAAACTATGGGCTGTGCTGGCTGCCGAATACAAGGCTGATCAGGTTATCAAGATCCACGTGGTTAATTCCCATCTGAACCAGTCGGCTGCCGATGCTTACAATAATATGTT
>JANWKZ010000218.1 GCA_025451115.1 Bacteroidia bacterium | reverse complement strand
TTGACCAATATTCCTCACTGCTGCCTCCCGTAGGAGTCTGGTCCGTGTCTCAGTACCAGTGTGGGGGTATAACCTCTTAGTACCCCTACTGATCGAAGTCTTGGTGAGCCGTTACCTCACCAACTAACTAATCAGTCGCATGTTCATCCTTAACCGCCGGAGCTTTACTACTAAAGAAATGCTTCTTCAGCAGACTATGGGGTATTAATCCGGATTTCTCCGGGCTATCCCCCAGTTAAGGGCAGATTACATACGTGTTACGCACCCGTGCGCCGGTCGCCACCCAGTATTGCTACCCGTGCTGCCCCTCGACTTGCATGTATTAGGCCTGCCGCTAGCGTTCATCCTGAGCCAGGATCAAACTCTCCATTGTATAAAAAGTTTGAATCTGTTTTTACATTTCAGATTCTTAAAATGTCTGACTTAGGGTTGGTTTCCTTTTCCTTATACCCGACTCCTGCAAATTCCTTTAAACCTTGCGGTATAATCTCATTCGCCGGATGGATACAGGAGCATTTACCTGCTATTATTTGGCTATTCCAATTCTTTCAAAGAACTTAATATCTATTCAACCAGAGACCGGCCATGACCCTCGGATCTGCCGGTGTTTTGATCGCTTCAATTCGTATAAGAACGTTCCGTTAAAAACGGGCTGCAAAATTAATAAGGAAATCGGTAACTCAAAGAAAAAATTTAAAATATTTTTGGGCCTAAATCCACCCCTGTTAATCAATGGTTTAAATCGGTTTACTCACCGTTTTTAAAAAATGATACCTTTGCCGATATACCAAACCTAAAACTTTATGAAAAAAGTGATCATCAGCGACAAAGTTCCTTCCCCGATCGGACCCTATAGCCACGGCCTCCTGGCCGGAGATACACTTTACCTGTCGGGCCAGATAGCCCTCGACGCAACTACCAATAAAATAATAAAAGGAAGCATCAAGGACGAGACCCGCATGGTGATGGAAAACCTTAAATCTTTACTGGAAGTGGCCGGCATGAGCATGGACAACGTGGTTAAGACCACCATCTTCTTAAAGGACATGAACAACTTTGTGCACGTGAACGAGGTATACGCTTCTTATTTCACAAAGGATTTCCCGGCACGCGCAACCATCGAAGCTTCACGCTTGCCAAAAGACGCAAACGTGGAGATCAGCATGGAAGCGAAGAAATTCTAGTAAGTTAATTCTTTCTGACTTTTTTAAGATTGAGTAAATTCATCGGGTTTGTAGTTAACCCCTCTGTTTTTTTGCTCACAAGCCTAACCACTTCGTCATAATAAAGGGGAACAATAGGCGCGTCGTCCATCAGCATTTGGTCCATTTTCTGGTAGAGCGATCTCTTGATTGAATCATTCAAACTTACGCGGGCCTGCTCATACATCTTATCAAAAACAGGATTGGTGTAGTGTGTGTAGTTAAACCCATTTGGAGAAAAATTCTTAGAATAAAAAAGGCTCATAAAATTCTCTTCATCCGGGTAATCGCCGATCCATGATTTACGAAAGAACGGGATCTCGTTATTAGCAACTGCCGGTGTAAGAACCGAGGCTTTTTCTACTTCAATTTTTATTTTGATGTTCACGTCTGCTAACTGCGACTGAATGAACTCGAACATCTCGAGATAGGTTTCTGTAGTATACAAAGTGATCTCGGGAAGGTTCTTTCCGCCCGCACAACCCGCTTCCCGCAAAAGATCGCGGGCCTTCTCGGGGTTGTAGGTATATCCCTTTACCACTTGAGGATTGAACGAAGGCAACCCGCCCGGGATGAACCCCGATGTAGCAGGAATCCCCAAATTATTTCGGAAATGTTTGATCAGCTTTTCCCTGTCGATCGCGTAATTGATAGCCCTGCGAATGGCACGTTTTAAAATAGGATTATTCTTTACCGAAGGCTGCTTATCATCAATGAGGAAACCAAGATAATCCGTTTTCAGATAAGGCTGTGTCTGCAAATTGAATTTATCCGAATAGAACGGTTTTAATTTCCCTCTATCATCCAAAACCTCTCCCGGCGTAAAGGCGTCAAGACCCGAGATCATGTCGATATCTCCTTTCATGAACTGCATGAACCCGGTCTCTTTATCCTTGATGAAAGAAACAGAGACCGCATCGAGATAAGGCAATTTGTTTCCCTCATCGGTCTCAAAATAATTCTCGTTTTTCAGCATCACCAGCTGCGTGCCTTCTTCCCATAATTTGAACTTAAACGGACCGGTACCCACCGGATGTTTACGGAAATCCTCGCCATATTTCTCCACCACTTCCTTCGGAACTACGGAAAAATATTTCATAGTAAGAATGCCAAGGAACGGAGAAAAACTTTCCTTCAGGTTAATTATAAATGTGGTGTCGTTGGGAGCTTCAAAGCCTCTCGATTTGTCGACATTCTCGAGCAGCGACATAGCGCTTGAAACTTTAGGGTCATAAAGCCGGCTAAAACTATAAACAAAATCTTTGGCGGTCACTTTCCGTGCAGCATTCCCTGCAAAAGCTTCATCACCATGAAAGAAAACATCACCGCGCAGACTGAAAGTATAGGTTTTTCCGTCTTCAGAGATCGTCCAGCTTTTGGCAATACAAGGTTCGATCTGCAGCGCGTCGTTCATTTGTACCAGGCCGTTGAATAATTGGTTCACTACCCAGATGTGTTCGAAGGTACGGGCAGCAGCCGGATCGAGTGAGGTAACGCCGGCCAGTTCGTTATAACGAAAAACCGTGCGTGTATCGTTCTTGCTTTTATCTCCTCCGCAGGAAAAAAGCGAGAGCAGGAACAGGATCGAAAGAAGAATGACCGTAAGGGCCTTTTTGTACTTGAGTATCATATAGATTTCAATAATAGTAAATTAGCAGATGGCTGGGCCTTATAGATGTTTTATTTTTTAAACAGCTAATTGTTAGCCGCTCGAATACTAAATTTGCCGTACTTTCGTTATCTGTAAACTTGAAAAAGCTCCTCTACATAACGTTTATCGCCTTCCTGGCCTGTTTTACTTCCTGCCGCAAGGATAAACTCATCACGGATAAGGATGCCAAACTTGAGTTTTCGCGCGATTCGGTATTGTTCGATACGGTTTTCACCCAAATAGGCTCCACCACCAAATTATTTACGGTTCATAACCGCAACAAAGGCACGATCAACATTTCCTCGCTTAAACTGGCCCGAGGCAACGCTTCTTTTTACAGGCTGAACGTTGACGGACAACCCGGAAAAGCTTTCACAGATGTTGAGATCCCGCCACACGACAGCATTTACATTTTTGTGGAAGTAACTATCGATCCGAACTTCGATCCAAGCATTAGTCCGTTCATTTATCGCGATTCTATTTTATTTGAAACCAACGGAAACAACCAGGATGTTGATCTTATTGCTTTCGGGCAGAACGCCTATTATCATATGCCTGACAAGAAGATCATTTTTAACAATACACAGGCGCTTTATTACGGCATTGAGCCTTGCAACACCACCTGGCTGAACGATAAGCCACATCTTGTTTATGGTTACGCGGTGGTTGATTCGGCATGCAATTTAACAATACAGGCCGGCACAAAAGTTTATATGCACAATGGAGCAGGACTTTGGGTTTATCGCTTTGGAAGTATTCAGATCAATGGTACGCAAACCAATCCTGTTACTTTCCAGGGTGACAGGCTGGAGCCGGAATACAAAGATGTTCCCGGGCAGTGGGACCGCATTTGGATAAATGAAGGAACCGGCAACAACGTTATTAATTACGCGGTTATTAAGAATGGCTTCATCGGCGTGCATGTTGGATACTCATTACTTGATGGGTTGGATCTTCCCTACCTGAACAATACGATCGGAAATGAAACGCGTAAATTGAATTTGAGCAATACCATTATACAGAATTGCTCTTTTGCGGGATTACTTGCACACAATTACACGGTAACCGGAGGAAATGATGTGATCAGCAATTGTGGGAAATACTTGACGGTTTTCCAATACGGCGGAAGTTATTGTTTCAGGCAAAGTACTTTTGCTAATTACTGGAACCAAAGCAATAATAGCGGTACACCGCAATCGCGTACCACGCCTTCTTTCTTCTTTAATAATTACGTGGGGACGCTTCCTTTGCCGTTTGATAGTTTGTTCTTCGGAAATTGTATTCTGGAAGGAAGCCTCGGTGAAGAATTCCAGTTTGATACGCTGGCAGGAGGATTTAACAACCAGGCTAAATTCAGGTTTGATTATTCCATGTTGCGAACTCAAATGAACACCACGCATCCAACCCGGTTCGTTTTTTGCTTAAAAAATCAAAATCCCGATTTTGCCAATGCGGGAGGATATGATTTTCACATAGGAACAAATTCAGCGGCCGGAAATACAGGGAACAGTTCGCACTCCGCACAATGGCCACTTGATATAGAAGGGAATTTCAGAAGTTTTCCTGACCTGGGGGCTTACAAAAAATAGTTAGACCCTAACGCCGATAACCAGAATATCGTCGACCTGCTCGGCATCGCCTCGCCATTTCTCAATGAACTCATCCAGGTGCTTGTGTTGTTCGGCCATCGACTCATGCTGTATGGAAAGCAGAATGTCTTTGAATTTCTTGGTCATTAATTTTTTCACGTTCGGTCCGCCGAATTGATCGGCATAACCATCCGTTGAAAGATAGAAAGTATCGCCTTTTTGAAGCGTGATCTCATGCTGATCGAATTCCTGGTGATCGGATGTTAATCCGCCAATGGCATGTTTGGTTGCTCTCACCTCTTCTACTTCTGTAGCTCCTTTTTTAATGATCCAGAGCGGCCTGTTAGCACCTGCGTATTTGATCTGCACTTTCTCAGAACCATTGAGGAAAGCGGGAATACTGCACAAAGAAAGATCCATACCGTCTCTTGTAGACGTAGCGTCTCCGCTTTGGCGCAAGGCCTGTTTCAATTGCTTATTAAGCTCATTTAAGATAATGCCGGGCTGATGACTCACATCTACCGCGTCCTTCAATTTCTCGTTACCTACCATGCTCATGAACGCGCCGGGCACACCGTGACCTGTACAATCAATAGCTGCAATGATGACGTTGCCGTTCTTCTGCTTAACATCCGCATATTTTTCGGAGAAGAAATAGAAATCACCGCTCACAATATCCTTCGGTTTGTATAAAATAAAATAATTGCTCAGGTGCGAAGCGATCTCGTGCGGAGGTGGCAGAATTGAGAATTGAATGCGCTTTGCGTAAACGATACTCTGTTCTGTCTCGATATTCTTCTGCTCAATGATCTTACTTTTCTCTTCGATCTCGTTAGCTTGTTGTGCAAGTAAAGCGTTGGCCTTTTTCTTTTGTTTGATGTTACGGATAAGAAAGAATGCAAAAACTGCCACAACCGCCAGGCCGGCCAACAGGATGAGCATATACAGCTTGTTCTGCTTCAGTTCCTGCTCCTTCACTTTCTTCTCACGATTAGCCACATCCAGCTCCATGTTCTTGAGCTCTGAAGTTTTTTTCTCTTCCGCAAGCGCATCGGTGGTCTGGGTCAGCTGTTTGCTCTTTTGGTTCAGCTCTAGCTCCTGCATTTTTTTGATCAGGGCAAGGCGCTCCATTTCTTTCGCGTGTTGGTCGGCTTCAAGTTG
>JANWKZ010000217.1 GCA_025451115.1 Bacteroidia bacterium | reverse complement strand
GTAAAACGGTAGCGGGCACCAATACAGCCTCCAAAGATAACTCCTCCATAATCTCCACTATAATAGGTACCCCGGTTCCCATGACATGGATCTGAGGTTGTATAAGTAAAGCGGGCGAAATTATTGCCGAGCAGGGCGCCTGCATACAGGTCGAGCTCATCCACTTTGATGAACCTGCCGAAATGGTAAGCACCCCTCACTCCTAAAATAAAAAAAGACCATTTATGCACATCTACATAATCGTAGTAGCCCCAGTTCCCGCCGCCGGCATTGCACCAATCGCGGCCGCTATAGCGCCAGGAAGCTCCGGTATAAGCCATATATCCTCCAATACTAATATCGTCGGTAATGCCATATTCTATTGCCATACTTAAAGGAGGTATTGAGCGGTAATGTCCCGAGGCGGCAAAAGTATTGCCGAACCCAATACCTAAATTAATGTCAACTTGTTTCTTTTCGAATGATTGCGCCTGCCCATTCAAAACGGGTAAAAGCAACAGTATAATGATAATGTTCTTCATATAGCAAGGGTTATGACCGCAAAAGTAAAAAGCTTTTGAATTCGTTAAAATAAATTTACAAGGGCGGTATAAACATGCCCATGTTAAAGTATCTTTGTAGAAGAATGGCTGCCGCTAAAAAGATCCGTAAGATCATTTTCAGACTTCTTGTATTAGTTTTCCTTATCACCGGTTCGGCTGTTGTATATTTCACGCTTTTTAAGTCGAATGTTTACCTGGACGGCAAAAAGTACAAGTTCATTTATATTCCAACCAAAGCCACCTACGAGGATCTCCGGGAGATCCTGGAAGAAGAGAACATCATTCTAAACAAAAAAAGCTTCGAGTGGATGGCCAACGCCATGGACCTGGAGGAGAACTTCAAGCCGGGCAAGTATCGCGTAATAGCAGGGATGAGCAATCGTCAATTGATCAACCTTGTCAAAAGCGGCAAGCAGGAGCCGGTAAAGATCACCTTTAACTCGGCCGATCGCACTAACGAAGATCTTATTACAAAGATCTCTGAGAAATTTAAGATCACGGAAGAAGAACTGGAAGCTTTCTTTGAAGGCGAGACCGAGGTGAGCAAAAAATACGGATTTAATGAGGAAACCCTGCGTTGTCTTTTTCTTCCGGAAACATACGAAATGAACTGGAACACTTCACTGCCCGACCTTATGAAACAGGTAGAAAGAACCTATGACACCTTCTGGACCGCCGAAAGGAAACAAAAGGCCAAAGCCGCAAAATTGAGCCAGGCGGAGGTGATCACGCTCGCTTCTATTGTGCAAAGCGAATGTTCGAACATTGAAAGTGAACAGAAAAAAATAGCCGGCGTTTATGTTAATCGTCTCGCCAAAAATATGGCCCTGCAGGCCGATCCCACAGTGATCTTCGCCAAAGGCGATTTCACCAAACAACGTGTTTGGGAAAAAGACCTGGATTACGATTCCCCTTATAATACCTATCGAAATAAAGGACTGCCGCCCGGACCGATCTCTCTTGTTTATCCGAAAGCAATAGACGCCGTTCTGAACCACGAGCGCAGCAATTATATTTACTTCTGTGCCAAACCAAGTCTGAATGGATGTTCAGATTATTCTTCTTCCTACGAGCAGCACCTGAAATACCGGGATGCCTACCGGAAAGAAATGGACAAGCGCGGCATCAAGTAATTATTTACGGAACCATTTTTTTAAATGATCCCCGATCTTCTTTCCTGGCTTTTTCTCTTCGCCGATCAGAAAACCATAAGGTCTGAGTTGACCAATATGATCGAAAACTATTTTAGCTATACCTAACAAGGGGATAGCTAAAACCATGCCCGGTATGCCCCAAAGCAACTCTCCGGCCAGTATAGCAATGATGGTGAAAAGCGGGTTGATCTGTACCTGCGCTCCTACCACCAGCGGTTCGAGAATATAGGTTTGGATAAATTGCACTACAAAATAAGTTCCCAGGATCCCAAGCACCAGTTTGAGATCGCCACCCTGCGAAACACCCATTAGGAGGGTAACGGCCGTTCCGGTTATATTTCCTACAAAAGGTACGATCTCCAGTAAGCCGCACAGGATTGCAAAAAAGATAGCGTGCTTAACACCTACCACTGAAAAACCGATGCCGTACATGATCCATAGGACAGCGATCATTTTTCCAAGTCCTGGTAAATACTGCTGGGCTACTTTAGAAGATCCGGTGATGATCTCTACGGTCTTTTCTCTTTGCTCATCACTTACCAGGAGGAGCACAAATTTTTTGAGATGTGCCCGAAGGAATATCATCAGAAAAGTATAAACCAGGATCAAAATGGTATTAATGAACAGGCCCGCTGAAGAATTAACCGCCGCTGCAAGTAAGCGGGCAGCCCCTCCCATACCTGATGCGCCCTGCTCTTTAATGATCTGCTCTTGTTTCTGCGATGAAATACCCAGCGATCCACTTATCATTTTTTCTACGCGTTCTACGATCTCCATCGCACGTTTGTGCATTTGTTCTGTATCCTCGGCCAGGCCACTCACCTGCCAGGCCAGCAATACGAGAACTCCCGCCGCAAGTACCAGCAACAGCAAAATACAAATTAAAGACCCGAAGCCCCTGTTAAGACCCCGCCTTTCAAACCAACGACAAAGCGGAATGAAAAGCATTGCCAGTACTCCTGCAAAAACAAGTGGCACTAAAAAACTTTTTGCGAAATACAGACCCGCTATTACAAGGAAAAACAAGAGAAGGACCTGTATGCAACGGGATAAATTATCCGTTCTCATTCGATAAAGATACGCTGTCGGATAGCGAATTGCTGTTGCATGTTTTTGATGTGCGCATCCGGCGACTATTTTTTAGGATTCGGCCATAGTATTAGGGGGCGAATCAATTAAACTAACCGGCCACGGTAAAGCGGCTGTATTTTTATATTGAAAAATAATAAAGATGAAAAAAATTTACTTCTTACTGGCAATTTGTTTCCTTCTGCTGGCCGCGCAAAGATTACTTGCACAGTCCTCAGCCATGGACAGCACTTTTTCCTTTGATGGAAAATTAACCACAGCGATCGGAACTTCGGATGATATCTGTCACGCCCTCGCAATTCAAAGCGACGGGAAAATAATCGCGGCAGGCTATTCGACGATCGCTATGCTGAACAACGATTTTTCGATGGCGCGGTATAACACCGACGGTTCGCTCGATATGAGCTTTGGCAACAATGGATCGGTGATCACCGGTATTCCGGGAGGCAGCGAATTGGGGAAAGCGGTTGTCATACAATCGGATGGTAAGATCGTGCTTGTTGGATCGAGCAATTCTAATAACAATAATGATTTTGTAGTGCTGCGGTATCATGCCAATGGAAGTTTGGATATGAACTTTGGGGTAAACGGAATGGTTTCTACCGATGTTGGAAGCATCTTTGACTTTGCCAATGCGGTGGTGATACAACCCGACGGAAAGATCATTGCCGGCGGCACCTGCGGTGCCGGAGGACCCAACAATGATTTCGCACTGGTGCGATACAATTCGGATGGATCACTCGACACAGGCTTTGGTAGCGGCGGAATTGTGAAGACCGATGTTGACTCCTCTTATGATTATGTACACGCTCTGGCTCTGCAAAGCGATGGAAAGATCGTGATAGCAGGTGTTGCCATCCTCAGCACAGGTGAGGACATTGCTATTGCACGCTATAATACAAACGGCACATTAGACAATACATTCGGGACCAACGGGACGGTTACCTTCGACGTATGGGGAGCGGTAGACGACGCGAATGCTATAGTCATACAAAGCGACGGGAAGATCCTTGTGGGGGGATATGCCGACGACAGCAATGCCAATCACCATTTCGCAATTGTACGTGTTAACAGTGATGGCTCGCTGGACGGTAGTTTTTGCGGAGGGATCGTTACCACCATGGTAGGAACCGACGCCATTATCTATGGAATGACCCTCGACTGGATCGGAAATATACTTGTTGGAGGTATGACGTTTAACGGTGCGATCACCGAATTAGCTGTTGCGAGATATCATGCGAACGGAAGTCTGGATATAAGCATGGACAATGATGGAATAGCTACCGCTTTTGTAGGAACTTCTTATGGAGCTTATGCTATTGCCCTGCAAAGTGACGGTAAAATGGTAGCCGGCGGTACAGGATTCGGTGCCAATTTTGATTTTGCATTGGCGCGTTTCAAGGATGCTTCTCCTGTTGGTATATCAACTTTACAGAATGAGAACGATCTAACTGTGTTTTACAACCAGGTAAGCTCTGAATTACAGATAAACGGCACGCAAGACAATGGGGAGATCATCCTGCGCGATATGAGTGGAAAAGAGCTTGCAAAAAGACGCGCCGCCGGGAACAGCGCTGTTTTTGATATGCACACGCTGGCAAAAGGTTGCTACCTGGTTAGTTATCTCAACAGCGCGAAAATGGTTAACGTAAAAGTTGTAGTTCTGTAGTAGCCCGCCTTATTTGGCAAAGTGGTTTATTCGCTCCATCGTATAGGTCTTTTCCGTGCTCTTGGTTTTCAGGGTGGCGATCCATGTGTTAGCGTCTTTTGTAGTCCACAAAATTGAATTGTTAGCTTTATTGTTTGGATCCATGGAGATCGAATTGTCCGTTATTTCAGTGACGCTATAATTCAGGTCATTCCCTAAATAATAGCGGCCTTCCTTCCATAACAATAAACTTTTTGAAGACTTGCTGCTGTCGGTTCCGTTCCACTCATACGAAGTGATCTCAATCGTACTGTCGTTTGCAAATTTATAGATCTCATAGAATGGATTTGTACCATCCATTCCCTTCCAGTTTCCTTCTATCCAGCTGATCTTCTTTAAATGATCTTTCGTATAGCAGATCTTTGAACCACAACCTGCAAGTAGCACAATAGTGCAGAGAAAAACAATAATTTGTTTCACGTTAATTTTTAATTGCTATTCAAATATAAAAAAAATCCCTCCGGGCTGAGCCAAGAGGGATCTTCTATTCAAAGATAATTTATCTTACGATGCAGTTTCTTCTGATGAAGGAGCTGCTTCTTCTTTTGTTTCAGATGCTTTCTCAGTGATAGCGGCGTTCTTAGCAGCCATTTTAGCGGCTTTTGCGTCTTTCGCTTTCTCTTCGGCTGCAAGACGTGTTTTACGCTCTGATTTGCTTTCTGTTGCCAGACGCTCTTTCTTCGCGTTCACTTTGCCTTCTTTTTCAGCTACCCATGCAGCGAATTTCTTCTCAACCTGGTCTAATGTCAAAGCTTTTTTAGCCACACCATCTAACAGATGTTTTTTCATCATTACGCCTTTGTACGACAAAATTGCGCGACAAGTATCTGAAGGAACCGCGCCTTTTTGTAGCCAGCTAAGTGTGCTGTCAAAGTCCATATCAATTGTTGCAGGGTTGGTAGTGGGATTGTAG
The DNA here is from genome assembly GCA_025451115.1 of Bacteroidia bacterium. Lineage (GTDB taxonomy): Bacteria > Bacteroidota > Bacteroidia > B-17B0 > Aurantibacillaceae > PALSA-968. Next base: position 295 of record JANWKZ010000217.1, on the reverse strand, counting down.
ATCCCTAACTTTTCGATGAACGCCCCATCTCGTGGAGCCCTGGAGTCCGCAACTACAATGTGGAAAAAGGCCCTGTCTTTTTTCCCATGTCGTTGTAACCTGATCTTTACTGCCATAGTTTTATTTTATTTGTTTTTTTTAAGGACAGCAAAGATAACATTAAAAGTTAGAAGTTAAAAGTCAAAAGTTATAAGGTTAATTATTCAAATAGTTGTAAATCAATGGTATAAGCAGAGTGCCCATTTTAAAAGATTCTTTTCACTTATAACTTGTGACTTTTGACTTTCTAGGCAGC
>JANWKZ010000216.1 GCA_025451115.1 Bacteroidia bacterium | reverse complement strand
TGGGGTATTTTGATCTATGAATTCGTAAGCAGCCAGGATAAATGGGATGGCTTTACCACAGCGGGTGTAAGTTGCAACGAAGGAACCTATTATTACATGCTGAAGGCTACCGACAGCAATAATAAATCCTATAACTTAAAAGGGTTCATACAACTCATACGCTAAAGCTATTCTACAGGTTAGTAAAATATTCTTTAACTATCCTAACGAGGCCCATTTTACGGGAATAAAGAACATCTCCTTCGATCTCGAACAGGGCAAGGTACTTGTGATAGCGGGAAAGAGCGGCAGCGGCAAAACAACCTTATTGAAATGTATTTACGGACTTAACGACCTTCAGGGAGGAGATATCTTCTTTGCAGAAAAGAAGGTCCTGGGGCCCGCGCACAATCTCATGCCGGGTCATACCGAGATGAAACTTGTCAGCACGGGTTATGCCCTACTCGAGCATCATACGGTTTCTGAGAATATTTCGGATATGCTTATTGGTTACCACGACGATTATAAACACAAAAAAATAACCGAGCTGTTGCGCCTTACGGAAATGACCACGATGCGCGATAAGAAGGTAAGTACCTTGTCGGACGGGCAGAGACAGCGGGTGGCGCTTGCCAAGGCTTTGTGTTTGTTCCCGAAATTACTTTTGCTGGATGAGCCGTTCAGTAACCTCGACATCATTACCAAGGAAAAGATCTTCACTTATATAAAAAAGAAACTGAAGCAAACTAATTCCTCCTGCATCATTGTGTCGCATCGCCTGGATGAGGTGCTGAAGAACGCCGATTTCTTAGGTATTATGCGGAACGGGAAATTGGTTCAGCTCGATACCTGGAAGAACATGAAGAAGAAGCCGGCCAACGATTATGTAGCAAACCTCCTGAAACTGAAATAGCGTGGGGTTGCGCAGAAAAATAACCGCTACTATCGTTCTCTTCCTTCTTCTTTCACTTTGTTTATCGCTCATTATCTATTTTACGGAGAGTCCGATCCTGCTCTTCAGAAAGATCAAAACCAATAAAAGCTGCGCGGCGCTGGCCATTAGAGATGATGTGGTCCCTTTTCAGAAGTTTGGAACAAGGTTATTTACGTATCCTTATTTGCAGTCGGCCTATGCGGAGGTTGTTTACCTCACTGAGTACAGCAAGAACGAAAAACATAAAGAGTTTGTGGATGGTTTGGAAAGATTGCTGCGAAATTATGATCAAACAGATATTTATCTCTTAGCGCATGCCAACAGCTATTACGAGTGGGTAAATGAATTGGATAGTTCACTGCGAAAAAAGATACGTCTTGTTTACAATACAGGTTGTTCGGGGGCTGAACAGCAGGCCACGTGGCTGGGTTTGGGGGCTAAATGTTATGTGGGACACAAAAGCAGCGAGAGTATCTCTCCCGTGTTCTATTTTTACTTTTTAAGAAGATGGTGCGCCGGCGAAAAGGTTGGTGTGGCTACGACGGCTTCGAATCAGTATATGCTTGAAAAGATCGAAAGGCTGGGCATTGAGCTAGATCCTGTGATACTGCATGAATCGGAAGCGGAATGTTTTGGTTTGACTGAGTTAACGATAGAGAATGAGTAAAAGCGCTAAATACGGAATATTGGGTCTGGGGCTGCTACTCTTTACGGGATTGCTTTTGTATTACCTGGTTGTACTGGATGAGCAGGAGACCGTTTTCTACAGTTCTTGCGGCATCGTGTACTTTACACGCTGGTTCATGTTGACTGCATCGTTGCTTGCGCTGTTTTTTTCAGGAACGGGCCTTTGGCTGGGCCTGGTTGATGGAAAAACCGCCGGTGGGCAAATATTAACATTTTTTGGCTTTCTGCCTTCTATTTTAGCCTCATTATTAATTAGTTATGCTTCTCTCCTGTTCCTTTGCACCGTCTGAAAAAATTCGTATTTTTGCTAGGCTCATGAAAAATCTGACAGTATATATTGTTTTTTTCATCACCTGCTTCTACTTCCTTTCGGCCGGCAACCTTTCCCTTTTTTCTAAACTTGGGAAAGACGTGCAGACCGAGCTTTGCGATCTGGATGAGGATGCTACCGATTCGGAAGGCAAAGAGGCCAAGGATAGTAAAGAAGACGGTTGTGATGAAGAAGTATTTCTGGAGCTTTTTTCAGACGCCCTGTTGCCCGGCAACGCACATTTGAACGATGGCGGATTTCATGATCCGCATTTTGCTCTTTCCAGCAATTATCTCGAAAAGATAGCGCCCCCTCCCCGAGCCTAATCCATTTTTTGTCCGAAAGAATCCTTTCGGCGGAATTATTTTTTAATTAATCATTAAAATGGAATTATGCGAATTTTCAAATATTTTAAGAACGACCTGAGAGCGGGAATAGTGGTCTTCCTGGTGGCACTGCCTTTGTGCCTCGGAATTGCCCTGGCCCAGAAAGCGCCCTTGTTCTCGGGTATCATATCCGGTGTTATAGGCGGTATTATTGTAGCCTGTATCAGCGGATCTAAGTTAAGCATCAGCGGCCCGGCGGCCGGCCTAACGTCTATAGTACTTGCGGCGGTGGCCACATTGGGAAGCTTCGAAACTTTCCTTTTAAGCCTTGCCATGGCGGGTGTGATGCAGATCATCTTCGGCTTCTGCCGCGCCGGTATCATCGGTCATTACATTCCCTCCTCTGTGATCAAGGGAATGCTTGCTGCCATCGGGATCATTCTTATCATCAAACAGATCCCTCACCTGGTGGGTTACGACGCCGATCCCGAGGGAGATGAAAGCTTTGAGCAGGTTGACGGACAGAACACTTTTACGGAGTTAGAGAACATGCTCAACTTCGTAAGCTTCGGTCCTATCATTATCGGTATTCTTTCTCTAACCACACTTATTTTGTGGGATACACCCAGGTTGAAAAAGATCAGGTGGATAAGCATGATCCCTGCCCCGCTTATGGTGGTGATGCTTGCGGTGCTCACTAACCTTGTATTCTCTACTTTATTTCCCGATCTAAAGGTGAAAGAAGAGCATATGGTATTGCTGCCTAAGATCAACTCCATCGCCGATCTGTGGGGTTGTTTTACGTTCCCCGATTTTTCAAAGTTCAGCAGTGTAGCCGTTTGGGAAACCGCGGGTATCATTGCGGTTGTGGCAAGTCTCGAAACCTTACTGAACGTGGAGGCCGTTGATAAACTCGACCCCAAGAATCCTATGTCGCCCACCAACCGCGAGTTGGTTGCACAAGGGGTCGGGAACCTGTTCAGCGGCCTGATAGGGGGTTTGCCTATCACTTCGGTTATAGTAAGAAGTTCGGCCAACATCAGCGCGGGCGGAAAAACACAGCTCGCGTCGGTGATACACGGTTTTCTGTTCCTGATCGCCATCTTCCTGGTACCGGGTTTGTTGATGAACATCCCGCTCTCCTGTCTCGCCGCGATCCTTATATACACCGGCTTTAAGCTTACATCACCCAAGATCTACAAGACCGTGTTCAAGATCGGAAAAGACCAGTTCATTCCCTTCATGATCACCATCGTGGTGATGCTGCTTACCGACCTGCTGAAAGGTGTTACCGTTGGTATCGTTGCCGCCGTGATCTTCATCTTACGCAATAACTTCAAAACGCCTTACAAGGTGTTTGAAGAAGAGATAGAGGGCCGCAAACATTTTTTCGTGAAGTTCTCGCACCAGCTTACTTTCATCAACAAGGGAAAGATCGCCATGCTCCTTCACAAGATCCCTAAAGGCTCGAAGATATTCCTCGACGCGGGGCAAAGTCACTTTATCGATAAGGACGTAACCGAATTGATCAACGAATTCAAGAAATCGGCACGTTACAATCAAATTGAGGTCACATCAGAAGGAATTGATGAAATAGAAACGATCTCATCCAATCATTAAACAACAACAACTGAAAATATATGGATAGCTACGAACGACTTATAGATGGGAACCGGAAGTTTGCCATGGGCAAAAAGATGGACGACCCCGAGTATTTTAAAAAATTATCATTAGGGCAAACGCCGGAATATCTCTGGATAGGTTGCAGCGACAGTCGCGTACCCGCCAATGAGATCACTAATACAAAATCCGGCGAGATCTTCGTGCACCGCAATATTGCTAATGTGGTTGTGCACACAGACTTCAATCTGCTAAGCGTGGTTGAATATGCGGTTGAGGTTTTGAAGGTAAAACACATTATTGTTTGCGGGCATTATGGTTGCGGGGGCGTACGCGCTTCTATGACCAATAATACGCATGGCTTTGTTGACAACTGGCTGCGAAACATCAAGGAAGTATATAGCAAATACAAGGTTGAATTGGAAGCTATCAGCGACTTTGACAAAAGAGCCGACCGTTTGACCGAACTAAATGTGATCGAGCAAGTGAAGAACCTTGCAAAGACAAAGACCATACAGGACGCCTGGAAGACGCGTAAACTGCAGGTGCATGGATGGGTTTACGGTTTGAACAGCGGGTTGATCAAGGACCTGAAAGTGCTGCATGATGACATGGGCGACCTGGAGCCGATCTTCAGGTACGATATTTAGGCCAAAGCTTTCTTTCTGATTATGAATTAGATAGAATTCATAAATTGCTAATAAATTTAGCAATACATTGCTAAATTTATTAGTATATTTGTATCAAATACCAAGCCTATGCGATACACAATGGACGAACTTACCGCGATGATCGAGCATATTCCGGCCGATCTAAAGAGTGATCCCCGTAAAGGACTTCTCCGATTACGCCAACTCTGCATGAATGTTATTCAACTACTGGATGCCGAAGATCCCTTTGCGCATGAGCAGCAGAGAATACAATCAACTATCTGGATGATCGAGCAGATCACGGCTACGGATACAGGTTTTGACAGGTGGCTGCTTTTTGGACTTCGCTCTAAAAAGCTGGAGATAGCAAATATTCTGCGAAATTATTCGATCAAAGCGGATCATCTTATCGCCGCCTGAGCGTGCATCTCAAACTTGATCTCTCCTTTGCCATGCGTGCCGGTCTCTGTCCAGCCCTGGAGGCGATAGAATTTTTCGGCGCGCGTGTTAGGGGCGGTGCCCAGCCAAATGGTTGCCTGGGTTTGGGAAAAATACCAGCCGAGCATCAGATCATGTAATTTTTTTCCGATACCTTTCTTTTCGTGAGCCGGATCCACAAAAAGCGCCCATACATTATTCTCCTTGAGATCAGCGATCGCAAACCCGACAATCACTCCATTCTCTTCGCAGACCCAACCTTTTCCTCTATGGGTAATAAATTCTTTATAATCCAAATGTGTAATAAGATCAGGTTTGGAAAGCGCATTTTCTTTTACAGCAACGCGCACCTTGTGCATCTGTTCGATATCTTTTATTTCTGCTTCCCTGAAATTCATTTTTATTCTTTTACCTGAGTGTTATATTCTTTCCCAAAAGCGCTTTTTTGACCTCCTCAATTTAGTGTTTTCCAGGAAAATAATCCTGTTTATTTATTAAAAGGATAATAGTATAACAAAAAATTATTGGGCAGTCTTACCAAACAAGAAGGATCATGCAAACCAGCATACTAAAAATGGGATGATCTCTCTGCTTTTGGGAACGAATAAAAAGTAAGAGCAATCGAATTTTCGATATCGTGCAAGTCCAATGGGTTATCCTTCATGAAACTATTATTTATTTGTGTGCTTGCTGAAGGGGGGAGCGTTATTTGGTATAGAATGACGAACAAGAGCCTCTTGTTCGTCAAAAACCAAAAAATAATACTCATGAAAAAAATGATCCTAACAAGTTTAAGCATCCTGGCGTTAACCGCAGTTTGTTGTAGTTTTACCAGCGATGATGAAACTCCTAAAACAATTACCATTTGCCACGTCCCGCCCGGCAACCCCGATAATTGTCAGGAAATAACCATTTCTGTGAATGCCCTTGACGCGCATATTGACCACCATGGCGACCGCTTAGTTTGTCATAACCCGAATGACATTATTTTCTACGATCACCTCTCAAGAACCTTTAACATGGCCGTTATAACGGAATATTAATCGTCAGATAACAATAGTAAATAAGATCCCCGTGCTCAACAGGGGATCTTATTTACTATCATTTTGATTCAAAAGATACCGATTATTCTACCGGGTAATCTTTAGCCGCCCAATCAGGACGAAACCCTTCGGGTATCTCCAGTACTTTTACTTTGGTGTAGCCAAGATCTACAAGCTCCTGGAAAGCGGGTATCACATTTCCGCAATTATCAAATGAACAGCAACCGCAATAGATCACGATCTCTTTGTTCTTTTCCACATTCGCAACGGTTGTTTTGAGTTTTTCAATTCCCGCCAGCGTGTTGGCCGGACCGGTTTTTAGCGCGGTCTTTATGTTTTCCATCGGGCCCACATTAATAACCAAAGGCGCTCCTTTCAGATCGCCGGTCAGTTTTGCTGCTAATTCAGAGGTCGGCATCACCTGCTCTTTTTTCCAGGGTTTGGGCTGTGCTGCTAAATGAAGAGAAAATAAAAGAAGTGCTGAAAAGTAAAGGATCGTTCTCATTTCGTTTTTCAAAGTGAGAAGCAATTATAGTGCCACGAACTTTTTTATAGCAGATCAAAAAGATCTTTCACCCCGGGATACCTTGCAACCGTAAATCCTTCAGCGTAACGCACACCGATGGCACGACCAAAAATACTCATCTTGGCATACATGTTTTCGAGGTATTCCTGAGTAGAAATAGGCGTTTGAGGTTCTTTAGAATTGGGATCGAAGAACTGCGAAGAGAAACACATGATCGCTTCCTTCTTTTTATCAGCGAAGT
>JANWKZ010000215.1 GCA_025451115.1 Bacteroidia bacterium | reverse complement strand
TGGCGCCACGCGGTTTGTACTTTGGCACTTTGGGCTGTCATCAGCGCCGGAAGGCACAAAGCTACGAGGGTCTTGTAGAGTGATCTCATAAGTATAAGTTTAGGGTGTTAAAGCAATTACTTTGCCAAAAATACATTTATATTTCAAAGAATCCCAATCTATGCTCTATGGGACAGCCTTAAAACCACCCTTTTACGAGGTAATAACGCTGTTTTTTTAGCCAATTTCCTCGCAAAAGCAACCGCTTATTGGCAAAAAGTAGCCAGATACCAAATGGTTTGGAAATTCTTCTTTTCAAAAATTTAAACCTGGTTTAAGGGACAAAAAAAAGGCGGCCCGGGGGCCGCCTTTGATATGTTTTATTTTATTCTACAGGTGCATCTGTATTAGGAGTCTCCTCCGGAGTTTCCGGAGATGGATTCTCAACTACTGCTACCGCATCGTCAGCATCCTCGTCATGATCCACTTTCGTAACCGCGCCGATCTCGTCGCCCTCATCGATATTGATCAGGCGAACACCTTGTGTAGCGCGACCCATCACGCGAAGGTCCTTCACCCGCATGCGGATGGTAATACCGTTCTTGGTGATGATCATCAGATCGTTATTATCGGTAACCGTTTTGATAGCAACAAGACTTCCGGTCTTATCGGTGATATTGATCGTCTTCACGCCTTTACCACCACGGTTGGTAACACGGTATTCTTCAATATCGCTTCGTTTGCCGTATCCCTTTTCAGAAACCACAAGTACGTTCGCTGTCATATCGCTAAGGCAGATCATACCAATAACTTCGTTCTTTGTTCCTCCTTCTTCATCATCCAGGTCGATACCGCGCACACCCGAAGCGTTACGGCCCATGGGACGCACTTTGGCCTCATTGAAACGACATACTTTACCCAATTTGGTAGCCAGCATGATCTCGTTGGTACCATTGGTTAAAGCGGCTTCCAGCAATTCATCGCCCTCGCGGATCGTGATGGCGTTGATACCATTGGCACGCGGACGCGAATAAGCTTCTATGGTGGTTTTCTTGATCACCCCTTCTTTTGTACACAGTACAATGAAGTTGTTATTGATGTATTCTTCTTCTTCAAGTGTTTTTACGTTGATGTAGGCCATTACTTTATCATCGGGCGGAATGCTGATGATATTTTGGATCGCGCGGCCTTTGCTGGTTTTATTTCCTTCGGGAATTTCATAGGTTTTAAGCCAGAAGCAGCGACCCTGCCTGGTGAATAACAGCAGGTAGGCGTGTGTGTTGGCAATGAACATGTGCTCAATAAAATCCTCGTCGCGGGTAGAAGAACCGCGTGAACCACGCCCTCCCCTGTTCTGCGCCTTGTATTCGTTAAGTGAAGTACGTTTGATATAACCCAAGTGAGAAATGGTAACAACCACATCTTCCTCGGCGATCATATCTTCCATACGGATATCGTCGCCGCTATAAACGATCTCTGTGCGGCGGGCATCTCCGTATTTTTCTTTTACTTCCAGTAATTCGTCTTTGATGATCTTGAAGCGAAGGGCCTCATCGCTCAAAATGTTCTTCAGGAAATCGATGTGCTTCATCAGCTCCTCGTATTCCTCCAATAATTTATCGATCTCAAGTCCTGTCAACGCGCGTAAACGCATATCGAGCACGGCACGTGCCTGTACTTCAGACAAGCTGAACTTGCTCATCAGGTCGGTACGCGCTGTATCGGGGGTTTCGCTGTCGCGAATGATCTTGATCACTTCATCAATATTATTTACCGCCACGATCAAACCTGCCAAAATATGCGCGCGTTTTTCGGCCTGGGTGAGATCAAATTTTGTACGACGCACCACCACTTCATGCCTGAACTCAACGAAATGATAGATCTGGTCTTTCAGGTTCAGCATCATGGGGCGACCTGCCACCAAAGCAATGTTATTTACTGAAAATGAAGTTTGTAGAGGCGAATACTTGTATAGATTATTTAATACTACGTTTGATATTGCGTCGCGCTTTAATTCATAAACAATACGCATACCGTCGCGATCACTCTCGTCGCGTATCTCGGAGATACCTTCGATCTTTTTCTCTTCGCACAGTTCCCACTGGCGTTTGATCATTTCAGCTTTGTTAAGCTGGTAAGGAATTTCATTTACCACGATGCGCTCACGGTCCTTCACTTGTTCAATGATTGCTTTGCCGCGCAAAACGATCCTTCCGCGACCGGTCTCTAATGCTTCACGAACTCCCTCGTAACCGTAAATGATACCGCCTGTTGGAAAATCGGGTGCCTTTACAAAACCCATCAAAGCTTTAATATCGATCTCTCTGTTATCAATGTAAGCGCAACAGGCGTCAACGATCTCTGATAAATTATGTGGAGCCATATTGGTGGCCATTCCCACTGCAATTCCTGAAGCCCCGTTTATAAGAAGGTTCGGGATCTTGGAAGGCATCACCGTTGGTTCGGTTAAAGAGTCATCGAAGTTCGGACGAAAATCAACCGTATCTTTTTCAAGGTCCGCCAATAATTCTTCCGCGATCTTTCTCAAACGCGCTTCCGTATAACGCATCGCTGCAGGAGGATCTCCATCCATCGAGCCGTAATTCCCTTGTCCGTCAACTAACGGATAACGCAGACTCCAGTCCTGCGCCATACGCACCATGGTATCGTAAACAGAAGAATCGCCGTGCGGGTGATATTTTCCTAATACCTCTCCAACGATACGCGCTGACTTTTTGTAAGGCCGATTATGCAATACGCCTAATTCCAGCATTCCGTACAATACACGACGGTGCACAGGCTTCAGCCCGTCACGCACATCGGGTAAAGCGCGCGATACGATCACCGACATCGAATAATCGATGTAGGCCGTTTTCATTTCATCTTCAATGTTAATGGGAATGATCTTTTCTCCGTCTGACATACTTGGTACGATTTATAGGTCTTTTAACTTATTTCTTTTTTTGAGCTTCCTTTTACGCTTTTTGTGCTAATTTGTCAGTCCCGAAAAGGAGCTGAAAAAAGAGGCTAAAAAACGGTACTTTTTCACTCTTACAAAAGCATCCGAAAGTACCGAAAAATCAAGCATTTCCGTGTGTTTACTTATTAACATTTTTGGTGTTGAAAAATACTCCTTTTCGCTGCTGAAACCATGGTTTTCGCAAGTACTTTTGAAAGTGGTATAATTTCTGTAACTTAGTAGAACGTAAATACTCAAAAAATCATCTATGGAAGCAAAATTTTCGCCCCGTGTAAAAGAAGTGATAAATCACAGTCGGGAAGAGGCGCTGCGATTGGGGCACGATTATATAGGCCTGGAGCATTTGATGCTGGGCATGATCAGGGACGGCGATGGATTGGGCATAAAACTGCTCAAAAACATGCATGTAAATACCGTTGATCTGCGCAAGAATATCGAACAGTCCATCTCGGTCCCTACCCGAAAAGTGAGCAATCTCGCCAATATTCCCCTGTTAAAGCAGGCTGAAAGGGCCTTAAAACTCACATATCTCGAGGCTAAAGCCTTTAAATCGGCCGAAATAGGTACTGAACACCTCCTGCTCTGTATCCTAAAGGATAATGACAATGTGGCTACAAAGGCCCTCATGCGCTTTGGCGTGGATTACGATGCCTGCCGGGCCGAACTGGAAGAACTTCTTAAAGATCCCAATAAAATTGAGGGTGCTACCCCTTCTGACGACGATGACGACAGCGATGCTGGAAACTTCGGCGCCCAGGGCGGTGGCGGTGGCCAGCAAAAGAAACAGGGTGAGAACAAAAGCAAAACCCCCGTACTGGACAATTTTGGCAGAGACCTGACCAAAATGGCCGAAGACGGGAAACTCGACCCCATTGTGGGAAGGGAGAAGGAAATTGAGCGTGTATCGCAGATCCTGTCGCGCCGCAAAAAGAACAACCCGATCCTTATCGGTGAACCCGGTGTAGGTAAATCGGCTATTGCAGAAGGTTTGGCGCTACGTATTGTGCAACGTAAAGTATCGCGCGTGCTGTTCAACAAACGCGTGGTTACCCTTGATCTTGCATCACTGGTTGCCGGTACCAAATACCGCGGTCAGTTCGAAGAGCGTATGAAAGCCGTAATGAACGAGCTGGAGAAATCGCCCGATGTGATCCTTTTCATTGACGAGATACACACCATCATTGGAGCGGGCGGAGCAAGCGGCTCTCTCGATGCAAGCAATATGTTCAAACCGGCCTTAGCGCGCGGCGAGATACAATGTATCGGTGCTACAACTTTGGATGAGTATCGTCAGTACATCGAGAAGGACGGAGCTTTAGAGCGCCGCTTTCAAAAAGTATTGGTTGAACCTGCAACGGCCGAAGAAACCCTGCAGATCCTTGCTAATATCAAATCAAAATACGAAGATCATCACAACGTAACATACACCCCCGAAGCACTGAAAGCCTGCGTTACCTTAACGCAACGCTATATCACCGACCGTCACTTACCCGACAAAGCGATCGACGCTCTGGATGAGGCCGGTTCCCGTGTGCATATTACCAATATCAATGTTCCGAAGAACATCCTGGAGATCGAGCAGAAGATAGAAGACATTAAAGATCAGAAGAACCAGGTGGTTCGCAACCAGAAATACGAAGAAGCAGCGAAGCTGCGCGACGTAGAGAAACAATTGCTCACCCAATTGGAAGTTGCTAAAAAAGCCTGGGAAGAAGAGACCAAGAACAACCGGGTTACCGTTTCGGAAGATAACGTAGCCGAAGTGGTTGCCATGATGACAGGCGTTCCCGTTCAGCGCGTATCGCAGAGCGAAACAGGTAAACTGGTGAACATGGGCGATGAAATCAAAGGAAAAGTAATTGGCCAGGAGGAGGCAGTGAAGAAAGTGGTGAAAGCCATCCAGCGTAACCGCGCCGGACTGAAAGATCCCAATAAACCTATCGGTTCCTTCATTTTCTTAGGCCCTACCGGTGTGGGTAAAACCCAATTGGCCAAGATCCTTTCGAAATACTTATTTGACAATGACGATGCCCTGATACGCATTGACATGAGCGAGTACATGGAGAAATTCGCTGTAACCCGACTCATTGGTGCCCCTCCCGGCTACGTTGGATACGAAGAAGGCGGACAGCTTACTGAGAAGGTTCGTCGTCGCCCCTACGCCGTTGTGCTGCTCGACGAGATCGAGAAAGCGCACCCGGATGTATTCAATATGCTTTTACAGGTATTGGATGACGGTATTTTGACTGACAGCCTTGGAAGAAAGATCGATTTCAAGAATACGATCATTATCATGACCTCTAACATCGGAGCCCGCCAGTTGAAAGACTTCGGACAGGGTGTTGGATTTGGAACAGCGGCCAAAACTGATAACGTAGTGGATAATACCAAAGGTATTATTGAGAATGCTTTGAAAAAAGCATTTGCTCCCGAGTTCCTGAATCGTATTGACGATGTGGTTATGTTCAACGCCCTTAATAAGGAAGACATTCACAAGATCATCGATATCGAGCTCAAAAATCTTTATGGTCGTATCAATTCACTGGGTTACCAGATCAAATTAACCGATGCTGCTAAAGATTATATTGAAGAGAAAGGATACGATCCTCAATACGGGGCGCGTCCTTTAAAACGTGCCATTCAGAAATACGTGGAAGATCCGCTGGCTGAAGAGATCATCAAGAATCCCATCAGTGAAGGCGATATCATCGAAGTGGATTACGATAAGGCCAAAGACCAGATTGTTGTGAGCGTATCAAAGGTAAAAGAGCCTAAACCCCGCAAGAAAAAGGATGAGCCGAAGGATGAGCAGAAAGAGTAATGCTAAACTCAATTTATATATAAAACCCAGAAAGCAATTTCTGGGTTTTTATTTGTGCTTTGTATTGATCTTAACATGTGCCTTCAACCTTCCATCCTCTTCCGAGATGAGAATGCCCAGTATTTTATTTATTAAAAATTCAACCGAATTTTACGATGGTGATCTGGTGCGAAATAAATATGATGGCACTGCACAGCAGGC
>JANWKZ010000214.1 GCA_025451115.1 Bacteroidia bacterium | reverse complement strand
CATGGCCTTGAACCCAAAATAAGGGTGATCTTTATACCGAATACCGCTATTAAGGCAAAAGCGGGTGGCATTAAAATCAAAATCTTTTACAAAGTGGGTGCCCACCTGGTTAGCCCCACCCAGCTCCCCCAGGAAATTGGTAGGGCCGATGCCCCCCAAAAGCTCATACTTATAACGGTTACGGCTTTGCGAAAAAACAACGCAAAAGGATGTAACTAAGGCAAATAGGAATATGTATTTACGGGTCACCAAACCCCCAAAGATACATAAAAGCCTACTAATTAAGGAATTTTGACGACAAGTTATTTACACTATTATGTTAAGTGTTGTTCTTGATGTGCTCTATAAAACTTGGCAGTTTCTTCAAATAAGCCAATTCCTTGAACTTTTCGCGGGCCTCGGCGGCAGGGCTGCCGAAGTAAACCTTGCCGCTTTCCAGGTCTTTTCCAACCCCGCTTTGGGCATAAACCTCCACATTATTGGGTATCGTAATGTCGTTGGCAATACCGGCTTGTCCCCAAAGGATCACATTATCTCCAATATCCACAACACCCGCCACGCCTACCTGGGCAGCTATGGTGCAGTGCTTTCCAATGGTACTGTCGTGTCCGATATGTACGAGGTTATCAATTTTGGTCCCTTCGCCAATGATGGTAGAAGCTGAAACGCCGCGATCGATGGTACAGCCGGCGCCAATTTCAACGTCGTTATGAATGATCACATCCCCGCATGATTCCAGTTTTTCGAGCTTGCTCAGGCGGCGCTTAAAATAAAAAGCGTCGCTGCCTATTACGGAATTTGCGTGGATGATCACGTTATTCCCAATGTGGGTATAGTCGTAGATCACGGTATTTGGATAAATAATGCAATTATCGCCGATCTCTACTTCATGCCCCACAAAAACGCCGGGCATAATTACTGTATTCTCTCCAATGCGCGCTGTGGGGCTGATGCTCGCGTTTGAAAATTGTAAAGGTTGAAAATGGCGAACCAGTTTGTTGTAGGCGGTAAAGGGTTCTTCGTGCAATAAAAGCACTTTTCCATCCGGGCATTCCACTTCCTGGTTTATGATAACCGCGGTGGCCTTACTTGAAAGGGCATTCTTGAAATATTTAGGATGGTCAACAAATATGAGGTCGCCTTCGTTTACACGATGTATCTCGTTGAGTCCGGTAATATGTTTTTGTGCGCTTCCTATCACTTTAGCGCCTATCAGTTTGGCCAGTTCGCTGGCCGGGGTAGCCTGGATCTTCACAATGTCTGTTTTAAAAGGTGTATACCTGTAAATATAGCGATATTATTTGAAAAGGGAACAATTTTTGAACGAATACTCATCGAAATAAAAACACGTATAGCCCGTTAAAAGGTATATTTGTGCAATGAACTTGACCATGAGAACCACTTTTTATATTCTTTTCTCTTCCCTGTTATTTGTGTGTTGCACACCCGGTAAAAAAGGAAACGGTTCGGCCAATACCTCTGCCTGGGATGCGCCTACAACTGCGCTTGAAGGATTGAATTCGGGTAACAAGGCCCCGGAGCTTAACTATAAGAACCCTAAAGATTCCCTTATCGCGCTTTCTTCCTTAAAAGGAAAGATCGTACTGATCGATTTCTGGGCCAGCTGGTGTGGCCCCTGTCGTTACGAGAACCCAAACCTTGTAGCGGCCTATAAAAAATACAGGTCCTCTACTTTCAAAGGAGGCGAAAAAGGTTTCACGATCTATAGTGTGTCGCTGGATGCCAACAAAGCAGGTTGGATGGGCGCTATCCAGAAGGACGGGCTTGAGTGGCCATATCACGTTTCTGATCTGAAGTACTGGAGCTCTGAGCCGGGGGCTAAATACGGTGTTCAATCCATTCCCACCAATTGGCTGGTAGATGGGCGCGGTATTATTTTGGCCTCTAACCTGCGCGGCCCCGCCCTGGATAGTAAACTCGAAACTTTATTGGCTCCGACTAAACCCGAAAAGAAAAAGTAATGTATGCGCGTTGCGGTCATCGATCTTGGCACCAATACTTTTAACCTGCTCATCGCCGATGTGCGTGATAACACTTTTACCGTGGTGCACGCCGGGCGCGAAGTGGTGAAACTGGGAGAGAAAAGCATCAATGAGAACCACATTTCTGAACCGGCTTATGAACGGGGGATAAACGCTTTTGCGGCACATGCCCGCGTAATAAAGGAAAAAGGTGTGCAGGTTGTAAAAGCCTTCGCTACTTCAGCAATACGCGAGGCCGGGAACGGCAAACAATTCACAGCGCGTGTTAAGGAAATGACCGGCATTGACATAGAGGTAATAGACGGAGAGCGCGAAGCGGAACTCATTTACCTCGGGAACCGCCTGGCCATAGATCTTGGCGATGAGCCGCACCTTATCATGGGTATCGGGGGCGGCAGCAACGAGTTCATCATTGCCGATTCAAAGAATATTTACTGGAAGAAAAGCTTTAAACTGGGCGTTGCCCGTTTACTCGAGAAATTTAAACCCGAAGACCCGATCACGCCTGCTACGGAGGAGGCCGTTAACGACTATCTTTTGGAGCAACTGAAACCATTGACAGAGGCGATCAAAAAATATAAAGTACGTTGCCTTGTTGGCTCCTCAGGAGGGTTTGAAAGTGTGGTTGACATGGTGGGAACCGTATTTAAGAAGGAAGCCGTTACTTCGGCTAAGCACAGCTATGAGATAGCTATTAGCGATTATTCTTCGGTAAGTCATACTACCATTCATTCAACGATGCAGGAACGCGAGAAGATGAGCGGACTGATACCGATGCGCCGCGATATGATCGTGCTTACTTACCTGCTCATTGATCACGTGGTTAAAAACTGCGGAATAGAGAAAATAAGAGTGTCTACCTACGCGCTAAAGGAAGGGGCCCTGGCCGAGTTCATTGTGAATAATTGTTAATTGTAAAATAAACCCATAGGCTACTGCCGTTACCCAAACAATCTCGAACGAATTATTGTATATTCGCACCAAGGCCGTGAATAAGAACTTAGTTATAATACCCACCTATAACGAGAAGGAAAACATCGAAAAGATGGTCCGAAAAGTTTTTTCACTGCAACCTTCCTTCGACCTGCTGATCATTGATGACGGATCTCCCGACGGAACCGGGCAGATCGTAAAACAAATGCAACAGAAATACAACGAATTGCACTTGCTTGAGCGAAGCGGCAAACAGGGCCTGGGCACGGCCTACATCGTGGGCTTTAAATGGGCCCTGGAAAAAGGGTATGACTATATCTTTGAGATGGACTGCGATTTTTCGCATAACCCGGATGATCTTCCGCGCCTTTTAAAGGCCTGCCAGGAAGATGCGGATGTAGCAGTAGGTTCGCGCTATTGCAGTGGTGGAAAAGTAAGGAATTGGCCGTTGGGCCGCATCCTGATGAGTTATTTCGCTTCGGTATATGTGCGCATTGTTCTTTGGATCAACATCAAGGATACCACCGCCGGTTTCAAGTGTTACCGCCGTAAAGTACTTGAAACGATCGAACTCGACCAGGTTCGTTTCATGGGCTATGCTTTTCAGATCGAAATGAAATACCGCGCCCTTAAAAAAGGTTTTAAAGTAAGGGAGGTTCCCATCACATTTGTAGATCGTATTGAAGGTGTTTCGAAGATGAGCACCAAAATATTCAAGGAAGCTTTCTGGGGTGTGCTGCAGATGCGTCGCTTCGTAAAATAAGTCCAAAAAAAATCCCTCACCGAAGCGAGGGATCTCTCTAAAAATTTTCCGGGTTATTTTTTCTCAGCGCCGGCAAGTTTATCTTTCGGGATGATGTATACGCGGGTAAGATCGCGGTATTCCATCGCGTTAGCAGGATAATTACGTACGTTCTTTTGCACCAACCTGTCGGTCTCATCATAGAAGATAGGCATGAAAGCTCCGTTATCGATCAGTATCTGGTCGGCCTGTTGGTAAAGCGTCATACGCTTTGCAATGTCCTGCTCCCTTAAGGCGGCAACGAACAAAGAGTCGAAAGTAGCGTTACGGAAACGGCAGAAGTTGGTGAACGATTTTTCGTTCGGGTCTGCAGGGATATGCTTGCTATAGAATAGTGTTAAGAAGGTCTCGGGATCCGGGTAATCCGCTGTCCAGCCGGTACGGAAGAAATCCAGTTTGCCCGACCAATATGCGTCGATCTCCTCGGCGAAAGGCATCACGTTAATGCTAACGTCAACACCTAAATTATCTTTCAGCATGGTTTGGATGGCTTCAGCGATCTGGCTGTTGCGCTCGTTACCGCCCGAGTTGATGGTAAGTGTAACTTTAGGGAACCCTTTTCCATCGGGATAACCCGCTTGTTTCATTAATTCTTTTGCTTTGGCAACATCTAGAGAGTAACCTTTCAATCCGTCGAAATTGAAGCCGCTCTTTTTGAACGCCTCAACAGGAGGAACGGCGCCGTAGAGACCGGCCTGGCCTTCACCCTGCAGGATGTAATCCACGATCTTATTACGATCAATGGCGTAGTTGAAAGCTAAGCGAACTTCTTTCTTATTGAACAATCCGCCGGGGAATAACATTCCGTAGAACTGTGTTGAAAGTGCAGGAACGTTCTGGATCTCGAAATCGTTCTGACGTGCCTTCGCATTATCGTAGCTTCCCATGATCTCTTTGTACATCTCGATAGGAATACGATAAACCATGTCGAGATTGCCGCGCTGGAACTCCAGCATCTCGGCTTTCTTTTCTTTGATGAAAGTGAATTTGATAGCGTCGAGGTAGGGCAGGCGGTTGCCAAACT
This sequence comes from Bacteroidia bacterium, assembly GCA_025451115.1. GTDB lineage: Bacteria > Bacteroidota > Bacteroidia > B-17B0 > Aurantibacillaceae > PALSA-968. Next base: position 3,770 of record JANWKZ010000214.1, on the reverse strand, counting down.
CATCAATGCCCCAGTAGTTAGGGTTTTTCTCGAGGATCACAGTTTCACCTTCCTTGATGGTTTTTACCTGGAAAGGACCTGTTCCTACGCATTTGGTGCGCATATCGATGCCGTATTTTTCAAGAGCTTCTTTTGGATAGAGATAACAGCCGGGGTGAGCCAGGATGTTTAAGAAACCCGAGAATGAGTTGGTCAATGTGATCTCAACGGTTGAATCGTTCAAAACTTTGATGCCGGGAACCCCACCCTCAGTACGTTTACCGGCCTTACTGGCCTCGAAATATTCGGTAGCGCCTTGCACACGGTCTTTGAAAGTGATGTCGTACGTGTTGTTATTAGGACTTGATTCACATAATTTATCGAAACAATATTTGATGTCAGTAGCAGTAAGCTCGCGTCCTTTGCCATCTGCAAAACAGGCGTCATCATGGAATTTTACGCCTTTGCGCAGGTGGAAGGTCCACACCGAAGCTTCGGGGTTCGATTCCCAACGGTAAGCAATGGCAGGCACAATAGAAAGGTCGGCCTGCGAAAGCTTTACAAGCCCTTCGTAAACCTGGTTCACGATGCGTTGTGAGATCACGTCAACAACCGCAAGAGGATAGAGGTTCTTGAAGTCTTCAAGTTCGTTCATCCTGAACACACCACCATAATACACGCCGCCTTTGGCTTCCGTGGTCTGGTGGTTATCCTTATCTCCGCCGCAAGACGAAAGGACAATGGCTGTAAAACCGATTGCCGCAATTAACAAATGTTTAATTCTCATATAAATAAAGGGTCTTTATAGCCTACAAATTTATAAATATTTTGATGTAAATGACACCAATTAGATAAAAGTGCCCCTAGTGGGGTTTTTTGCACGTTTTTAACCCCCTAAAACGAATTAAGCCTGAGAGCAGTAAGCGGGCTTTTAGTACATTTCGTACTTGCAAAAGCGGCATTCCAGCCCCCCGTTAAAAAGCACGATCTTGCGCGAAGTGCGCAATCCTACGTGTTTCATGGCATCTTTGCCCGAGCTGATCACCCAGGCCGTGGAACCTTTGTATTTATGCTTAAAAGTATCACCCATCTGCTTATAAAAAGCGAAGATATCCTCCTTTTTCATGCGCTCCCCATAAGGTGGGTTGGTAATGAGGGTGTATTTTTTCTCTAAACCGAAGGAGGTTTCAAAGAAATCCCCCTGTACAAAACGGATCATGTCATCTACCTTAGCGGCTTTGGCATTTTCCTTGGCCTTATTGATCACTTGCTGAGAAATATCCGTACCGATGATGTCTACCGGGACGTTCCTGATCCTGTTGATAACCGTTTCGTAGATCTTCTCAAATAGTTCTTCGTTGAAATCGGGCCAGTTCTTAAAACAGTAGTCCTGGCGATAATAACCTGGAGGAATATTGGCTGCAATAAGCGCAGCTTCTATCAAAATAGTACCTGATCCGCACATAGGGTCATAAAGCGCCGAGAGGCGTGCGTCCCAGCCACTTAACAAGATCATGCCGGCAGCCAGTATTTCATTCATAGGCGCTACATCGGCTACCTGCCTGTATCCTCGCTTGTATAAGGGAACCCCGCTTGTGTCAAGCATGAGTTGCATTTCATCTTTGAAAATAAAAAGGTAGATGCCTATATCGGGCTTGTCCTTATCCACCGAAGGTCGTTTTCCGGTCTTCGCCCGGAACTGGTCGCAAATAGCGTCTTTTGTTTTTTGAGCGATGTATTGGTTGTGATTGAAATTCTCTGTGTTGAGCACCGCACTTACCGCGAGGGTTTGTTCCACTTTCATGAATCGGTCCCAGTTGATCTTCTGTATTTCGTCATACAACTCTTCCTCGTTCACCACTTTGGTGGTATAGATAGGCTTCAATACACGAAGCGCAGTACGAAGACATAGATTAGCCTTGTACATAAAGCCTTCATCTCCGTAAAAGCTTACAGCCCTGTTGTGACTTTCAATATTTTTGGCTCCTAAACGTAAAAGCTCGCCCGCAAGCACTTCTTCAAGTCCTACGAACGTAGTGGCTATCATTCTAAAATCGGAGGAGGGCAGTTTATCGGGGCGCATAGAGCGCAAAGGTACTATTAAATGGCTGATTGTTTGCTCTTGAATATTTCGATAGCGGCGAAATGGGTTATTTTATATATTTGATTATGAAAAAACTGATACCACTCATCTATCTTTTTTCTTCCCTTCCGTGTTTTTCTCAAAAACTATCGCCGGAGTACAATTTGTACATCCGGAAAGCCGATTCTTTGTTTGAGACTAAGGATTATAAGAACTCGGCCGTTACTTATTCAATGGCTTTTAAAAGTAATGGGTGGACCGGTGGGCTTAACGATAGGTACAAAGCAGCCCGCGCCTGGGCAAAAAGCGGTAGTGCCGACAGCGCTTTTTTTCAGTTATTCCGCTTTGTGAACAAAGGATATTTTGTAGGATATAACCGCGTAGCAAACGAACCAGATTTTGAACTTTTAAAGAGCGACAAGCGCTGGGAGCAGTTATTGAATAAGATCAAAGAGAACGAATCTTTTAATTTTGGGTTTGAACGAAATAAGGATCTAAATCAATTACCTGACGGCTGGTTCATCTGGGGAACGAGAGACTACATCTTGAGAACAGACACGGTTATTAAACACAGTGGAAGATGTGCGGTTCGCATAGAACCCTTTGAGAATATCGAAAAGAAATCCTTCGGATGCGTGGCATACAAAATACATAATAAGTACCAGGGCAAAGAAATAGAAGTAAGAGCATGGATAAAAATGGAGAATGTGAGCGACGCGATAGGCTTATTAATACGTTTGGACAATAAAGAAGCCAATAAAAGTATTGGGTTCGACAATATGATGCATAAGGCTATCAAGGGAACCAAGGATTGGACACAATACAGTGTAAAGATCCCTCTGAACCCGGAGACTGCAAGTATTTTTATTGGAGTGATCAATTCGGGTTCGGGCCTGGTGTGGACGGATGACTTTGAGGTTTTAATTGACGGAAAGCCGATCGGCGACTAATTAGACCCTTATCCCGATCAAAAGTATATCATCTACCTGCTCCAGGTTCCCTTTCCAGCTCTCAAAAGTTTTGTTGAGCAGTTCACGCTGAGTTTTAAAATCTTTATTGGAAGTGATCAAAAGCTCTTCGAGTTTTTTGTACTTGAATTTTTTTCCTTTTTCGCCTCCAAACTGGTCGGCGTACCCGTCGCTGAACGTGTAAATACAATCCCCCGTCCTCAATTCAATTGTATGTACAGTAAAAGACTTTATCTCGTGATGAAAGCCACAGGGTTGTTTGTCGGGCCTGTATTCCTGCAGTTTCCCATCCCTTAAAACGTAGATAGAATTGTTTGCCGCGGCATAAGTGAGCGTGTTTGTGTCGAGGTCGAGGCAGCAAAGCGCGATGTCCATCCCGTCTTTGTTCTCACCCGAACCGCCGGTTTGTTTTAATGTAGCGATGATGCGGTCGCGCAGAATGTTGAGCGCTTCGCCGGGATCGGAAATATTCTTTTCGTTGATGATATCATCCAGGAACGAGATGCCCAGCATCGTCATAAAACCACCCGGCACTCCGTGACCTGTACAATCGGCGGTAGCATAAAATATTTTGTTTCCCTTGCGGGTGTCCCAGTAAAAATCGCCGCTTACAATATCTTTAGGCTTAAAAAGCACGAAGGCTTCTTTGAAGTGTTTAGTGAAATTCTCTTCAGAAGGAATGAGCGCGTTCTGGATCTTCTTCGCGTAATTGATGCTGTCGGTGATCTCGCGGTTCTTTT
>JANWKZ010000213.1 GCA_025451115.1 Bacteroidia bacterium | reverse complement strand
CGTTCCTAGCCAATTCAGGTAGCCAGATCGAGGGCATGGGCTCCTGTTGGGGGCTTTTTGAAAAACTTCAATCTACTTTTGAGTACGCAGGCTGGGGGCTGAACTACTTTTGCGATTCAAAATACGGACCCTGTGATGTAAGACCCGTTGGGATTAACGAATTCCAAACATCTCCGGATATAAAAGTAGTTCCTAATCCATTCTGCGATAAACTAATTGTTTCGCACAATTCATCCAACAAGGTCTTTTTAAAAATGTACAATACATTAGGTGAGTGTGCCTTTGAACAGATACTTGAGAAAAAAGAAACTGAACTTGACCTGAAAGAATTAATACCGGGGATCTATTTCATAGAGATCCTTACTTCACAAGGTAGGACCATTCAAAAGGTAATTAAGAATTAAGCCGACTTAAACTGCTTCAAAAACCGCACATCATTCTCGAAGAACAAACGGATGTCGGTTACTTTGTATTTGAGCATGGCAATGCGTTCGATACCCATGCCGAAAGCGAAGCCGGTGTATTTGTTTGCGTCGATCTTGCAATTGGTCAATACCTGCGGATCTACCATGCCGCAGCCTAAGATCTCGAGCCAGCCGCTGTATTTGCAAACATTACAGCCGGCGCCTTTACAAAGCGTGCACGAAATATCTACCTCCGCGCTGGGTTCTGTGAAGGGAAAAAAACTGGGACGCATGCGTATTTTAGTTTCAGCGCCAAAATAACGCTGCGCGAAATACAAAAGCGTTTGCTTCAGGTCGGCGAAAGAGACATTCGTATCAATATACAAGCCTTCGATCTGGTGGAACTGGCAGTGGCTACGTGCAGAAACCGTTTCGTTACGATAAACACGACCCGGAGAAATTGTGCGGATGGGAGGTTTGTTGTTCTCCATCAAATGCACCTGTACCGAAGAAGTTTGAGTGCGCAATACAATTTCAGGATTTGTTTGAATGTAGAAAGTATCCTGCATGTCGCGCGCCGGGTGATCTTCGGGCGTATTCAGCGCGGTAAAATTGTGCCAGTCATCTTCAATTTCTCTTCCTTCACTGATGGAAAAACCGATGTCTTCAAATATTTTGCTGATCTCGTTCTTTACGATGGTGATGGGATGCTGAGAACCTAATTCTGCAATGGGTTCGGCAGGTAATGAGAGATCCACATCCAAAGAAACCGTACTCGATTGCGATTCAAATTTTTCTTTCAGTTCGTTTATCTTATCCTGCGCTTTTGTTTTGAGCTGGTTCAGTTTTTGCCCCATCTCGCGCTTTACATCAGGCGCAACGTTTTTGAAATCCTCAAAAAGCTGCGTGATCTCACCCTTTTTGCTGAGCCACTTGATGCGGTATTCTTCCACCTGCTCTTTGCTTTGAGCAGTGAATTTTTCAACTTCTTCTAATATGTGTTCAATTTTTTCTTTCACCTGATACGAATTACGAATAACTCCCGATAGCTATCGGGACAGCGAATATACGAATTAGTCTGCCTGCAGGAATGGGTAGCGGTAGTCTACCGGTGGAACGAAAGTCTCTTTAATTGTTCGCGGAGAAACCCAGCGAAGTAAATTGATCTTAGCTCCGGCCTTGTCGTTCGTTCCGCTTCCGCGCGCACCGCCAAAAGGTTGTTGACCAACAACGGCACCGGTACATTTATCGTTAATATAGAAATTGCCAGCCGCGTTCGATAAAGCCTTTGTAGCTTCTTCAATAGAATAGCGATCTTCAGAAATAATGGCGCCTGTTAAAGCGTAGACCGAAGTAGAATCAACTGTTTTCAGGATCTCCTTCCATTTCTTTTCATCATATACGTGCAAGGTAAGTACCGGTCCGAACAACTCTTCGCACATAGTCACATACTTGGGATCTTTAGCCTGAATGATCGTAGGTTCAATGAAATAACCTTTCGATTTATTATAATTCCCTCCGGCAATGATCGAAACTCCTTTATCCTTCTTCGCGCGAGCAATGTAACTGGCAAGTTTGTCAAAAGATTTCTCGTCGATCACCGCGTTAACGAAATTGCGGAAATCTTCCGTAGGCCCCATCTTCATCGATTTCAGATCGGCTAATAAAAATTCTTTCACTTCTTTCCAGATGTTAGAAGGAACGTAAACACGTGAAGCAGCCGAACATTTTTGTCCCTGATACTCAAAAGCACCACGTGAAATGGCGGTAGCAACCACTTTCGCGTCAGCACTTGGATGTGCGAGAATGAAATCTTTTCCGCCTGTTTCACCTACAATACGCGGGTACGATTTGTATTTATGAATATTGTTGCCGATCGTTTGCCAGATATTCTGGAACACTTCGGTGCTTCCGGTAAAGTGAATACCCGCAAAATCGCGATGATTGAAAATAACATCCGCGGCATCCGGCCCCGAAGGATAAATTAAATTGATGACGCCATGCGGCACACCCGCTTTCTGGAAAATTTCCATCAGCACGTTGGCAGAATAAACCTGCGTATTGCTGGGTTTCCAAACCACCACGTTGCCCATCATGGCACATGACGTAGGAAGATTACCTGCAATAGCTGTAAAATTAAAAGGCGTCAAAGCGTAAATGAATCCTTCCAGCGGGCGCCATTCCAAACGGTTCCAAACGCCGGGACCCGAAACAGGCTGCTCGGCATAGATCTCGGTCATAAAATGTACATTGAAACGCAGAAAGTCAGTGATCTCGCAGGCCGAATCGATCTCTGCTTGATAAGCGTTCTTGCTTTGTCCCAACATGGTAGCAGCGTTCAGTTTCGCACGGTATGGACCTGCAATAAGTTCTGCTGCTTTCAGGAAAATGCTGGCGCGGTGTTCCCAGGCCATTTCCGCCCATTTCTTTTTGGCGGCCAGTGCGGCGTTGATAGCCTGCACAACGTGTTTCTTATCACTTTTATGGAAATATCCTAAGGTGTGTTTATGATCATGAGGAGGAGCGAGACGTACTTTATTACCGCTGCGCACTTCCTTACCGCCGATGTACATTGGAATGTCAAGCTGTTTCGAGCGCAATTGCTTCAGCATAGCCTGCAACTCTTTTCGTTCCGGGCTTCCTGAAGCGTAATTCTTAACGGGTTCGTTAACGGGCGCGGGTACTTTAAAAATTCCTTTTGGCATAAAAAAATATTTGGGTAAAAGTACATATTTGGGATGGATAAAACATTAATGCAGGACATGATTTTAATGCTGATGGACCTTTAATCACGGAAATAAAATAGTAAATTTGGTGTTTACAGATGCAAAGCAAACCCGGTGAAATTCCTGTGCTCGATAACCTGCGTGCCGTAGCGGCCTGGTCGGTTTGTTTTTACCACTTCATTTGTACTACAACCGGACTTATCGATCCGCAGAATTTCTTTTACCGCGCTTTTTATTACGGACAATATGGCGTGCATCTTTTTTTCATTATTTCCGGTATGGTCATACCCTGGTCTTTGTACCGTAACCGTTACCGGATCGGTAACTTTTTTCGTTTTTTACTGAAACGATTGGCACGACTCGAACCACCTTATTTGTTTTCTATCCTGTTAGTGCTTGGTGTGTTATTCCTACGCAAATACAGCCCAACTTACGATGGTATAGACAAGCCGGTGAGTGCATCGCAGGTCTTCCTTCACCTGGGTTACCTTATTCCTTTCTTCAAAGATCAGGTCTGGCTTAACAATGTGTACTGGACGCTGGCTATAGAATTCCAGTATTATCTTGTTATTGGGTTTTTATATTTTCTTTTTGTTTCCCCACGGGTTATCGTTAGGTTGCTGGGTTATCTTATTCTGATGGGTGGACCTTTTCTTCCTTTTTCTTCCACCTTCCTTCCCTTTTGGCTGCCTTTGTTCGGGGTGGGCATTTCGCTTTTCCTTTATAGATCGGAGATAATAGAAGGCATTGAGTTTATCATCGTTCTGGCTGCTTTTCTTACACAGCTTGGGTGTCAGAATGGACCGGTTCTGGCTATTGTAGCGTTGCTAAGTGTATTTGTCATTTTGTTTCTGTTCAATTATTCAAATCGTTTCCTGGCTTTCCTGGGGCATTCCTCGTATTCGGTGTATTTAGTGCATCCTGTTTTGGGTGCCACCTTCGTGAATGTGTTTTCGCATTATATTAGTGGTACTTTTGCCAAATGCATGTTGGTACTGGGGGGCGTTTTGATAACTGCGGCAGGGAGTTATGTAATGTACCTGCTGATCGAAAAACCCTCCCGTAAGCTCAGCTCAGGCATTAAGTACAAGAATACATGAAGCTGTCGGCCGAAATAGCAGAACACGAGGAGGGAACAGAGAGAAAGGTCATTACTTTTCTTATCTACCTTTCTATCTTCCTTGGCTCTTCCATTATTTTCTTTAAGCAACCTTTCGAAGGGTATTTTCACTATTTGGTGTACCTGCTGCTGTTGCCTTTTTTTGTAAGTAGGTATGGGCTTCCTCAAACTCCATTCAAGATCATCCTGCTTCCTTTGTTCGTTGGAATATTCCAGCTTCTTCTTGGTAATAATGAGTCTTTTCTTTTTATAAAAATATTCGGAGGCGTACTGCTTTCAGTTACGTTCTACTATTACGTGGCCGAGTATTATGAATTGGATGTAGACAAGATGTTCAAGATGTACCTTACATGGACCTATTGGACCGCGGTCATCGCGATCGTTCAGTATATTTCCTACAAAGTGAGCTTTGGGCCCGGGTATAATTACAGTTGGTTGCTTAATAAAGGCGGGTCGGTGGTTTCGGGAGAAGGCATACGCGTGAACTCTATCTATCTCGAGCCTTCGCAATTGGGTATCATGCTGGGTCCGGCCGCATTCGTTGCTTCGGTAAATATCCTGCGAGGCAAAAAATACCATTACAAATTGTACCAAAGCGTGATCGTTCTATTGGCACTTTATTTAAGTCGTTCGTCTACCGGGTACCTGGGGCTTTTCCTTGTGTTCCTGATAATGGGTATTAATTATGGATACCTTCTGTATGTATTATTGTTCATTGTGGTGGGTATGTTCGCGGGGTGGGGGCTTTACAATACGGTAGTTGAATTCCGCGACCGGGTTGACAGCTCCATCGGTCTGTGGATCGATAATGACCTTTCTATAAAGAATGTGAACAGTTCGAGTTTCGTATTATACAACAATTCGCATATAGCCTGGGAGAATCTCAAAGAGCACCCGCTTTTTGGAAGCGGGCTTGGCTCCCATCCCATTGCCTATGCGCAATATTCCTATACCAATAACGGCGAGCCCTGGCTTAAAGGATTTGAGTTCAATACGCAGGATGCCAACAGTATGCTCCTTCGCCTTATGTCGGAGACCGGGCTGGTGGGCGTGCTCTTTATCCTTCTGCTGATCTGGAAGAGCTTCGTGGGTTACGTTGGCGATGATGATGACCCTTACTGGATCATATCCGGGGCCTTGCTTGTAATAGTCCTTCTTTATCTTCTCCGCCAGGGAAATTACTTCCTTAACGGCTTTCCATTCTTTCTGTGGTTATATTACCATACAAAAGGTGTATCTATTGAGAAACGGGAGGAAAAATTGCGCCTTGCCGAAGAAAAAGAAAGACTGGCCAATACAAGATACTAAGGCCCTTACAGGTCGCCGTACATTTTTATCTTTTCTTCCCAGCGGCCCAGGTCAGATCTTCCGATAGCGTAATAAAAGGCGCCGGTGGGCCAATAACATTCTACATTACGCCGCTTTATGAACAGCCGGTCTGTATTCTTTTTATTTAGCCCGGGCAAGGTTGTAAAATGGAAGGAGTAGTTAGATGCGATCAGTTCTTTTTCTTTTTTCCCGACGCTTTGAAGCGTATCATTGATGCTGCAGAAAGAAACTGTTTTTAAGGATAAGACCTGTTCTATCCTTTCTTTGCTTCCAATGACCTCGATGCGCGAGTTCTCATCCGAAGAATCAGCGGCCACTAAAGTGTGTGTAAGCGTGTGTGCCCCCACGGCGTGTCCATTCGCGCAAAGTAAGCGAAGCTCGTCCCACGACATAGGGGTAAAGTCTTCTTCTTTGTCATCGATGCGCGGGTTCACAACCGGACGGATGTTTCGTAGATAGAATTTTTTTTGTTCCGTTGTCGGGGCCTCTATAAAACCCGGAATTACAAAAAAAAGCGCTTTGATATTAAGCCCGTTCATTATCTCAACGGCATGCAGGTTATTCTTCAATCCATCATCAAATGTAAAAAGCAACCCGCATTTTTCGGTTTTCAGTGTTCCGTTGAAAAAATCAGGTAATTGGTCGGGGCGAATGATATCGAAATGTGCCGCCAGGAATTTTACCTGCTCCTGGAAATGCGTTATGAACTTTTTGGGAGTGCTGTGGTAATTCAGCACAAGCAATTCGCCTTTTTCATACTTCAGTCCGCCACGCATTTTTTCCATTCGGCCTAAAATACTTTTAGCGAAGAGCGAAAAAGAATGTATCTGTGGATTAAAGACCATTACCAGGTATCGATATCAGATCGGAATAGGAGCCAGTTGGCAGGCTTTAGTACCGGCTCGGTATTCTTAAAAGCCTTAGCGATAAAATAAATGCTTTTCTTACCGCGCCTGAACCCGGCCTGTTTTAGAACGGCCTTGAAATTAATGGAACAGGAGTCATTCAGGGCCAGGGAAAGAAAATGCGCGCCGAAACTTTTCCGGGCACCGGCAGCGAGACTTTTAAATGCCGCGTAAAGATAGACCCTGGCCTTTTCACTGCTAAAGAGAATGTTGCCAATTACCAATTCGTTCAGGATCTTTTTTCGCTTGTTGGGTTTGAGGTGAAAGATGATCTCATGCTCGGCATTTTTATAACGAAAAGAGTAATAGGTGCCGGCCAGGTATTCTTTTCTCCAATCTGTAAACTCTTTATTTTGCGATAGGCGGAATACGTTCTGTTCAGGGTTTGCGGCATTGAAATATTCGCAGCCCGGGATGAATTGCTTCCCACCTTTGAAAGAGGAGAATGCCAAAGGGTTCAACGGTTTAACATGCCAATGCAGGTTCAGGATATTGTTCCATTTATCCTTTAAAAAATTCTTCAGCGAGGCTTCTACCGGGAATCCCATCAAAAGATCAATGCCGGCGGTTTTATTTTCCTGGTCAACAAAGGCCAGCAGTTTATTAAAGATCCCTTTGCCCCGATAGCCGGGATGTACAAGCGAATTACCCGACTGAAAGGAATTGTAGGTCTTTCCGCCGAACGTATAAGGCCAGTAAAAGAAAGATTGGAAACCCGCCACCGTTGTGCCATCAAGCGCAACAACCAATAAACATTTGTCCTTCTGGAAAGGATGGAAATAGAATTTCTCAAAAAGTTGTGCGAATGAACCCGGATCCAGGCCATACTCTGCAGCAAAGAGCTTTATTACCTGCGGCCTCAGATCATCGGTATACCAGGCAATATTTATCTCCATCCTAAAATAGTATCTTTGTGAAAACGTAAAGATAAGCAAAGCTTTATAAAGGAAAAGAAGGGCACATGCGGATATTGGTCTTATATGAGGAACTGGCCTGGTACTTTATCAATTGTATAAATGAAGTAGCTGCCACAGGCGATCATCACTTCCTCGTTATCTCTAAAAGACCTAACAGCGTGGCTCCTTTTCAATTTCCGTTTGTGCATCCCCATATTGAACTGAAGACCCGGGAAGAATTGGGCCACGAACAGTTACTGAGCATGGCAATTGACTTCAAACCGGATGGTGTTTTTGTGGGTGGCTGGTCGCATAAACCTTATCTCCAACTGATCGAAGCGCTGAAATTAAAAAGATCCGTTGTGGGCTTTGACAACCAGTGGAGCGGTACTTTTAAGCAAAGACTGGGATCGCTTTATTTCAGGATGTTCCTGAAAAAACATTTTAGCAAAGCGTTTGTGCCCGGCACCTCCCAGGATCTTTTCGCCCGCCATCTCGGTTTCAAAGAAGAAGAAATTACAACCGGCGCTTATTGCTGCGATGGGGCTACCTTTGATGGGTATTATCAAAAATTCAGATCCACCAAAGGAGAGCACTTTCCAAAACGCTTTTTATACGTGGGTAGATACGCTAAAGAAAAAGCGATCGATGTGCTTTGGGACGCTTTTATCGAGTGGCAAAGGGAAGTTCCCAGCGAATGGGAGCTTTGGTGCCTTGGCAAAGGTGACCTTACCCCGCCGGAGCATCCGAAAATAAAGCACTTCGGGTTTGTGCAGGCCAACAAGATGGATGAGATCATCCGGAACACGGGCGTGTTGGTTTTGCCCAGCAGGTTCGAGCCCTGGGGTGTGGTAGTACACGAATATGCCACAGCCGGCTACCCGCTATTGTGCTCAAACAAAACAGGCGCGGCAAGCGCCTTTCTTGAGAACGGTAAAAATGGTTTTTTGGTAGAAGCAGGCCAGAAAGACCAACTTAAAGAAAAAATGAATAAATTTAGTACCCTAAAACAAAACGAGCTGGTACAGATGGTGGAAGAAAGCCGTAAAAAAGCGGCCCTTATCACGCCGGCCATTTGGGCTGAACGGTTTGTAAAGATGTTTGAATAATGAACAAGACAAAAATACTGATTACGGGTGGTGCCGGAAACATAGGAAGTGTTACCGTTGAAAAATTGGTGGCCGATCCTTCCAACTTTGTGGTGGTGGTGGATAATCTGTCTACCGGCCTACTCAATAAATTACCGACCGAGAATAAAGGTAACTGGACCTTCGTAAAAGGCGATGTAAATATCTATCACGATATCGCGCAGATCATGCTGGCCCACCAGTTCGATCATGTTTTTCATTTTGCCGCCGTGGTAGGTGTGCAGCGCACACAGGAAAATCCCGTGAGCGTGCTGCGTGATATAGATGGAATAAAAAATATCCTCGAGCTTTCCAAGAACACCTCGGTAAAAAGAATTTTTTACGCTTCTTCTTCGGAAGTATACGGAGAGCCTGTTTCGCTCCCGCAACACGAACACACCACGCCGCTTAATTCGCGTGTACCTTATGCGGTGGTAAAAAATATAGGCGAGTGTTTCTGCAAAAGCTATCACCAGGAGTTCGGACTTAATTATACTATATATAGATATTTCAATACCTACGGTCCCAATCAAAGCACCGATTTTGTGCTGCCCAGGTTCCTGGAGGCCGCGCTTAAGAACAAAGACATCACGCTTTACGGAGATGGAAGTCAAACGCGCACTTTCACGTATGTAGATGATACGATAGACGCGAGCCTTGCCTGTTTAACCAAGAACGACGTGGTGAATGATGTAGTGAATATTGGTAATGACGTAGCCATTTCTATGATCGACCTGGCTAACCTCATCATCAAAACAACTTCTTCACGATCAAAGATCGTCTACCTTGATCCTTTAAAGGAAGGCGATATGACGCGCAGGCAGCCCGACAATACAAAAATGCGCCAGCTTCTTAATCGCCCGCTTATCTCGCTTGAAGAAGGTATTGCCCGCATGCTGGCAAGCAAACAGTTCCTAGCCTCCATCGGTCTCTAATGTGCGGCATCACCGGTATAGTTTCCCGTTCAATAGATCCTGCAAAAGCGCAGGAAGCGCTCCGGTCGATGAACGATGCCATCGCGCATCGCGGTCCTGATGGCGAGGGCACCTGGAACAATGAGCATGCTTATTTAGGACACCGCAGGCTGGCCATCATCGATCTTTCGGATGCCGGCAAGCAACCCATGTTCTCTTATGATGGAAGATATGTGTTGGTTTACAACGGCGAGATTTATAACTATAAGGAATTGCGACTTCAGCTGCAGCGAGCGGTGCAGGGCACAAATGAAAGACCTTATTTCTTTTCTACGCAAACCGATACGGAGGTTATCCTCGCCGCTTATATGCGCTGGGGAAAAGATTGCCTGAAGTATTTCAATGGCATGTTCGCTTTTGCTATTTATGATAAGGAGAACAGAACCAGTTTCATTGCACGCGACCGTTTAGGCATCAAACCGCTCTATTACACTTTAAAAGACGATACACTGCTTTTTGCTTCCGAGCTGCGCGCCATTCTGCGCTCCGGGCTTGTAGAGAAGAAAGTGAACCGCGAAGCATTACCCGATTACCTGCAGTATCAAACCGTACATGCTCCAAACACAATTATAGAAGACGTTAAAATGTTATTGCCCGGGCATTTTTTATGGTTCGAGAATAATGAACTTGCCGAACACGCCTGGTGGAAAGCAGAAAAGAATGTGAATTACGAAAGCGAAGGAAAATCGTACAAAGAGATCTGTGGGGATGTGAAGAATTTATTTTATAGCGCTGTAGAAAGACGTTTGGTGGCCGATGTTCCCTTCGGAGCTTTTCTTTCCGGCGGTATTGACTCGAGCGCGGTAGTAGGAGCGATGACGCAGGTGGCCTCTCAAAAAGTGCAGACCTTTTCGGTTGTGTTTGACGAAGGTGAATTTTCGGAAGCGAAATATTCGCGTCTTGTGGCTCAAAAGTTCGGCACCGATCATCATGAGATCAAACTTACTCCGCAGAATTTCTTAGAGCAGATACCCGAGGCGCTTAAAGCGATGGACCACCCCAGTGGCGATGGACCTAATACCTATATAGTATCAAAGGCAACGCGACAGGCCGGCATTACGATGGCCCTGTCGGGCCTGGGCAGTGATGAGTTGTTTGGTGGGTACGATATATTTAAAAGAAGCTATAAGCTGGAGAAACAATGGTGGCTCAACCTGGCGCCCCGCCTGTTCCGCGTTCCGGCCGGCTTCGCGCTTAAAAATTTTAACCGCACTGTTTCTGCGCAAAAGATCGCCGAGATCATTTCTAAGCCTGCTATTAATTTTAATTACTCTTACCCGGTGTCGCGCCAGGTACTCGATACTTCAAGCGTAAAACGTTTGCTGGGCCGTTCTGACTTGCCTATGAACAGTGTGTACCGTTTTTTGCGCTTGCTTGACTTTAATGATAAGGGACACCGACTTAGTAAATACTCTTTGGCTGAGATGGGTACTTATATGCAAAACACGTTGCTGCGCGATACCGACCAGATGAGTATGGCGGTAGCGCTCGAAGTGCGCGTGCCTTTTTTGGATTATAAATTGGTGGAATATGTTTTGGGTGTGCATGACAAACACAAGTATCCGCACACGCCTAAGAAATTACTTATTGATTCACTGGGTGATCTTTTACCCCCCGAAATAGTGAACCGGAAAAAGATGGGATTTGTTTTGCCCTGGCCCGTTTGGATGAAGCATGAATTGAAAGAACTTTGCGAACACAACCTGGCCAATTTAGAGGAATTTGGAATTAACAGGCAGGAAATCAATAATTTATGGAATTCCTTTTTAAAAAATGATCCGCGCGCCGGATGGAGCAGGGTATGGCCTCTTGTATCATTAGGTTACTATAAAACCAATCTATAAACCGCTCATCACATTTTTCGACCGTTTTAATGAACATCTCGTTCCGCTGCTCACAGATTTCCAAGAATGAGGTAACATTTACCGACAAAATTCTTGATTTCGCCGCATTTATTTATTATATTTGGTATACGCAAAAAAAAATAAAAACATGCTCATGAAAAAAACTTTCGTCTTTTCAGCATTGTGCCTCGCACTTTCTTTCGGGACTTTCGCACAGGGTTCCGGGAAGCAGGCACACGACCACGGCTTCAACAGTCCTCAGCACTACGCAATGGTTGAAGAGCAGCATAGGTTGGTTAAGACCTACCTTGGCACAGACGCTTTTAACAACATGTTTAAGCAAGTCTTAAAAAAGACGAATATAGCAGAAGCCGATAAAAAAGCTTTTTATAAAATGCTTCGTGAGAAGTATGATCTAAAAGATCGTTATACGCTCATCGCTAAGATCAATCAGGGTGAATTGAGCGAATCCAATATCGCCAATTACCTGGCGGACGTAAAACCTGCTGAGTATGCTACTTATTACGCGGCGGCGTATAAGAAAGGTAAAACAAGCTTATTAGAAAATGCCCCCCAGATAAAAAATGTGAACAACAATGAAATGGAAAGCTGGTTATCTTCCCGTTTAGGATCGAACGTGGTAATGTCTCCTAATTGCGGTAACGTGGATTTCGACAACAGCAGCTTCTCAGGTTGGACAGGTAACTATACTACTTCTAACTGTACTTCACCTACCCCTAACACACGTAACATAGCAGGTATAAACTTTACCGGTATGAATGTTACCAGTGACCAACATGGTCTTTGTAATGGGGGGAATGACCCATCAGTTGTAACCGCTGCGCTTCCTTGTGTGTCTCCTTTTGGAGGTGCTCCCGTTTCTGCCCGTTTGGCCGACGTAACGGATGGTTGCAGCGCAGGCGATATGAAGTTCAGCTTTGTTGTAAATGCAAACAATACAAACTTTACTTATTCTTACGCGGTAGTAGTTTATGATGGTCACGTAGCGAATGACGCTCCTAAAGTGGTTATCTCTATGAATAACTTAACAACAGGGCAAAATATTCCTTGTGCTGCTTACCAGATCGATGCCACACAAGGTGCCGGTGGCGCCAACGGATATTTACAGGCAGATCCTTTAAATACCTTAATGTACTACAAGCCCTGGAGCCAGGTTTATATCCCGCTTCTTGCTTATGTAGGACAAACCGTTGAGGTTAGCGTTGTAGCATCCGATTGTAACGGAGGTGCTCACCGCGGATACTGTTACATAGACTTTACCTGCTCTCCATTACAATTATTAAGTTCAACTCCCATGATCTGTGGTAATCAGAACGCGGTTCTTACTGCACCTCCCGGCGCTGCCAGTTATAGCTGGACCCAGGTGGGTGGGTCAGGATGTATCACAAGCGGAACAACCAGCCAAACTGTTTCAGTAAATTGCGCCGGCCAATACCAGGTAACGTTGGGTTCATTCGGTTCAGG
>JANWKZ010000212.1 GCA_025451115.1 Bacteroidia bacterium | reverse complement strand
TATAGCCGATTTTTCGTGGGTGGCAGGATGCTCGCAGGAGTATTATACATTTGATGCAGGTCAGGAATATTCCGGTGGTGCCGGAAGCGGTGACGGAGCTTCGGTCGCATTTCCACAATCGGTAAGCACCGCGTCTGCCAGTCCCACTGCGCCCAGTGTTTACAACGGGGCAGGAAGTTGCGCATTGCCTTTGATATTGCCTGTCGACCTGCTGAGCTTTACGGTGAAACGTACCTATAGCAACGAGGCGGAATTGACCTTTGTAACGCAGGCCGAAAAGTATCTGAAGAGTTTTATCATCAGTAAAAGTTTCGATGGTATTTCATTTCAAAAAGCGATCGAACAAAAAGCGATGAATGGTGTGGGCCAGTTCCAGTATGTGCAGTACGACCGGCTGGAGGAAACGGAATCACCGGTGATCTATTACCGTTTGGAAGAAGAGGATTTCGACGGAAAGAGAAAGATCGTGGGCAATTGCGTGCTTGGGCTGAAAGCCGTAAAGGATGTGATCGTTACTTCAAATGAAGCCGAGATCCTGATCAACACGCCGGCTGGCCTGGCATCGCTCGAATTATACACTTCCTCAGGCCTGCGTGTCTACGACAGGAAAGAGGGGGAATCCGGCCCGCTTTACCGGGTTGATAGAAAGAACCTGCCGGAGGGAATTTACATTTTGTCGATGATCGATCTTTCCGGGAACCTGTACGTTAAAAAAATAATTATCCTATGATGCGATCTATGAGTATACCAAGCAAATTTGCAACCGTTTTTTCATTTGTAAGAACGCCTGATTTTTTTATTTTTGCCCCTCAAATGCGTAAGATCGTATTCATACTTTTTTTATGTTTAGCCGGTTCTCTTTTGAACGCGCAATGCCTGCAGGTTGAAAGCATCCTGGTTGATGCCTGCGTACCGGGCGGAGGCTGTACCAATTCACAGAGCCCGAATTGCAGCTGCGAGGGAAAGAACGAGATGGTGTTATTTAAAGTTGGAAATATTGCTATCAGTACAAACAGTCTTACGGTTACCTGGCCCAACAACACATTCAGGGGGTGGAACCAGAACCTCGCCACTGCCAATATTGTTTCAACTTTAAACGCTACTATTTTCTCCTGCGGGTATTTAAAAGAACCGGTGGGAGGAACCCTTCCCGCGAATTCGGAAGTGCTGATCATTTCTTCCTGGGATATGTGCACAGGAGCAAATTCCTTCGCTAACTTACAGGATACGCTTGTTGTTCTTTTCCAGGACACAGGAAATTACCAGGGCCATTTTGCAAACCATAATAACGGCGGAACTGTATCATCAACTCCAACCGGCACCGTAGCGCTTCGTACCCTGACCTTAAATTATGCTCCGCTGAGTTGTGCTGAGAGTGTTACCTACGACCGGAGTCTTCTTGTAAATAGCTTAGGATCTTACGGAGGAAGCGGCGGTCAGAACGACGGCTCTACTGTTCAGTTCGATGCGGCCGGAAACCCTACGTATGTGAATTACGGATGCCAGGCCCCCTACACACCTGTTGTTGTGAATGCGGGAGCCAATGCCATTATCTGTTACAACGATACAATTGCATTACTTGGCAACGCTTCGGGACCATATACTTCTCTAGCTTGGTCGGGAGGAAGCGGAACTTTTTCAACCGGAACATCTTTAAGCACCAATTACATTCCCGGAAGCGGCGATAACGGAACCATTACACTTTATCTCACGGCGCTGGGCAAATGCCAGGGTGGCGTTAAGGACAGTATGCAGTTAACAATTACACCTGCACCATCGCCAACCATAACAGCCAACGGAAATTCTGTTTGCCTGGGAAGTAGTTTCGTTCTCTCCGTTAACCAGCAAGGTACCGCAACCTATACCTGGAATCCCGGTAACGCGGGCGGGACAAGTTATACGGTTTCTCCAACTGCGCAAACCGTTTACACACTCGATGCTTCAAACAATTGCGGCAACGCAAGTACTACATTTACCGTGAACGTAAATTCGCTTCCGGTTATTTCCGCGGTCAACGATTCTGTTTGTAAGGGTAACCCCGGAACCGTAGTTGCAAACGGAGCTTCTACCTATACCTGGAACACAGGGGCAAGCGGAAGCTCTCTGAACACATCGCCTTCTTCAACTACGCAGTATACGGTTATTGGCGCCGATGCCAATGGTTGTTTGGATACAACTGTGGCTGAAATATTTGTCTATAATCTACCGAACGTAACAGCTAATTCTGCTTCCATTTGCCCGGGTAAGTTTACGGTTCTTACTGCAGCCGGCGCAATCACCTATACCTGGAGTACTTTTCAAACGAGCGCAAGTATAAACGTTTCTCCTTCCGTGCAAACCACGTATACTGTAGCAGGCACAGATATCAATGGCTGCAGCGATACCGCAGTTGCCACAGTTTATGTTCATCCGCTTCCTTCAGTGTCAAGCAATAATACTTCCATTTGCCCGGGAGGAACAGCGATACTTAATGCCTCAGGCGCGTTAACTTATACCTGGAACACTTCACAAACCGGCAGCAGCATTTCAGTGAGCCCTTCTTCCGCTACAGGATATACGGTGATCGGTACAGATGCCAACGGCTGCAATAATTTTTCTGTTTCCAATGTTAGTATTTATGCGTTACCTACAATAACGGTCAACTCACCTTCAACCTGTCCGGGCACCAACACAACATTAACGGCGAGTGGAGCAAGTACTTACAGTTGGAGCACTGCGCAAAGCGGTACAAGCATAACAGTGCCCGGAGTTGCCACTTCTTATACGGTGGCCGGCACAGATGCAAATGGTTGCGTTAATGCAGCAATTGCAACCGTTAGTCTTTTGCCCTTACCGGTGGCGCAGGCAGTTGCCGGCGACACGATCATTTGCGTTTACCAGTCGGGAACACTTTCTGTGAATGCGGGCCCTTATACTTATTCGTGGAGCGGACCGGGTGGGAATTTAGGAAATGGTCTTTCGGTTTCAACCACGCAAGCTGGAGTCTATACACTTACGGCATCCAACAGTTGCGGTAGCGCAATAACGCAGTTTACTGTTGCCATGAGTTCGCCCCAGGCCGGTTTTGGTTCTTCTCCGATCACGGCCAACGCGCCCGCTACTTTTACTTTCACGAATTCATCTTCCGGTACCGCGCTTACAAATTACTGGGATCTGGCAAATGGGAACAGCTCTACGCAACCTAATCCCACAACCACTTATACGGTGGAAGGATGGTATACGATATCGTTGATAGTGACCGATCAATATGGTTGCAAGGATACGGCCACGATCAACCTGCTTGTAACCGATACGCTCCTGCCGGTGATCGTACCTAATGTTTTTACTCCTAACGGCGATCAAATAAACGATGTGTTTTTTGTTGAGGGAAAGGACCTGGTCTCCCTGCATTGTGCCATCTACGACAGATGGGGCCTAAAACTCTATGAATGGAATGATCCGAAGGACGGGTGGAATGGAAAGAACGCGGCCACCGGTCAGTCGGTTTCAGATGGCACTTATTACTATATTTTGACATACACGGACCGCAAAGGAAAAATGACATCCGGAACCGGTTTTTTAGAACTTATCAAATAGGAAATTTGCCGCCCGGAAACTAAAAACGGTTTAGAATTGCTTTATAATTGTTTGTTTTATAATTTGTTATCTAAGTAAAATGAGGTTTTTCCCGAAATTCAGACGTGTAATGATCGCCAAAATTCAGAGATCTTATGGGTAACTTACTTGGCCTTTTTTACCTTTTTTTTCTTATTTTAGCCGTTTAAACCATTCTTGTTTTGTTAGTAAGGGTATTATATACTTTTGTACTGTTTACAGCTTTTTGTACCTCTCTAAAGGCTCAGTATTTTGCCAAGCGTGATTCTTGGAAGAAAGAGCGTAAGGAGTACATTCTGGGTCTTGGCGCCTCCAACTTCCTTGGCGACCTCGGAGGTTTGAATAAGGTTGGAACCCACTACAGTTACGCGGATCTTGAATTGGTGCTTACGCGCCCAACAGGTTCTTTTGGTTACCGTTATCGCCTTAATAAGCGTTTCGCTTCCCGTACGGATTTTTCTTATCTGCTTATCGGAGGGAATGACAAGCTTACAAAAGAGCCTTTCCGGATGAATCGGAACCTTCACTTTAAATCCAACGTATTTGAACTGGCAACCAACATTGAAATGTCTTTGAGTTTCGATAGGCATGGTAACCGTTATCATATCAAAAAAACCATGATGCGCCGTTACAAAGCTTACAGCAGCTATTATTATATTTTTGTTGGGGTTGGCGGGTTCTACTACAATCCAAAGGCACAGTATGGCGGAAACTGGTACGCCCTTCAGCCATTGAGTACCGAAGGACAAGGATTGCCGGGCGGCGCCCGAAAGTATAAGCGTGTTTCCATTTCTATCCCAATGGGTATCGGTGCCCGTTATAAGATTAACAAGAAATGGACGGTTGGTATCGAATACAATTTCCGTAAGACCTTCAGTGATTATATCGATGATTGCAGCAGTGTTTATTATGATCCCGCCATCCTGCTGGTGAAAAAAGGTCCTGTGGCGGTTGCATTAGCCGATCCGAGCCTCGGGGTTATACCGAATGCTACCGCGCCTAACGGCGATGGATCAGGCGCGCAGCGCGGAAATACACGCGATAAGGATTCTTATATGAACATTGAGATCAAAGTTGGCTACGTTTTGGATAGCCGTAAGAAACGCCGCATTACCAAGGCCAAGTTCTAAAAATTGGTTCGGTTTTTGTAATCTCTATTTACCACTCAAACCGCAAAAGGGGGGATTTTTACAAATGGGCAATAGTCCCTATGGATTTTCGTTAAATTTATACTCTAAACAGAAAAGATCATGAAGAACAGATGGATCAAAATGTCGCTCGTTACAACGTGCCTCGCTTTATTTTCGTTTACCACCATAAAATATTTTTTTGACAAGAACCAGGTGATCCTCGAGATCATGATGAGCGGCCTCAATAACGCCCATTACGAACCCAAGAAAATAGACGATAATTTCTCCGCCCGCTTCTTCGATCTTTACCTGAAAAGACTTGATTATACCCGCATGTTCCTTATGCAACCTGATGTAGAGAACATGGGCAAGTATAAAACCAAAGTGGACGACCAGATCCAAAATGAGACTTTTGAACTGTTTGAACTCTCCAATGAACTCATCACGCGCCGTATTTCAGAAAAGGAAACATGGTACAAGGAGATCCTTGCAAAACCTTTTGATTATGCCGTGAACGAAGAATATGAGACCGACGGACAAAAGACCGACTATGCCAAAAATGAGACCGAGCTTCGCAACAAGTGGCGACAATACCTGCAATACCATACCGTGGCGCGCCTGCACGAATTGGTGGAAGCGAATGAGAAAATAAAGAACGCAAAAGATACTACGGCTAAGGTTCGTCCTTTCGACTCACTGGAAGTGGAAGCGCGTGGCAAGGTGGTTAAGACCATGAATGATTATTTCAAACGCCTGAAGAAACGTAACAAGAAAGAGCGCTATGCCGATTACGTGAACTCCATCGCGAGTATGTATGATCCGCACACTGAGTTCTTCGCGCCGAAGGATAAGAAGAAGTTCGATCAAACCATGAGCGGTCAGTTGGAAGGTATTGGAGCCCGTCTTCAGCAAAAAGACGATTACATCAAAGTAAGCGAACTGGTTGTGGGCGGCCCCGCTTATAAGCAAGGCGAGATACAGGCAAATGATTTCATTATTAAGGTTGGCCAGGGATCGGCCGAGCCGGTTGACATTGTGGGTATGGATATTGACGATGCGATCGAGCTTATCAAAGGAAAAAAAGGAACCGAGGTGAAACTTACTATTAAAAAGCCGGACGGCACTATCAAAATAGTTCCCATCGTTCGTGATATCATTGAACTCGACGAAACCTATGCGCACTCGGCAGTTATAGATAACGGCAAGAATAAAACAGGTTACATCAAGCTTCCTACTTTCTACAGTGATTTTACGCGAACCGGCGCGCACCACTGCGCGGAAGACGTGAAGAATGAAGTATTGAAACTACAGAAGGAGAACGTAAATGGCATCGTACTCGACCTCCGCGATAACGGAGGAGGATCTTTATCGGAAGTAGTTACCATGGGCGGACTTTTCATCAAGAGCGGCCCTATTGTACAGGTTCGTAAGAATGATATGAAACCGGATGGAAGCAAATCAGCTAAGATCGATCAACTCAATGATAAGAATCCAGAGCAATTGTATGATGGTCCTTTTGTGATCATGGTGAACCGCAACAGCGCTTCGGCTTCCGAGATCATGGCAGCGGCTATGCAGGACTACAAGCGCGCGGTGGTTATTGGAACGCAATCATTCGGTAAAGGAACCGTGCAATCATTCCTCGAACTGGATAACTACGTGATCCCGCAGCTGGATTCGATGAAACCGTTGGGAGCTTTAAAAGTTACCATGCAAAAATTCTATCGTGTAAACGGCGGAGCCACCCAGTTAAAAGGTGTTATGCCCGACATTACATTGCCGGATCCTTACGTGTATATCGAAACAGGCGAGAAGGAACTTGATAATCCAATGCCATGGGACGAGATCAGCAAAGCGCAATACGATCCCTACACCAGCATCAATTACGAGAAACTGAAAAAGTCCAGCACCGATCGCATCAAAAAAAGCAAGGAATTCTCCCTGGTGGATATGGAAGCGAAATCCATCAAATCGAAGAAAGACGATACCAAATACAGTCTTAATCTTGAGAAATACACTGCGGAAGTAAAGAAGTACAAGGAAGAAAATAAGAAGTATGAAGATCTCAGCAAAGACATAAAAGGATTTGCCGTGAACCTGATGCAGGTGGATGTACAGCGTCTTTCAGCGGATACCAACAAGCTGAACCGCGAGAAGAAGTGGGCGCTCAACCTTAAAAAAGATATTTACCTGCAGGAGGCCGCCAACGTTATTTCAGACATGAAATAATTACTTGTGGCTGGAGATCGAATCCGTATTGTAGGTATAAAGTAAACGCACGATCAGCATTGTTTTATTGATCGGGTCGCGCGTTACGTAAGAAGTAGGTAAGCCTGTTTGCACATCGTTCACATAGCCGGTCTCACTGATCATAAGCCCGTTCTTGAAGTGTTTCTCCATATCCAGGTAACCATTCTTGTCGTATTCAAAAGTATCCTTTATCTCCACGGGGCTGGAAGCATTTGAGGTGTGCTTCTTTTCGATCAATTGTTTCTGCTCGTTGTAACTGAAATCCGTTACCTGGTTGATCCAGGTGGCGATAAAGCTCTCGTTGAACTGCTTGGGCTTTTTATCGGCCGTAAGCGTTACAATGATCTCTTTAAAGGCGCGGTCCTCATCGTTCATGCAGAGTTTTTTGTACTGTAGGTCGGAAGAATAAGCGTATTTATAACGTTCTTCGAACTGCTTTTGCTGCATGCCCAATACAAAGACCGACTTATCGGCACTTGTGTTGGTTTCCTTGCAGTAAAGTATCTTAATCACCCTATCGATACTGTCATACCAGTAATAGGTGCTGTTATAAGTATTACCGTCGTTATAGCGTTTGCAGGCAAGATTTCCTTTTACGTCATACTGAAAAGTGCAGGAGAGCGTATCGAACTCGTATACATTCTTGGTATAAGTATGACCCGCGTGCACCATCCTTTTGCGTTTATATACCGGCGCTGTTACAAAGTCTTTCTGGATAATGCGACGGATGATGGTGTAATAACTTCTTGTAATACGCCCGAGACTGTCAAATTCATAATGACGGCTGAGGTCCTTGTCCTCAGCCACCTGGAAATCTTTCTTATCTACCATATCAAAAACGATAGATTTTATCTTGCGCTTTTTTATCTCGCCCGCGTTGAAATCGGGAATGTTATCGGCAATATGCTGGATAGGAGGATGGAAAATCTGTGCCTGCAGGCAGAAGGAGGATATCCAGGTAAGAAAAATATATTTCAGCGCTCTCATTTCAACTGTTCCAAAGCTTCTTCAACCGTTCTAACGGGCAACCCGCATGCTTTATTACGGCAAACGTAAACAAGGGTTTCGTTCGCCGAAAAGCGACCACTCAGCAAGGCCAGGTCGGAAGCTGTTTTACTATAAACAAAAATGGCATTCGGATGGTAATGTTTCGCGAAGCCCGTCCGTAATTCATCAACATCTTTACCAACAATACAGACCTCAAAATGGGAAAACAGCTCATTTAAAGCTGCCAATCCCCAGTTAGAGTGGGAGGAAAGGGCCTGTTTTACCTCAGGCTGCATCTTTTTAAGCATGTTCCGCGCTATCTCATCATAGGTGTTCCGCCCCGTTAGGTCGTAAAGCTGTTGCAGATTGCGCGCCATTTGCGAATTGGATGCCGGGATCACATTATCATTTACCTCAAAATTACGGGCAATAAGTTCCTCTCCTGTCCTGGAACTATAATAGAAAAGTCCCCGTTCGGCATCATAGAAGTGATTTAAACAATGATCGGTAAGTTTGACAGACAGCTTATGATACTTTTCGTTAGCACTTACGCAAAACAGCGCAATGCAGCTATCGATAACAAAAGCGTAGTCATCCAGGTAAGCGGAACCATAGGGTACGCTGTCTTTAGCGCATCGGAACAAAGATCCATCGGGTTGCAATAATTTTTCTGCCAGGAACTTTACATTCTTTTCCGCCATTTCCAGGAAGCGTGCTTCTCCAAACGTAAGATAGGCATCACAAAGCCCTTTTACCATAAGTCCGTTCCACGAAGCAATGATCTTATCATCCAACCCGGGCCGCACGCGGGTATTTCTTTTTTCTGTTAATTTCTCCTTGCAGCGGTCTATGATCTTTTCAAGCTCCTCTTCTGTCAAAGAATATTTTTTTGCAATGTCGCCCGCCGCCTTGTCGCGCAATAAAATGTAAAAATCGTCCTCCCAATAGCCAAGCTCATTTACCGAATAATAGTCGGAAAACACCTCGAAGTCCTTTTTCAGTATATCCTGCAATTCTTCTTTCGTCCATATATAAAAAAGACCTTCCTTTCCTTCACTGTCGGCATCCAGCGCGCTGTAAAAACCGCCATCCGGCGAGGTCATCTCTCTTTCTACAAAACCGATGGTTTCGTAGACTATTTTTTTGTAGAGTGGGTTTTTAGCTTCGCGGTAAGCCTCGCTGTAGAGCGACAACAATTGCGCGTTGTCGTATAGCATTTTTTCAAAATGTGGCACTTTCCACTCGCTGTCGGTGCTATACCGCGCAAACCCTCCGCCCAGGTGATCGTAGATACCGCCATTTGCCATTTTCTCCAGCGTAAGGTGGACTTGTTTCAAAAGTTCTTCATCTTTATTCAGATGCCCGAGTCGAAGCAAAAAAAGATAGTTCGATGGCATCGGGAATTTTGGCGCCCCCAGGTTGCCGCCTTCCTTTTTATCAAAACGTTTGCTCCAACGCTCCACCGCCCCGTTAAGATCCTCTTGCGACACCGCCGGGTTTTCTGTCTGCGTAAGATGCGTGAACTCGTTCACCTGCTTAATTCCCTGCGTCAGTTCGCGGGCGTATTCTTCCACTTTACCTTTATTCTGTTTGTAAAGCGAAGAGAGATTCCTCAATACATCGGCCCATCTTTCCTTCGGAAAGTAGGTGCCTCCGTAAACGGGTCTTCCGTCAGGCAACACAAAGCAATTCAAGGGCCAGCCACCGTGACCGCTCAACAATTGCACGGCTGTCATATAAATATGATCTACATCCGGTCGTTCTTCCCGGTCGACTTTAACATTGATGAAATCACTGTTCATCAGCGCGGCCGTTTCTTCATCTTCAAAGCACTCGTGTTCCATCACGTGGCACCAGTGGCAGGCCGAGTAACCAATGCTTACAAGTACAAGCTTATCTTCTTTCTTAGCACGAGCAAAAGCTTCCTCGCCCCAAACCTGCCAGTCAACAGGATTGTGCGCATGCTGTAACAGGTACGGGCTTTTAGCGTGTATGAGACTATTGGTGTGTTTCATAATAAAAAATCCGCCCCGGCTGAGCGAGGGCGGACTCTATCCATTCATTATTTTTAACGCATGTGTTTCAGTTGCCTCCAATAAAGGAAGATGAACAAAAGATCGAGAATAATTACCAGGGCAAATACCCCAAAAGCAATGTTCTTCATAAAGGCCGGCATGGTCTCCATCATTTTGCTGGGATCGCCCTGCCCGCTTAAATACCCCGAGAAATAATAAAGCACTTCAGAAGCAACATAGATATAGAAGCCGGTCTTCTTAAGTTTCCACATCATCCACACACCTACAAACGTCAGCGCTAAAAAAGCCAGGTCAACGATCAGTTTTGCGGTCATTTTTGATTTATAGGAAGGATCCATGTATTGCGCTTCCAGTTGATCGCCCATTTCTTCACTGAAACCTCTTACCTGTTCGATCTCTTTGGCTTTGGCCTCATCTGATTTAGTGATGTTAGGAATGCTTAGCAGGCTCATTAAAAATATGAGTCCACATCCAATAAAGGAGATAATACATACGGTTTTCAGGGCCTGGGGCCTTTCGTTGGGGGTCATTTCGGTTGTTTCCATTTTTTTGTTGTTAAGCGTGTTTATTTGAAGCTAATATAATCTTTTAAAAGCTGCAGGTCTTCGTTTAAACTTGCAACATCCTTATTGTAGAAGTCCACCATGATCAGTTGTTCCAGTGTAAAGCGCTTGCCATCCACGAAGCCAACGATCCAGGCATCGTTCTGACCTTTAGAGATGGCCTTCTGTCTTTGTTCTTCCGCTAAGTGAATGCCATTGAATTTGCCCTGCGTAAAACGTGTGATCCCATCCGGATAATCCACTACCTCGGGCTCGCCGAACTCCTGCAGGTGCCCCCATTTGTAATTTTTGGGATGACGATAAGCGGCGATCTGCACTTTGAAGACCATTTTCTCAGAACATATCTTGCTGCCTATCGCAAGCAGTTTAGCATATACGCTTGCATCGTTCAGGCTTTTACCTTTTAAGGCCGAGAAATCAAGTTTCTTGAATTCGTCGCAAGGATTGCCTATGGCGGTGGTATTTGTTGTGGCAACTGTAGGAGTAACGATCGTGATCAGTGAATCGGGAGCCTTCGTGATCGTGTCCAATGCTGCCAGTATATCATTAAGAGATACTTCGGTCTTATCCACAAAACCGTCTTTCACAAGACGAAAATCTTTGCGTATCTCTACGAATTTAGTGAGCTTCTGTATATCCAGGTCCTCCGTTATATCGGGGTATCCTTTGCCGGCACGTACATTGAATGTATAATTCTCTCCGGGGCTGAGAGCCACCAGGTATTTACCGGTCTTGGCATTAGAAGTAAAAGGACCGATGACCTCGCC
>JANWKZ010000211.1 GCA_025451115.1 Bacteroidia bacterium | reverse complement strand
CGAAATTAAAATTACAGAGCTATACCCCGCCCGCTTTAGATGGTAAATTACAGCCCCAGGCAACCGAACTAGAGGAAGCCGTTTTGGGAGCCATGATGCTGGAGAAAGAAGCCCTCAGCAACGTGATCGATATCCTGAAGCCGGAGGCCTTCTACAAACCTTCGCACCAGAGCATTTATCGCGCCATCGTAGACCTTTTCAACGACTCGGAGCCGGTGGATATCCTCACCGTTACCAATAAACTGAAGAAGAACGGCGAACTGGAAATTGCCGGCGGAGCCTACTCCGTTGCTCAGCTTACCAATCGCGTAGCGAGTTCGGCCAACGCCGAATACCACGCGCGTATCGTATTGCAGAAATACATCCAGCGCGAGCTCATCCGCATCAGCAGCGATGTGATCAACCACTCCTACGAAGAAAGCAGCGATGTGTTTGAACTCCTGGATAAAGCCACGGCCAGTATTTACGAACTCGTAGATGCCAACGTGCGCAAGCAACAGGACTCCATCAGTAAATTATTAGCGAAAGCTATCGACCAGATAGAGGAAGCCAGTAAGCAAACCTCGGGTGTTACCGGCGTGGCCAGCGGCTTTACGCAGGTTGACCGCATTACCGGTGGCTGGCAGAAATCAGACTTGATTATTCTCGCGGCCCGTCCTGCCATGGGTAAAACGGCTCTTGTGTTAACATTGGCCCGCAACGCGGCGGTTGATTTTGATAAACCGGTTGTTGTGTTCTCACTCGAGATGTCATCACTCCAGTTAGTGAACCGTCTTATTTCGGCGGAAGCTGAATTAGAGCAGGACAAGATCCGTAAAGGTGATCTGAAAGATTATGAGTTCGTACAATTGAACGAACGTATCTCCAGGTTATCAAAAGCACCTTTATTCATTGATGATACCCCGGCACTCTCTATTTTCGAGCTGCGCGCCAAGGCCCGCCGTTTAAAGGAGAACCACGATATACAAATGATCGTGATCGATTACCTCCAGCTGATGACCGCCGGTACCGAGAGCGGAAGAGGAGGGAACCGTGAGCAGGAGATCTCTTATATCTCACGTTCATTAAAAAGTTTAGCGAAAGAATTGAACGTACCCATCATCGCGCTTTCACAGTTAAGTCGTGATGTGGAGAAACGTGCTACCGGTACCAAACGCCCGCAGCTTTCCGACCTCCGTGAATCGGGAGCCATTGAGCAGGATGCCGATATGGTAATTTTCATTTACCGTCCGGAATACTACGGACTCGATGTTTTTGAGGACGATCAGCCTTCTCGCGGCATGGCCGAGCTGTACATAGCCAAGAACCGTCATGGTTCCATTTCTCAGCCACGTGTGCGCTTCATTGGGCAATACGCCAAGTTTGCGGATGTGGATTATGTAGAGGGAGCAAAAGATATTTACCAAAACAATCAAAACCTTGGTCCGCAAAACGATTTCTTAAGCCAGGGGCCCAATACCCAAACCGTTCAATCCAAGAACTGGGATAGAGTAGACGACGCCGACAGCGGCGACATCATCCGCGGAAACCCGAACCATGATATTGAGGAGGATTTTTAGGTTTCCAAAGGATGACAGAAAAAAAAGATAAATTATGGTGGTTTAAAAATAATCCTACAGAAGAATCGTGGAGCTCTATCGAAGCTAATTTATATCCGCATCAAGTACGCATAGAAAAGGAAAAATTAGAATATGAGATATTAAAATATCTAAACGAGAGGAATGAGGAATATAACATTACTAACGAAGTAATGAAGGCGAATTTCCATTCTGTGCCACAACATAAGTATGATGAAATAGTACAAAGCCTTTTAGACAAAAATTATATAGGTAAAAAAGATGTGCACCAAAAAGGATGGACAATAACAAATGATGGAAAAAAGGAACTAAATATCAAAGCGTCATTACTCACAGAAGAAAATTCAAGAAAGGCATTAAAAAATTCCAGTAAAGCATTAGATAATTCAAATAAAACATTTTCTTTAACAAAATTCCTGAGCTTTATTGGCTCTGTTATTGTAATATTTGACGCCCTCCTTATCTATAATCAGAATCAAATAATGAAAGAACAAAACATATTAATAGCTCGGCAGCTACAAGAGCAGTTAAAGCAAGATAGTATCGCGAATCGGAATTACAAGAAAGAAACTGTACGGTAGAAGGTTCTGTAACCTTTTCACTTGGATTTGCAATCCGCACTTGAATTTGTATCTTAGATACCGCCACCATCTATGCGGTATACAATCAAAATACTTACTTTTCTAATTTTTGCCACAAATATCCAGGCACAAGATACCGGTGAACTCAAAATGAACTTTCCGGGTATTTATTTTAAACATAAGTCCGCGGAATACGCTGCAATGCCTTACACGGCAGATTCCTGCTTTAATTACATTGTGGCCCATATAAAGGACATCAACGATCTTGTTATATGGCGTGATAGCCTGGAGACAGAAAAACTCACGAAGCAACGTATTAAGAAACTAAAGGCTTCTTTAAATAAACACAAGGAGACTCGCAACATCTATATCGAGTCGATGGAAAAGCGACAAAAAATATCCAGGGCAACAATTGACGCGAGTACTGACTCCGCGAAGATAAAGTACTTGTTATCCTTAAACAGTGTGTTTGAGATCGCCCAAACACGTTCTCCCACCGAACCATCTAAAGCTATGGGGCACATATTGCGTCCAAAAATTTGGTGTTGGAAATGCTGGATAACCGGGTTCCACATGAATAAGAGTGGGAGGGCGTATCGCAAAGCCTATAGATATAGAAAACAAAAAGAAAAAAAGTAGGTACATTGACACTTCTTCGATAACGCGGATTTGCAATCCGTGCTTTGATCCCCTGAAATTCGTATCTTGCATTATAAACAACCAGGTATGAATGCTACTAGTAGTGTTTTTAATTCTTATATGATCAACAACAAATAAAAACAGATAAAATGAAAAAATCAATATTGCTTATGGCCGGCATTGCCTCAGGATTATTGTTTACCTCTTGTTCAAACAAGGAGAATACTAGTAATCCGGAAGCAAACCTTAATGATTCCATTAAAGAAACGTTTTCAATAACGAACCTGGTACAAGAGGTTAAAACTGTACCTGATTCGATCATCCAATATCTTCATGCACAGCACCACTCACACAAAGTACTTGAAAGAAGAATGGTCCCATCGGGTTATGAGACTGCTAACATGAAATATTGGAAGAATTATGTCAAAAAAGTTGAGGATCTGCCTGTTATTAATCCCGGTCCCGGAGAGTATGTTCACGTAATGGAAGGTCAAAAGAACGGGTACCAAAACCTGGTAATTGGCATTACGGAAACATTTCCGGGCGGAGCTCCACCCATGCATACGCACGAAGGAGAAGAGTCTCATGTGCTTCTGGAAGGGGAAATACTATATGCCCTGGGTGATACTATGTTTACCGTAAAAGCCCCGTACATAGTTAATATTCCTCCAATGGTACCGCATGCGTTTAAGAACATTGGTAAAAAAACGGCAAATCTTGTAGTGATATTTCCAACTAACGTATGGAAATATGATGTGGTTGACTATTTCCCTTTTGATAAGAAGGAACACGATCACTCCAAAGGACAGGATCATAAGCATTAGTGAGATCAGCAACCTCCAGTTGGCTGGGTCCAGATAGCTATCGGGTGTATCCGCGCTTATTTTGTATCTTAGATACTATCTTCGTTTATGGGATACAGGATATTCATACTTTTTGCTTTTCTAATTGTTGCTACAAAAGCCTGGGCACAAGATAGAGAAACAGACGGGCCTGTTAAAGGAGAGCTCAAAATGACCTTCGTGGGTATTTATTTCAAACACAAGTCGACAGAATATGCAAAAATGCCTTATACGGCTGACTCGGGCTTTAAATATATTGCCCTTCATCTTAAGGATATTAACGATTATGTTATCTGGCGTGACAGCCTTGAACCGGAAAAGCTGACCCAGCAGCGAATAAAAAGACTTAAGGCCGAGCTTACTAAATACAAGGTGAGAGGAATTAATATTAAGTCGATGGACAAAGCACAGAAAATATCCAGAACAACAATTAACGCGAGTGCTGACTCCGCGCAAATAAAGTATCTGTTGTCGCTAAACAGTGTGTTTGAGATCGCTAAAACCCGCGTACCGGATAAACCATCGGGAAGTGGGCATGGGCTCTGGCTTTTGGGAACATGCTGGAAACATGTTGTTTTTTATCCCTGGCTTAACAAGGGCGGAAGGGAACATTGTAGAATGGACCGACGACGTGCGCAGAAAGAGAAGAAAAACAGGCAAAAATGAAAATAACCAAACAATTTGCTCAAACCTTTGCTGACGAATGGATCCGGGCCTGGAACGATAAGGACATTGATGCTATTATGAATCATTATGCCGAGGGTGTTGTTTTTTCTTCGCCTTTCATTCTTAAAAATCAAATTAACGACACAGGTACAATACACGGAAAGAGCGAGCTCAGGAAGTATTTTGCAAAAGCCTTAGAGAAAAATCCGGATCTGCACTTTGACTTGAAGCATATAATGGTTGGCATTAAAAGTATTACCTTGATCTATCTAAGGAAAGGAACAATGTTGGCTGCTGAGACAATGATCTTAAATGTGGGAGGGAAAGTAGCGGAGGGGCTGTCTCATTATCCGGTTGATGTGGATTTGTAAATTACATTATCTACTTTTCCGTCATACTGAACTTGTTTCAGCATCGCTCGCATTCCGGACATATCGTGTAAGATCATCCGGGTTTGCCATGATGAGTACTAAGGATGAGGGGACCCTGAAACAAGTTCAGGGTGACAATTCAGTTATATAGATTTGCAACTTGCGCCGAAAGCGACTACATTTATCAGGAATTCAAAATGAAATTAAAAGTATTAATATTCTCCGGACTTGCTCTTGCTGTCTTTAGTTGCAGAAATGAACCTGACCCCAAAGAAACCCAATCTGCTCAAGACACACTTCCCTCGCGCTTTTCCCAACTATCTTCTTTATTTGCTCCAACTAACGACGACACGCTGTACGTTCACAGCGCATGGGACATTAATAGCAGCTATAAGTTCTTCGGCAAGCCAATGGATAGCGCTCATATTTTTATGTTGCCCTACAATTACGGAACCTTGTTTAACTGGAACAAAGATTTCGGCGCCTGTCTTTCTTTTCCTTTGGATAGTTCCCATACAGCGTTGTTAAGCCGTGTGCCCGGCGAGTATGTTTCCTCGGCTTTGTCACTTTTTGTTTTCGATAAGAAGAAAGATTCAATAACACTGGCACTGGATGTAGCCGATTGCATGGGAGACGCCGGCGAGGCAATGGATCACAGCTCCTGTCTCTTTCGGGATAAAGACAAAAATCTGATGATCCTTACTTACTACTGGTCGTCTTACGATCACACTGTCAACGATACGGCCGATCATAAAGTGGATCATTGGCATAATTATTATCTTTCCAAACTCTCTAGTGATAAGCTCGATACACTCTCGAAAGATTCTGCGGAGATCGTTGGGCGTTACCCGCGTATCATCAAAAAATTATACGACAGATTAAAACCATAAAAATAAACACATGGCAAACAAACCCACCCCCTCCCCAAAACCCAAAGACGGCGACCAATGCGAGGTCATTGGCGGCACCCACAAAGGCAAAAGCGGCACCGTGCGCGACATCAACACCAGCAAAACGGGGCATGTTACCATTACCGTTGTTCAAAAGAGCGGTGTGCGTTTTAAGACTTTAGCGAAGAATGTGGTAGTGAAATAACCCGTTAAACAATACACTATGTACAATCTCCCGTATCACAAAGAGGAAAATGAAGAAGTGATCAAAGAATTTGTGGGCAAGTATCCCTTTGCTTTCCTTACCGGCTGCGATGCCAACAACAAACCGATTGCCACCCAGATCCCGGTTTTTATCGAAGAGCAGAACGGAAAGAAGATCATGCGTGGGCATATCATGAAAAACACGGATCATCACAGGGCTTTCCTGCATAATGAGAATGTGCTGGTGGTCTTTACCGGCAGTCATACCTATGTGAGCGCTACCTGGTACAGCAATCCTCACCTGCCGTCTACCTGGAACTACATGAGCGTACACGTGAAAGGTATTATCCGTTTCCTGGATGACGAGGCTTTGGCGGATGTACTTCGCAAGACATCTTTGCATTTTGAAAATAACAACCCTGCCTCTTCAACTACTTTCGATAACCTTCCGGCGGAATTCAAACAAAGAGTAATGAACGCGATCGTGGCTTTTGAAATAGAAGTAAAGGAAATCGACACTGTTTTTAAACTAAGCCAGGACAGAGATCTTAAAAGTTACCGGAATATCATAGAGAAGCTCAATGAACAGGGCGAGGACGGGCAGGAAATTGCCGCGGAGATGGAAAAAAGAACCGGGCAGGTATTTCCGGGCACAAGGCCCTAATAACCGTTCGGTCTTAATCAAAGTCGCCACTTATTCCTTAAAAACCGCCAGTTACCAAGTCACACTTTTTTCTATTTTAATTCGCACTAGCTTTGATCAAAAGGAAGTTTATGAAAAACATCTACCTGATCATTTTATTGTTCTTTGGGACAAGATCCATAGCGCAGTTCACTAAACTATTTGACTTTGACGATACGCTGACCGGCCGCCATCCGAAAGGTGCGCTGGTGTCTGACGGAACTTATCTGTTTGGAATGACAGAGTGGGGTGGGAAATATCAGAAAGGTACTCTTTTTAAAGTATTACAAAATGGACAAGGGTTTACTAAAATGCTCACCTTCAAACACGATACGGTTCGTGGTACATCTCCGGTGGGCTCACTTACTTACGATGGGAGTTATCTTTATGGACTGACTCCCTACGGTGGCCTCTATAACAAAGGTACCCTTTTCAAAATACTCCCAAACGGATCTGGGTACGGAAAACTTTTGGATTTTAATGGTGATTCCCTACTTGGCAGACGTCCTGACGGATCTCTTATATATGATGGTACATTCTTTTATGCAACTACCTGGGGCGGAGGAACGAATAATTATGGAACTGTTTTTAAAATACTGCCTTCCGGTAATGGTCACACCAAGCTGCTTGATTTTGCAAATGACTCTATGCATGGGTATGCTCCCAACCATGATGTAGTTTCTGATGGCACTTATTTGTATGGAGTGAATTATAATGGAGGCTTAAAAGGCTGGGGCGTTCTTTACAAGGTTGGGATCAACGGAACAGGATACACGAAATTACTGGATTTCACAGGACCGGCAAATGGAAAATATCCCAA
Source organism: Bacteroidia bacterium (assembly GCA_025451115.1). Lineage (GTDB taxonomy): Bacteria > Bacteroidota > Bacteroidia > B-17B0 > Aurantibacillaceae > PALSA-968. Next base: position 207 of record JANWKZ010000211.1, on the reverse strand, counting down.
TGGATCACTTATGTATGACGGAACTTATCTGTATGGCACTACGCTGATCGGTGGCAACTACAATAAAGGAGTTGTATTTAAAATTAAACCGGATGGTACCGGGTTTGTCAAGCTTGGTGATTTTAATGGAACAGCTACGGGAAGCAGTCCGATAGGAAAGCTTGTATCAGACGGCACTTATTTGTATGGAATGACGGCAGGAGGAGG
>JANWKZ010000210.1 GCA_025451115.1 Bacteroidia bacterium | reverse complement strand
GTTCTTCCACGCATGATATAATCCCCACAAAAGCAAACCGGCCACCGCTATACCCAGGAAGCCGTACATGCTGAATTCGGTTACTGATACCGATTCTTCGCCATAGTAAAACGACTGCTTGAGAGGAAATGCGCATTGCACCACATAAAAACCAAGGCAATTGAAAAGCGCTATGAAGCGTACGCTTATCTCAGGGTTGAAATAAAGGGGGTTCTCGAAATAATGAAAAGTGCGGGTTTGCGCATGAATGTCTACGGCCTGGCGTGAGAGAAAGCGTGTGAGAGCCATCATGAACAAAATGCCAAATCCATAGAGCAGGATACGCCCCATCTTTACATTGTATTTGGTATAAATAATAAAAGGCAGGATGGCGAGGTAGGGCAATACATCGTATTTGGAAAGCAAGGCAAGCGAGAGATTAATAGCTACAAATACATAAGTGAGTAGCTTTATTTTGTTCTCCGAATGTGCCTTCAAAAGAATGATCACCGCGTTCAATGTGAAAATAAAGCAAAGAAGTACATCGCGGTTCTTCAGGCTGGCTACCACTTCGGTGTGTATCGGCAGGAAAGCGAAAAGGAGCGCGGCAAAAAAAGGTAAGCTGTTCCTGGCCGGCAATACCAGTAATTCTATCAACCGATAGAATAGAAAAACACAAATAACATAAAGTATGATATTAAAGAAGTGCGAAACACCCGCGCTGGTGCCGAAGAACTGGTGCTCTACAGCGTAACTTATCTTTACAAGCGGACGATAATCATACTTTTGGCCTTTTTCATTGGCATAGAAAGAAGTGAGCAGGGTAGGAATGGAGCGCAAGCCCTGCGAAGTGACATTATCTTTTTGGGTAACATATGAGTCGTCTATGCAATACTCATTTCGTAAAATATTTGCATAAAGAGCAAAGCATACCAGCGCCAGGATGATCCTTTCTTTTGTAAAGAATTTTTTAATACCATTCATAGGCTGGGCTGCTTTCACAAAAATAATTTAAAAACCCCAATAATGAGAGTATCGGGGGAAATAATGCCGTCATAACCCTATATTTGCATCATGTTTAAGAAGGACCTTGATCCCGAAGATTTTTATTACAGTCCGGAAGGGTACATTGTCTTTACCGAGAAATACCATTTAAAAAGGGGTTATTGCTGCAAAAGCGGCTGTCGTCATTGCCCTTACGGGTATAACAAAAAAACAGGTACTTTTGACAAGAAGAAGGATGAAAAGAAAGAGTAGTCTCCGCGCGGCGAATTTTAATATAAGCTGATTATGGAAAAAGAAACTTTTAAGAAATTGGTGTTGCAGGGTATCCCGCATGAATTGCCGGGGGTAAAAGAATATGAGAAGAGCCTGAACCATGCCCCCAAAAGAAAGAATATCCTGAATGATGCGGAGAAGAAACTCGCCATCCGCAACGCCTTACGTTATTTCGATAAAAAACACCATAAGGTACTTGTCAAAGAATTTGCGGAAGAATTGAAGATCTATGGTCGCATTTACATGTATCGTTTTCGCCCTGATTACAAGATATACGCCCGTCCCATCAACGAATATCCGCATACCAGCAAACAGGCCGCGGCTATCATGCACATGTTGAGCAATAACCTTGATTACGCGGTGGCGCAACATCCACACGAATTAATTACTTACGGTGGAAATGGCGCCGTTTTCCAGAACTGGGCGCAGTATCTCCTTACCATGCAATATCTCGCTACGATGACCGAGGAACAAACCTTAGTGTTGTATAGCGGGCACCCGATGGGATTGTTTCCTTCGCACAAAGATGCTCCGCGTGTTGTAGTAACCAATGGCATGATGATCCCAAATTACAGTAAGCCCGACGATTGGGAAAAGTTCAATGCACTGGGAGTTACGCAGTATGGACAAATGACTGCCGGAAGTTTCATGTATATTGGTCCGCAGGGTATTGTGCACGGCACAACTATTACAGTGATGAATGCCGCGCGCAAAATTTCGAAGAGCGAAGAAGACCGGAAGACCCGCCCGGATGACCTGGTCGGACGGGGAAAATTATTTGTAACGGCCGGTTTAGGTGGAATGAGCGGCGCTCAACCGAAGGCTGCAAAGATCGCGGGACTCGTTTCGGTTACCGCAGAGATAAATCCTAAAGCCACAAAAACGCGTCATAGCCAGGGATGGGTAGATGAAGTTTTTGAAGACCTGAATTTGTTGATCGAAAGAATAAAAAAAGCGGTGATCTCGAAAGAAGCTATTTCCTTGGCGTACCAGGGAAATGTGGTTGATCTGTGGGAGCGATTGGTGAAAGAGAACATGCAGGTGGATATTGGTTCTGATCAAACTTCTTTGCACAATCCATGGGCCGGAGGATATTACCCTGCGGAATTCAGCTATGAGGAAAGTAACAAGATGATGGCTGAAGATCCGGCCAAGTTTAAAGCAGAAGTTCAAAAGACATTGGTGCGTCATGCCAACGCTGTTAACGTACTTGCCGCAAAAAACATGTATTTCTTTGATTATGGAAATGCATTCTTACTGGAAGCGAGCAGGGCAGGTGCGAATATTGTAAATAAAGATGGCACTTTTAAATACAAAAGTTACGTGCAGGATATTTTGGGCCCGATGTGCTTTGATTACGGTTTTGGTCCTTTCCGCTGGGTGTGTACAAGCGCCGATGCCGCCGATCTGAAAAAGACCGATGAGATCGCTTTAGATGTTCTGGAGGATATGTATAAAAATGCCCCGGGGGAGATCAAACAGCAATTGAGTGATAATATTACCTGGATAAAAGACGCTATGCACAACAACCTGGTTGTTGGTTCTCAAGCGCGCATCTTATATGCCGATAGCGAAGCCCGCATTCGCATTGCGGAGGGAATGAACAAAGCTATCGCTGAAGGAAAAATATCAGCGCCCGTTGTTCTGGGCCGCGACCATCACGATGTTAGCGGAACGGATTCTCCCTATAGAGAAACAAGTAATATTTACGACGGTTCTGCTTTTACTGCCGACATGGCCGTTCAGAATTTTGTGGGTGATGGTTTCCGTGGCGCAACCTGGATAAGTTTGCATAACGGCGGCGGAGTAGGATGGGGCGAAGTGATTAACGGGGGTTTTGGCCTGGTGCTCGACGGCAGTGTGGATGCCGATCGTAGACTGAAACAAATGTTATTCTGGGATGTAAATAACGGAATTGCCCGCCGCGGCTGGGCCCGTAACAAAGAGGCCTTGTTCGCAATTAAGCGTGAAATGGAACGCACGCCGAGTTTAAAGGTTACCCTGCCTAACCTGGTAGATGATAATTTGCTGGAGGGACTGACCTGATCTACTTTATCCTGCAGTATATCCAATAAGAGAACTGCTTCTTCTTTTCTTCGCGCGATTCAACTAAGTTAACAGGCGTTATTTGGTGTACTACGATGGGATAGTCGCCGATCTTGGTTTTTGTTTTACTGTATACCGGGTTCTTGATCTTGATGGTCTTGCTGCCAAAATCAAAACCCCAGCGGCCCGTGGCCTCTTCGTCTTTTTCTTTAATGAAGGCCGTGAATGTGTTGTTGTACTCAAAATTGTAGGTCACATAACGCGGATCGCTGGCCTTGATGGTCTGCGTATCGCCTTTAACTGTAACTACTTTGCAGAGTTCCCATTTGCCCACGTATTCTTTGGTTTGCGCTGTCGTAGCGATGGCTGCGAAGAATAGAATGCTGAAAAGAGTTTTTTTCATATTGTTAATTTTAAAGAATGTCTTTTACCGATATGTTTCCTTTGTGTGCTGAGATCACCACATCAAAATCGTCCATCAACTTATGGATCACTTTTAATTCCTTGGTAGAGTGTATCGGCATTTCATTCACGCCCATCGTGTCCATTTTATCAAGTACGTATTTGATGGTTAGTTTTTCTTCTGATATACCGGGTTGATAAGCTACGTCTTTTTCGTCATCGGTCTTTAGTTCGTTGAGGATGCCAACCTCTGTAAAATCAGATATGATATCACGCGCCAATCGTATGGGCAGATCGAGTTTTTCGGCTATCTGGGCCGCGTTGAGGGCTTTTTTACCTTCAACAAAATTCTTTACAACCAGGTTAGCCACAAGCAAGGCCATCACACGGCGGTAACGCGGACTGATGTTCTGTATCTCTGATTCCAATTCGTAATGGTCTACGTTCTGGTAGGCAAATGCAAGTTCCGCGCCAAATAATACAATGAACCAGCTGTACTGTATCCAAACCAGGAACAGGGGCAGGGCTGCGAAACTACCGTAAATGGCGTTGTACTTTACCACACCCACCTGGAAATTGATGTAGGCCCACTGCAAAAGATCAAAAGCAATGGCCGAAATGATACCCGCCAGCATAGCACTCTTGAACTTTACCTTTGTATTGGGAAGAACGATGTAAATAAAAGTGAAAAGACCTCCCATGAGGGCAATGGAAAGCAATTTGAGGAAGAATTTTCCGATAAAATCTATCTTTCCAAGCCATTCCATGCCGTCCACTACGCCGCCCACCTGCGCTTTCAGAAAAACACTCACGGCGCCCGAAGCCACAATGAAAATAGGCGCGAATAACATGATGGCGAGGTAATCGGTTACGCGCCTGATAAAGGTGCGCCCTTTTTTTATCTGCCAGATCTCGTTAAAGGAATCCTCAATGCTGCCTAAAAGTTTTAGCACGGTATACAATAATAAAACCACACCTACACCGGCTATTACACCGCCCTGGGTGGTCTCAAGCATTTTATTGGCATATTCAAAGGCCTGGGTAAGTACATCGCGGTACTGATTGAATTCGTTAAGCAGGTCGCTCTCCAGTTTCTGTTGCAGCCCAAAACCTTTGGCAATGGCAAATAGCAGGGCGAGGATAGGAACAATGGAAAGAAGCATGTAGAAGGTTAGGGCAGAGGCCTTGGTGAGGCACCTGTCCTCATTAAAACCTTTAACGGCGAGTGCTGCCACGCGGGCCTGGCGCACCAGGAAGCTCTTTTTTTTATCGAGCTTGTTAAGCCTTACGTGCCAAAGACTGTTCCTATAGAAATGTAATACCTTTTTGAAGAACCTGAACATACAGCTTCAAAGGTACCATCATTTTTTCAATTTATAAATGTGTATTTTTGAAAGATGAGCCTACAACCCTTCTTAAAAAAAGGTGGCCTTTGGATAGTTTCCCTTGTGTACCTTGTTGCTTTGTTGCTGGTGAGGGACACGCCTGTTTTTTGGGATATGTACGGACAGGTTAAAACAGCCCGTTATTTTCTGGAAACCGGTTTTACAGATCTTTTTCCAAACGGGAACTCGTATTCTGATAATGGTCATTTGCCGCTTTACCCCTTGTATCTTGCCTTGCTCTTTAAGGTGCTGGGATTTAAATTGTGGGTGGCGCATTTTTCGGTCTTTCCTTTTCTTTTGGGCACACTTGTGCAATTGAAAAAATTCTGTTCCCGCTACCTCCATGAGGCGCGGGTCTTTATTGTGCTTTTGCTCACGCTTATTTCGGCACCTTTTATTTCCCAAAGTATTTATTTCAGCGCGGAGATCGCTATGGTATTTTTATCACTCTGGTTACTGAACGCTTTGCTGAGTGATCGGGGCTCACACATTGCCATAGCAGCTGTATTTCTTTGCCTGCTTAACCTTCGTGGTATAGCATTCTGCGGAACGTTGTTTGTTTACTTTGTTTTTGCTAAGAAAAATAAGAACGGATGGTTCCTTATCAGTGGAGCTTTAGCATGGATCACTTGGTTGCTTGTTCATTATAAGATCAGCGGTTGGTTCTTTGCAGGAGAAGAGATAAAAGAATTTCGGAGAATTACTTCTGTTGGAGGAATGGGTCGCAACCTGGCGTTGTGTATCTGGAAACTTATAGACCTGGGTGCCGTTTTTGCCTGGGTAGTGATCATGGGTATAAGTCTGAAGAAAAAGGACCTGAACGAACCGGTGAAACTCCTTTTGCTTGCTTCACTTTCAGTGATGATCATTTGTATTCCCTTCACAAACCCGATAAGCAACCGTTATTTTCTTTTAGTGTATGTGCTTCTTCTTCCCGTTTTTATTCAAATGATAAGCGTTGTCCCGATCCGCCTGCAGATCATTGTTGGGATCTGTTTTGCACTGGTACTTTTTTCCAATAACGGGGTAACGTATCCTAACAAATATGGCAATGCCTGGGACTGCTCGTTGAAAAGTTACCCTTATTTTGAATTGAGAAAGCAATTAGATGAATATGTTGCCGCTCAAAAGATCCCGCCCTCAGAAGTGGAAGCCGGGTTTCAGCTTTATTTTAACGACAAGGACTACTTAATGAATGGCAACGATCGCGAATATTCGCTTTTGAGCGATACGGAAATGCCAACGCATGAGTATGTTGCCGATTCGGATATCTGCAATAATTACAATGCCGAACGTGAACAATTCCTGCTGCAAAACTACGAGCCGCACAAACTCTTTGAAAACGGCGCGGTTTACATCCGGTTGTATAAAAGAAAACCTAGGCCTTAGAAGGAAAGACCCGGTTGCGCCAGCGTAAAATGGGTTGTTCGATGAGCTCAGATCCCAGCAAACCAAGCAGGATAGAGAGAGCCAGGTAGAGCGGAAAAAAAAGAGTGTCGTTGGTCTTTTCCGTGATCCCGTAATTTCTCAGGATAAGTAATGCCGGAACGTGCATCAGGTAAATGGCATAGGAGTAATACCCTAAAAAAGCAAGTGGCTCTACTGCTTTTCCTGTACTTTTTGAGTGGAGACAACAGAGTAAGATCGCGGCGCAGGCCCATGCAATAAGTGTAAATCCGATCCCTTGTGTGAATGTGTTCTCTGGCTCTATCCATCCAAAAGAAGCGAGGAAACCAACGCAGATCAAAAGGATCACGTAGCGGATATTGCCGGTAAGGAATGAGATCTTTTGCGGATGGAACTTCCAGATCCAGCACGCCAGCACACCTGTAAAAAGCGAATCGATGCGTGTATGCGTATAGAAATGATTGAAACAATTCCCATCCGAACAGTGCCAGAGTCTCAGACCCAACGGCGCTATCATAAAAAAGATGCAAACAAGGTAGAAGTTCTTTTGAAGTGGCTTATATAAAAGCGCGAAGCAGCTCATCAACAATAGGTAAAAATGTTCCTCGATGGCCAGCGACCAGGTGTGAATGTAAAATCCACCGAAGTAATTCTGAATGAAAAGTAGCTCTTTTACCAAAGCACTATACAGGGAGGGAAACCCCACAAGTGGAATGATGACCACCAGGAAAAAAAGCGGATATATTTTTAGCCCTCTGCGGATAAAAAACCTCAAAAAACCGATCTTTCCGTGTTTTTCGTGTTCTGTAAAAAGAAGGCCCGAGATCAAAAAACCGCTGATAACAAAGAATAGGTCAACTCCCAGCCAGCCGGCCCGCGCCAGGTGTTCTTCCAGGGTCCAATGACGAAAAATGACCAGCAGAACGGCCATTCCCCGCAGCATATCCAGCAGGGGAAACCTTGTATTTTTAGCTTTTGCCGCACTAAAAATGCTCATCGTTCGTTATTGAGAAAATTTCATTAAATTTACAAAGATGATCGGTATCCGTAAGATTTATTTTGCGCTCCTGTTTGGAGGGATCTCCTGTGGGTATGCCCAGGTGGCAAAGTACAGCAACGAGTTTTTAGCGGTTGGGGTAGGCGCCCGGGCCATGGCCATGGGTAATGCCAATATTGTAAGCGCCAATGATGTAACCTGTGGGTATTACAACCCGGCCGGACTGCTCAATATTAAGAACAAATTTCAGCTGGGCCTCATGCATGCCGAGTATTTTGCCGGTATTGCTAAATATGATTACGGGGCGCTTGCCACACGTATTGATAGCAACAGTGTAGCTTCTATCAGCATCATTCGTTTTGGGGTAGATAATATACCTAACACATTGCAATTGCAGGATGCTAATGGGTTTATAGATTATAGCAAAATAACCAGTTTCAGTGTAACAGATTTTGCTGCAATTCTTTCGTATGCCAGGGAAATGAAGGTTTTAAAAGGCGTGAAAGTTGGCGGTTCGGGTAAGATCATCCGTCGCAGGTTCGGTCCTTTTGGCGGTGCCTGGGGTTTTGGATTGGATGCCGGCGCCTCTTATTCGTATAAAGGTTGGAATTTTGCGGCCGTGGGAAGAGATATTACGGGTACTTTCAACGCATACACATTTACGCTTAGCGAACAGGATAAACTTGTTTTCGCAGCTACTGATAACGAGATACCAAGCAGTTCGGTGGAGGTAACCATGCCACGGTTGATCCTGGGCGTTTCAAAGACCTTCGCGGTATGGAAAGAAAAGATCTCCATTACCCCTGAAGTGAACCTGATCAATACTTTTGACGGAAAACGAAATACCCTCATCAAAAGCAGCGTAGTGAGCACGGATCCTGTTGTAGGACTGGAGATCGGCTACCTGAAAATGATCTTCCTGCGAGCGGGCGTTAATAATATCCAGAAAGCCACCGACATCAATAAGAAAGAGTACACCACATTGGCTCCCGGCATCGGGGTTGGCATCAAATACAAGATCTTTACACTTGACTACGCGCTCACTAATTTTGGGGATAACGCATTGGGACTTTACAGTAATATTTTCTCACTTAAAATAGATATTGATAAGAATCTCCTGCCCAAAAATTAGGCATGTTTAAAAAAAACAGGATATACCTTGCATTCTTTTTGCTTTTAGGGCTTCAGCTTTTTTCGCAGCCTTTCCGGAACGAGTGGATCAATTATACCCAGACCTATTACAAGATAAAGATAGCCAATGACGGGCTTTACAAAATAGATTCAGCGAGCCTGGCCTCGGCCGGCATTCCGATCACTACTTTCGATCCGCGTAATATCCAGCTTTTTCACAAGGGAAAAGAGATCTATCCTTACATCTTCGGAGAAGGAGATGGGGTGTTTAACAGCAATGATTACATCCTCTTCTACGCGGAGAAGAATACCTGTCGCGACGACTCGATGTATTTCGATAAGGTGCCTTATCTTTCGAATCCCTATTACAGTGTCATAAACGATACATCCGTTGTTTTTCTTACCTGGAATTCTTCAATAAGCAATAATCGCCTTACGCTTAATGCCGATACTACTTTCCAGCAAAATGTGGCATCGCCGTATTATTTAAGGGAATTCGTTACAAACAAGGCCACGGGTATGTGGATCAATAGTTACAGCCGCGGGCCGCTCAATTACCTGGGTCTGGCTGACCCCCGTTACAAATTGGGAGAAGGATTATATACTGCCGAGCTCACGGAGAATTCTTCTTACAATATGACGTTCAATACGGCGGCGATGTACACCAATGGGCCGGTGATCAACTTTACTGCGTGTTATTCCGGTGCTAATGATATTGCGGGTGGTAGCATTCCAATAGACCACATCATTAAAGTATCGTATCTCAACAGTGTAAACACACCCATCGTACTTATGACAGATTCGGTAAAGGCCTATGAGACGCACCGCTTTGATTTCTTTGTGAACCCTGCATCCATTGGTACTACAGCTACATTTATATGTTCCTCCCTTGTGAACCCGCAAACCACTATTAGCAATTACACGAACCTGAATTATATGCGTGCCCTGGTGCCTTATCAGTTCGATATGCAGGGAGTGTCTGTGCAAAAAATGTTTTTGCCTGATGATGGCTCACAAAGTAAATCCAAGCTTGTGTTAAGCAATTTTGGCGGCACTAAGCCCTTTTTGGTGAATGTGAGTGATAACTCGCTTCATACGGTGGTGAAGTATGGAACCGATTTCCTGGCACTGGTGCCCAACTCCGGTAAGGCCAAATTGTGTTACGTGACAGACTCTTTAAGTCTTGTGCCCGTTACGAAGATCGTAGCGGTTAACGGCACAGGCAAGTTTGTGGATTATTCAGCTGAGTTTGCTGATTCCAACTACCTGATCATATCGCATCCTTCGCTGTTAACAGAAGCGACCAATTACAAGAGTTTCAGAAGCAGCGCCTTGGGTGGCAGTCACCCCGTGATCCTCGCGATGGTGAGCGATCTGTATGACCAGTTTGATCATGGTGTGGAGCTATCTCCGATGGCGATCCGTAATTTCTGTGCGTGGGTGATTGCTTCTCCCAAGAAAAACCCTTCTAACCTGTTTTTATTGGGTAAATCCATTCACTCTTTAGATTGCATAGCCGGATCTGCGGTCTATAATCCCCCGACCTTTTATAAGGGAATGAACCTGGTTCCTTCCTGGGGGAATCCTTCCAGTGATAATCTTATTACCCAGGGTTTGCCGGGTTCCAATTATATCGAACCCGCTATTCCAACAGGTCGCCTCGCTGCAACTGATAACGCTGACGTGGCGGCTTACCTGAGCAAGGCGCAACTCTATGTGCAACAAACCGGTGATCCGATCTGGAAAAAACATGCTATACATTTTGTAGGTGGAAAAGATTATTGGGAACAACAGGCACTCTCTTCCTATATGGCGGGCTGTAAGGATATTTTTGAAGATACCTTGTTAGGAGGACATGTTTTTTCTTTTTATAAAACAAGCAGCGCCCCTGTTTCAGTAACCACGAACGATTCAGTAAGAAAACTAATTGAAGACGGGGTGTTGTTAATGACCTTCTTCGGGCATGGCTCGCAAACAGGTTTCGATCAGAACATAGATGACCCGCAGAACTACAATAACTCGCCGAAATTCCCGCTCATCCTCGCCAATTCCTGTTACACGGGAGACCTGCACAGTGGCGACCAGGAATCGCATAGCGAGGTGTATACGTTGGCGCATAACGATAAGGGAAGTATCGGGTATATTGCCACCGTCTCTGAAGGAGTGGCCAATGAGCTGTATTATTATTCCAGCGAGTTCTACAGGCATTTCACTTCGTATACTTATGGACAATCGTATGGTGTGGCCATACAACATGCGATCCGGAAACTAATGATCGACCAGCTCAACGGTCAATACCCGGGTGACAGTTTGCTGAGAATAACATCCATGGAGATGACCCTGCATGGCGACCCCGCTATCAGCGCATATTCTCATGCATTACCTGATTACGGTCTCAGCAACTCGGATGTGAGCTTTGATACTAAAACCTGGCCCGATTCTATCGGGGTGAAGATCGTAATGACCAATTACGCGAAGGCGATCAAAGATTCCTTTACCGTGCTGATACAAAGAAATTTCCCGAATGGTGATACGGTTAAGATCTATAAACGTGTAAAAGCCCCTTACTATAAGGATACACTGAGCTTCTTTATCGCGGAAGAGTATTCGAAAGCGGTGGGTGTCAATTGCTTTTATGTGGAACTGGATTTCCTGCACATGATCCCGGAGCTTAACGAAACCAATAATACAACTTCAGGTACAGTTTGTCTTTTTATACCGGGATCGGACATAGAGCCTATATGGCCCTATAAGTTTGCTATTGTCCCCAATGTTTCTAATGTCATTCTAAAGGCCAGTACAGCTGATCCGTTCGCTCCCATGACCACCTATCGCTTCCAGGTAGATACGAACGATAAATTCTTAACGCCCCTGATCAATACTACCGTGAACGCACCCGGCGGTGTTGTAAGCTTACCGGTTACTTTATATAGTCAGGACAGCATGGTGTATTTCTGGCGCGTTTGTAAAGATGACAATGATACTTTGAACTGGAAAGAAACCTCGTTCCAGGTGATCACCGGAAAATACGGTTGGGCTCAGGCGCATTTCCATCAGTTTAAAAATGATGCTTACCAATATGTGATCTATAGTGACTCTATACCACGCTTATTTAAATTTGTGAATGATGTAAAGACAATAGAAGTAACAGATATCATGGTGGACGATCTGGATCATTATGCGGATTTTACCAAGGTGTCGTTCTATTATAATAATGCTCAGCAAAGGTTATGGTCTTGCGCATCGAATGGATGGACCATCGCAGTTTTTGATAGTATTACCGGTAACTTACAGTACACAGATACATTAGGTCCCAAACCTCCCGGGGGATGGCTTGGCTCTTCAGGAAATTGTGTTTGTGATCTTACTACGCGTTCTGCTTTCGATTTTGGGCATTATAGTTTTTGTTATGACAATCCTGATTGGAGAACAAATCTTACCAATTTTATAAATAATCTTCCAAATGGTACACCTGTTCTAGCCTATGCAACTAAATGCTGGTTGTGTTGGACAGGTGCGCCGGGAACACCTGCTACAGGGCAGGATACTTTAACTACCGGGTTGATCAATGCTTTTAAGAGCATCGGATCTATGAAGATCGATAGTCTTCAGGATACAACGCTTTTGATCATATTTGGTAAAAAGGGAATGATGCCCGGCCAGGCTCATGAAGTACTGTCACATTCTTTCAGAAATGAACTGATAAGATTACAGGATTCTTTGGTAACAAAGTATGAGAACGGTTTTATCGCTTCGGATATCATCGGCCCTTGTATGTTCTCTGATACGGCATGGCATTCTTTGCATTGGTACTATCGAAACCTTGCTACGGATATCGCGCCTACCAAAGACAGTATTGTGATCAGGTTGATGGGAATAAACGCGGCAGGCCAAAAATTTGAGTTGGCTAATTTCGGAGCCACTAAGCTAAACGTGCTGAACCTTGATAGTTTCGTGAACGGTAAACAATATCCCTATATTCAATTGATCGCTTACCAGGCGGATCTGCAAAATAACACTCCACCTCAGTTAGGCAAGTGGCAGGTGATCTTCGATCCGGCTCCCGAAGCCGCCATCCATCCGCCCGCGGGCTTCCAGGTTTTCAAAACCAAAGTGGCCGAAGGCGAAGATTATAAAGTGCGCGTACCCATTAAGAACGTGAGCGATTTTCCTTTCAACGACAGCCTGCTGGTTACTTATAAACTGGAAGACGCGGGGCACGTGAGCCACACGCTTCCTTATAAATTAAAGAACAGACCTTTCCTTCCCGATTCAATTATCTTCGATACCATTACAATATCCACGCTGGGCTACGCGGGCAATGATGTGATC
>JANWKZ010000209.1 GCA_025451115.1 Bacteroidia bacterium | reverse complement strand
GTATTGGTGCAGCGATTCCTTGATACGTTTGTTCAGGAAATCGAGAATGAGCCCGGTATCGAACATATTGTGGAACTGTACAGCCTGGGTGATAATGTTGCTGCACAAAATGCTCATTAAAGCTCCGGAAACCCCGTGGCCCGTACAGTCTCCTACCGCCACGAAGATCTTCGTGCCGATCTTCTCGCACCAGTAAAAATCTCCGCCGATCACATCACGCTGTTTAAATACGATGAACGACTCCGGTATCAGGGTTTGCATAAAAGATTCGGGAGGCATTATGGCTCCCTGGATACGCTTGGAGTATTCGATATTATCCGAAATGTCCTTATTCTTTTCGGATAACTCTTTACGATAAGTGATCTGCTCAATACCTAATACAAGCGACTCGGCTAAGTCGGAAAGGATGATCACGTCGTTCTGCGTGAAACAATTCGTGTGCGGCGAAGCGATGGAAATATTTCCGATCAGTTTATCCTCCTTCTTAATGGCCACTACCAGGAAAGAAGAAACACCAATTCGTTTGAAATCTTCGGTGGAAGATGATATTCCTTCCGGAATGCTGTTCTGCACATCATTAATGATAAGCACGTTGTTCTTCAGGAAATACTCGTAATCGTAGCCCGTCATACCATCCTGCTTACGGAACTTCACCGAATTGCTCGCTGCCTCGTAATAATGCACTTTCAGGATCTTCTTCTCAAAATCAGGCAGCGTAATCGAAACACGACGATAATCATCCATCGTGGCCAGTTTCATGATCGTATCAAGGATCACGTCTTCCAGCGCTTCCGCATCGATAAGACCCACCTTGATCTCATTCACCAGTTTCAATTTCTGGTTATAAAGCTTCAGTTGCTGCTCGGCCACAATACGCTCCGTAATGTCGCGACAAATGGCATAAAAACCTTTGATGAGCTCAGGATTATTTTCATCGTGGTAAAGTCGTGCCGACTGACCCACCCATATTTCAATTCCACTCTTTGTAACGAATGGGAACTCAACATAGCTTTCTTCGGTCTTATTACGTAATTGCCTTTGATACATCGCCGTCACTTTTTTGCGATAATCGGCGCGTACCAATTGGCTGAAGTTCATATCCAATAATTCGCCGATGGAATATCCGGATATCCTCGCCCCTACCTCGTTCACAAATACAAAATAACCTTCCGAATCGGTGGTGAAGATGATATCGCTGGCCGATTCCACAATGTGCTGGTAGCGTTCTTCTATCTCTTTCTTATCGGTAACATCCACACCAATACCCACCACCATGTCGTTATCAAAGAAATTGTTTTGCCACTGTATCCAGTGCACGTTTCCGTGCTTATCCACTATCTTTTCTATTGAGGTGCCGGGAATTGTTTTGGTAACGATCGATTCGCGCACTTTTAAGTTGTAACCGGGATCATCTGATCTGAGCTTCCACCAACCTATTCCCATCAACTCCTCCTCGGCGTAGCCCAGCAGTCGCTCAAAGTTCTTGGAAACGAAAATGATCTCTGCGTCCTTGTTTGAAGCGATAACAAGCGAGTTACCAGCGTTAATGGTATTATCGGCAAAGAATAAGCGTTCGTTCAGGTTCAACTGGATCTGAATACTGATGAGCGTTAAAATAATAGCGGTTATAACGATCATAATGAATAAGCCCGCACTGTAAACAGGATTCTGCGTGATGGCGCTAATGAAAATGATCCCAATAAGAACGAAACTTGCGTAGATGAGAAAAGGCCGAACCTTATTGAGCACGATGTGCGAGACGTTAATGATAAGCACGAGTCCCGTAAAATAGAAGGGCGACAACTTCGTCAGGTAGATCATTCCCATATAAAGGAATGTAGCGGAATAGAAGGCAAGTAATAAAAGGTACCTGCCTTTTCTCCTGAAGAAATCCACCGTATAGGTAAGCAGGTTGAGTACGAACATGAAAGCGCCACAGGCCAATTGATAGAATAACTTACTGTCGTACTCATCATTAACAACGGCAAATACAAATCCACTCACCGGTATAAGTACAGAACCGCAGGTTAAAATGATCCGGATGTTGGGAAGCTTATACTCAACACTCGCTGCGTTGGGATTGATAAGATCATCGCGATAACTCTTGTAAAAACGTACCAAAAACATCACGATCGAGATCAGCAGCACCATCACCAGTACAAAGAACTTGGTGGTCTTCCAGAACGGCGGCTCTATAACAAAAGAAAAACTGGCGGGGGCCGACCAATTCAATCCATCATAAGAAACCGAAACAAAAAAGGTGTACTCATTATCGGGCAGGTTCGAGTAAATGGCGCGATTGGTCTTCTCTGTATAGATCCATTTCTTATCGAAATTCTCGAGCTTGTACTTGAGGAAATATTTGTGTTCGCCAATAAGATTGAACACCTCAAATCGGAAAGTAATGTCGTTCTTATTATAACCCAGCACTAAACTGTCGGGCAAATTAGATTTGCTGTTAAACTTATAGCCCATAAGGCCCCAATTCGTAGTATCATTAAAAAGCTGGACAGCCGTAAGTTTTACCAATAAGCCTTTGTAAGCATCATCACTCTGGGTTTCGTTATAAACCAATAAACCTTTGCTGGTTCCGATGAACATGGTATTGAAAAACCCGGGCTGAAGCGAACCAGGCATGAACTCGGCATTGTTTCGATTGAAGTTCTCTACCAGCGCCTTGATATTTATCTCGTTCTGACTAAAGAACATCTTGTAAAGACCATTAGAAGATGTTGCGTAGATCTCGTTATCATTGGCCGCGAAGATACTTTTGATCACCAGGCTGTATAATCCCTGCTTACGCTCGAACTGCTCGAGCATTTTGGTTGGCTTGTTGTATTTGAAGATACCGAAACCGTTGGTAGCCGCAAACACATAGTTATTACTACAGGAAACCGAGTAAATGATCGACTCCGAAAGCTGGTTATCCTTATCAATGAGCTTCGCCACCTTTCCGTCTTTCACAAAATAAAGTCCGCGATCGGTACCCACCCAAAAGATATTTCCGTCGTGAGCGAGACTCCAGATGGTTAAGTTGTTGAGTTGTGAAGAGAGTTCGGTGAGTTTATCCGTTTTTATTTCGTATTGAAGTAAGCCCTGCTTACGTGTTCCGATAAGAATAAGTGAGTCTTTTACCAATTTGATAGAAACCACCTCTGCTCCGCAATTGATCTCCGCTATTTTTTTTCTCTTGTGAAAATCCACTAATTGCACTATGCCCTTAGTGAACCCAATAGCCACCACCGACTTGTTCTGATTGAAATCCGCACAACTGCTTCCGGTAAGCTTGCTATCGTAATTGAAAGGCCGAATGAACTCGCCGTTAAAAAGACAAACTCCGCCCGAAGTAACGAGGAACCATTCTTTATTTGACACATTCAGTACCTGCTTGCAGATATCACCCGGCAATCCCTGCCGCGCGTTGTAAAGAAGGCAGTTTTCTTTTAGAAGCACCGAAACACCGGAAGTAACAGTACCCGTCCAGATATTTCCGTAGGAGTCGGATGTTACACAAAGCAGGTTATTCTCGGCCAGGCCGTTATCGCCAAGAAAGAGCTCGAATTTTTTTTCACTGTACTTTATGAGTCCGTCGCCCATGGTGGCAAACCATATATCTCCGTTGGTGCCGGTATAGATCCCGGTTGTGTTATTCAGCAGGTCCTTTTGAGGGGTTTCGAGATACCCCATGTTAGTGAAATCGTATTCAAGCACACCCTTACCCAAAACGCTGATGTACATTTTTACATCCAGGAAAGATGTCATTGTACGCACCGTTTGGTTAGCCAGCGTATCCATCAGTTGCTGGTAGCGTGTTGAAAGTGTATTGGAAGTTGTATTCAACACGAACAATCCGCTGCCGTCGCTTCCCACCCAAAGCTCGCGCTCGTGTTTATGCAGGTAGCCGCAAAGGATATTCTCTACGTCGATCTTTAAATTGGTATATACCTGTGTGAACTGGCCATCCTTCAGTTGCCAAACACCCAGGGTAGTAAGTACATACATCAAAGAATCGCTGGCGGGCAGGATCTGGTTGATGAGGATTGGATTGGTTTTGGTGAAGAGCGGGAATTCCTCGGCATAGTTACCAACGCATTTAAATACGGAACGATCTGTAGCGAACCACACATACCCGTCGCTCTCTGCAATTGATCTTATGGGGCGTGAGGCCGAAACCGAGTTCTTGGCGTAAATATCGATAAAGCTCTTGCCGGCGTACTTTTTAAGGCCCTCATTGGTGCCTATCCAGATAAAACCCTCCGAATCCTGGTAAATGTTATTTACCTGAGAGCTGGGAAGGCCGTCGTGCAGGGTAATATTGGAAAAATTGTACTCCTGCGCGTTGAGGCAGGCTGAAACCAGCAAAAAAAGGCTCAAAAATGCCCTGAAAACCCTATTTTTGCACCCCCACGCCATACCCAACAAACTTAGCATTTTAGGACGATAATTGAAACAGAAAGTGCTGAAAAATAGGGTATTTAGACCAAGGTCGATAATTTTGGCATAAACCAAAAAAATTCCTATCTTTGCCCTCCCTTAAAAGAAGGGCTCCGCTTTTGGGCGGGGGAATTAAAAAACGTAAAAAACCCATAAAAATGTACGCAATTGTAGAGATAGCCGGGCAACAATTCAAAGTGGAACGTGGAGCAAAGCTTTTCGTTCACCGCCTGCAGGCTAATGAGGGTGCCGACGTAGAGTTTACCAAAGTGTTATTGATCGATAACGATGGTAAAATAAGCGTAGGAAGCCCCAATGTGGATGGCGCCAAAGTAGCAGCCACCGTAGTACAGCACTTACGCGGCGACAAAGTGCTTGTATTTAAAAAGAAACGTCGCAAAACTTACCAGAAACTGAACGGCCACAGGCAGGATTTCACACAGATCCTGATCCAGGGTGTGTTAGCTAAAGGTGAGACCGTAAAAGAAAAATTAGAAGCGAAAAAACCGGTTAGCCGCGTAAAAGTTGCTGAACCCGTTGCCGAAGTAGCCGCAGTGAAAAAAGCACCTGCAAAAAAAGCAGCCGCTAAAAAAACCACTACCGCTAAAAAGACAACTACCGCTAAGAAAACAACAAAAAAGAAAGATTAATAACTGAAGACGGAGTATATCCCGGATTCAAAAAATAAAAAGTCATGGCACATAAAAAAGGTGAAGGTAAAGTAAAGAACGGCCGCGAATCGCACAGTAAGCGTTTGGGCGTTAAGATCTACGGCGGCTCACTGTGTACTGCCGGTAACATCATCGTTCGTCAGCGTGGCACACGTCACTTCCCGGGCGAGAACGTAGGAATGGGTAAAGACCATACCTTGTTTGCCCTGGTAGACGGTACCGTAACGTTTAAGAAAAAGCGCGACAACCGTTCGTATGTTTCGATAAAACCTATCGAGGCCTAAGGGAATTGTTATAAACAGTTTGAAAATCCCTCCGCCTTTGGCAGAGGGATTTTTTTATTTTTACACCACCATAAATTATGCTACAGTTAAACTACATACGCGAGAACAAAGAAGAGGTTTTAAAGCGACTTGCCATCAAGAATTTCAAAGATGCTGAAAGCATCATCAGCAAGGTCATTGAACTCGATGTTACCCGCCGCAACACACAAAAAGAAACCGATAACGTAAAGGCCGAAGCCAACCAGCTTGCCAAACAAATTGGTGAATTGATGAAAAGCGGCAAGAAAGAAGAAGCCGAGAAAGTAAAAGGCCGTACCGCTGAATTAAAGCAGGCAGAAAAGAATTTCGATGAGCAGTTGAAAGCCGTGGAAGAAGAGATCCGGCAATTACTTCTTATTGTACCGAATACCCCCAGCGCGAAAGTACCCGCAGGAAAAACTCCGGAGGACAACGAAGTTGTTTTCGAACACGGAGCGAAACCGGAGTTACCTGCAACTGCTCAGCCTCATTGGGAATTGGCCTCTAAATATAACCTGATAGATTTTGAATTAGGCGTGAAAATTGCCGGCGCCGGATTTCCTGTTTACAAAGGCAAAGGCGCGAGGTTTCAACGTGCCCTCATTAATTATTTCTTAGACAAAGCCACGGCAGCCGGTTACCTGGAAGTGCAGCCTCCCATCGTTGTAAATGAAGACAGCGGCTACGGCACCGGTCAGCTGCCCGATAAAGAAGGACAGATGTACCATGTGGGTATCGACAATTTGTATTTGATCCCAACTGCTGAAGTTCCTATCACAAACATCTATCGTGATGTGATCGTGAAAGAAAGTGAATTGCCGATAAAGAATTGCGGTTATACTCCCTGTTTCCGTCGCGAAGCGGGCAGTTATGGAAAAGATGTACGTGGGCTTAACCGCTTGCACCAGTTCGATAAAGTGGAGATCGTGCAGATAGCGCATCCCGACAAGTCTTATGAAATTTTAGAGGAGATGCGCGAATTCGTTGCCGGACTTTTAAAAGAACTGGAACTTCCTTTCCGCACACTGAAACTTTGCGGTGGAGATATGAGCTTTGCCTCTGCCCTAACCTACGACATGGAGGTTTGGAGCGCGGCGCAAAAACGCTGGCTCGAAGTGAGTTCTGTCTCTAATTTCGAAACATTCCAGACCAACCGTCTGAAATGCCGTTTCAAGGGTGCGGACGGAAAAACAAATCTTTGTCATAGCCTGAATGGAAGTGCCCTGGCCCTGCCGCGCATTGTGGCTTCTTTGCTTGAGAACAACCAAACTGAAAATGGAATAAAAGTTCCGGCTGTATTGGTAAAATATACCGGTTTCGATACGATCAATTAAAAATTAAAAGATGAATAAAGTTTCCCTCATCATCAATGTAGTTTTAGCCGCAGCGATCGCTGTGCTGTTTTACCTGTACACCGACCTGAAGAAGAATGTTTCGGGCCTGGGTGAGCAGAACGCGGGCACTACCCTGCAAACAACCACTACCCTATCTTCTACGGCGGGTAGTTTAAAAGACGCGAAGATCGCCTACCTGAACATCGATACACTCGATTATAAATACGAGTACATTATCGATAATTCGAAGGACATGCGCGCGCGCGAGGCTTCTCTGCAAGGACAATACCAAAGCATGGTGGCCAAGTTTCAGAATGATTACCAGGAGCTGCAGCAGGCATTCCAGGCGGGCTTGAGAAGTGAAGCGGAGCTTGAAAAAGAAAAAGGTCGCCTCGAGCAAATGCAATACGAAATTGCCAATAAAGAAAAGCAGATGCAGTCGTTACAGGAAGAAGTGGCCAAAAAGCAGGGAGAAATGCTGAAAAGGGTCTCTACTTTCATTAGTACTTTTAATAATGGTCGCTACGACTATATTTTAGCTTATACCTCAAATGTTAGCTCGGTATTGTATGCAAAGCCGGGCCTGGATCTTACCAAAGAGATCCTGGAAGGATTGAATAACGAATATCGTGCTGCAAAAGCGACTAAAAAATAATTCAAATGAAGAACAAGATCAACAGCGTAGGTGAATTTCATGAAGTATTTAAAATTGGCAATGCCGAAAAATTAACTTTGGTTGACGAAGCGAATTATACGCTTCGCTATAATCTTCTGAAAGAAGAGAACGAGGAATACCTGGAAGCCTGTAAAAAAGGCGACCTGGTTGAGATAGCCGACGCGCTGGGAGATCTACTTTACATTACTTACGGAACCATTTTAAAACACGGCCTGCAACACAAAATAGAAGAAGTGTTTGACGAGATCCACCGTAGCAACATGAGCAAGCTGGATAAAGATGGCAAACCCATTTTCCGCGAAGACGGAAAAGTGTTGAAAAGCGAGCTTTATTTCAGGCCGGACATCAAAAAGATACTGGAGAAGTAGTCTTCCCCACCCGATTTTCTATCTTCTATCTTTTTTGTATTTTCACAAGCATGGGAAGAGTGCTTCTATTCCTTTTATTGCTTTTTGTAGGTGTCTCCCCGGCCCAGCAGCTTTATTTCTTTAAACCCGATAATCTTAAGCAATTACCTTCTTCAGAGACCTACAACGTCATGCAGGACAGCAAGGGCTACATCTGGTTCAGCACGGAAGCGGGGCTTTGCAAGTATAATGGTGACAATATAACCGTCTTTGATGGAGCAAAAGGGCTTCCGGAAGGCGCGACCTATTGTGTGACCGAGGATAAGAAAGGAGAACTCTGGATCATAACTTCCAAAAACAGGATATTGAACTATTCTCCCGAAAAAGATATGCTGATAGAATCTCCTGTCAGTAAGCTATACAAGATCAACCAAAACAAAAATCTCCATCAGATCTATTCGGCAAAATTTGAGGGGGATAGCAATTTATGGCTTACAGCCCAGCATACCACCCATAAAGTCAATGTGTACACCAATAAAATAGAATTACTGACACAAAATGACTCTGCAGATTACTTTTTTGTAAAAAAAACCTCTTCGCTGTTGGAAATAAAAATTAACATGGGAAGGGATCATTCAAAAGAAACCATTAAAAATAAAATGATAAGCCTACTTGTTCAAGCGGCAGAAGAGAAAAAGTTCATTCCGATACCCTTTACAAAAAACTATGGTGCAGTATGGCGAAGTCACGCTATAGTAAGTAAAAAGGGCGTAAGCTTCATAAGTTTCGATAATACCCTGGTGAAACTATATCCTGATCTTTCTTATGAGATCCATCGATTTGAAAATGTTATCCTGGGGGTTCATCTCGATGCGGATGACGATCTGTGGGTTTACTGCTTTAAAGGAGGGACTATTTTGTTTCCGGAAGGCAATTTAGCCAATGCAGGGATCAAGAGTCTGCAGGGCCTGTCGGTTACGGGTGTATGTATCGATAAAGAAAACGGGGTGTGGTGCACAACCATCGAGAAAGGCGTTTTCTATTGTAGGAATAAGCAGGTAATAAATTACATGAACATACCCGGGATGGATAAGAAAGCAGACCTGCTTAAAGCCATCGGTAACAGGCTTTTTGTTTCTTCTCAAAATGGTGAATTAATAGAATTTTATGGATCAAACGTGAAAAGAATAAAACTTACAGACCCTTCCGGTTTGAGTATTACAGATATTCTTCCTTATAACGGAGCATGGGTCATAACGGGTAAAGGCTTTGTTTTGAAGGCCGACAGTTTGTTCAGATCGCCTTTCCGTACGATCAATCACAGAGGAAATTTCACTTTAGGTGCCAACCAGATCTGCCTAAATAAAGACGTGATAACCGGAATTAGTTTTGGTGAACTACACGAAACAAACACGTACAAAAGCATGGTAAGAATAGACCCGCTAAAATCTGCCGGAAAATGCCTGCTACTTACAAGTAAAAAGAAGTTTCTTCTGGGATGCAAGGATGGTATTTATGAAGTAAATGAGACAGATTATTCGCATGACCGCGTGTTCGCTACCAAAACGCAGGTATCAAAAATGACTGAGACGTCAGACGGTACTGTATGGATAGCCACAAAAGGTGATGGTTTATTTACCTTAAAAGATGGAAAATTTGAAAACAAAGGAAAACAACTTGCGCTTCCGTCTAACCGTTTATATGATCTGTGCGTGGATACATACCAAACACTATGGTTGGCTTCCGGAGCCGGAATTATTAAAATAGAAAGTCCTTATAAACCGGGAAACGTTAGCTGCTACAACGTAAATAACGGAATTATGTCAAATGAGATCTCGGGTATAACAGCTACACAAGATCAATTATTTGTTTCTACTTATGATGGTATAAGCAGTTTTCCTCTTCAATACGATCTAAAGAATAACTCACAACCTGCCATCTACATTCATACTCTGAAGATAAACGGAACTACAATAGATCGCTCAAACACAAACCCGGTATTTCCTTATGATCAGAACAATCTTAAAATAACTTTTGATGCCCTTACCTATAAAAAAGATGGGGCGGGCAGCATTTACAGTCGCGTGTTGGGATTGACAACAAAACTTGAATCCAGCAAAATACCGGTCCTTGAGCTTGACAATCTCAAGCCGGGCAATTATACGCTATTGGTCTTCGCTTTGAATAATGATAACCGGGTTGGAAAGCCGCTTATCTGGAGCTTCACTATACAAAGACCTTTCTGGCAGAAGCCGATCTTCATTATCGGACTGTTACTTATTTTGATAGGTGCATTCGGACTCATTATAAATATCACCATTGGGCGGATCCGTAAAAAGGAACAACAGAAGACGGAGATCAACACCCGGATCGCGCAGTACCAAATGTCGGCTTTGCGTTCGCAGATGAACCCGCATTTTATTTTTAATTGCATCAACTCCATTCAGCGATATGTTCTCACCAATCAACCCGATGAAGCTTATAACTACCTTTCAAAGTTCGGCAAACTGATACGACTTGTTTTAAATTATGCCGATGAGAACTTTATTACGCTAAGAGAAGAGCTTGAGGTGGTTGAACTTTATCTTCAGCTTGAACAAATGCGCGTAGATGACCGGTTCTCTTATGAGATAAAGGCTGATAAAGGTGTTAATTACGAAGAAATAGATGTACCTGTTATGATGCTGCAGCCCTATGTAGAAAATTCCATTTGGCACGGCATCATGAACATGGAAAAAGGAAAGAAGGGGCATATCAGCATACACCTTAGTGTTCCTGAGTACAAAGTACTGCAGATCGTAGCTGAAGACAACGGTATTGGCAGGGAGAAAGCTGCTGCCCTCGCGGAAAAGAATCACGCTTCAAAGTCGGCGGGGATCAACAAAAAACGCGTCGATATCATGAACTATCTTGGCAAGAGCGATAAGACCCGTGTAGATATGGAAGATGTTCTTGATAAGAATAATAACGTGGCCGGCACCCGCGTTACAATTAAGATACTTCAAATAAACAACCATGAATAAGATCAAAAGTATTTTGGTGGATGATGAAAGTCACGGCCGTGTAGTTATGAAAGAACTGCTGGCTAAATTTTGTCCGGAGGTAGAGGTCATTGGGGAGGCAGAAAGTGCGCAGGATGGTCATGCACTGATCCTTGAAAAAAAGCCGGAATTGGTCTTTCTCGATATACAAATGCCGGGTGGCACCGGCTTTGAGATGCTGAAGAAGTTCAATAAGATAGATTTCGACGTGATCTTTGTTACCAGCTACGATCATTATGCCATTACGGCCATTAAGTTCAGTGCGGTCGATTATTTATTAAAACCTGTTGAAATAGCGGATCTAAAGAACAGTATCCGGAAAGTTGTAGCGAATCGGGAGAAAAAGGAAAGTACCTCGGGCTGGGTGATAAACCTACTGAATAACCTGGAAGAGAGTACTACAGAAAAGAAGTTTGCCGTGCACCACAAGGACAAGGTAAAACTATTGAACCTAAGCGATGTGGTTTGCCTTGAGGCCGAAAGCAATTACACAACGGTATTTACGAGTGATAACGCCAAATACACTCCTGCCCGCACCCTTAAAGATTTTGAGGACTTCCTGGCGCCGCACAAAAACTTCATCAGAATAAACAAGAGCGTTATCGTAAACCTCGATCACGTTACCGGCTACTCCAAAGGCGAGCCCTGCATGATCTACCTGAAGAACGGCAAAGAATACGAGATCAGTCGACGCAAGAAGGCGGAGATGAATGAAAGGATGAAATGATAATTAGAGATCGATTTTTTATTCTATAATTATCCTCTTATTGGTTTTCTGCCCATTGATAATGCATGTTATCAGATAAAGTCCCTTGGGATTTTGAGAAAGGTCCAGCTCCGTTCTTCGACCGCTATGAGTCATTGATCTGATCTTATTTCCCAAAACATCGTAGATCTCAAAACTAAAACTCATCTCCTCTTTGGATTCTATAATGAATAATCCTTTACTCGGATTTGGATACAAATATACTTCCGCACCCTCCTCCTCTTCTTCCTTATCTCCGCTAATTGACAACCCTGTTAAATCGTATCCGGAATTCCCCGAATTTCTATAATACAAATAATTACTTGTGCCCGTATTACTACCGGCGCAGCCATGTATAAATGCCATGAAATAAGTATTTGGATTACTACTTATTGCGGTATAGAACCCCGGATTAAGTATCACACCATTTGAAGCGCGCAAAACAGTTGGAGACGGCAGCGTTGAAGGAGCGGCGCTATTTGCCGTGATTGTATAACCCTCTGTTACTTTAGCTAGAATTGGATTACCTGTATTTAATGTTACCACTGACTGCGCAGGACATGCAAGAGGCGATTTCCAAATGCCAAGTCCATACAAAGAACACCTCATGGTATTTTCTTTATAGTTTATCTCTACCTGTGTCGTAAAAGCATTAGGTAGATCTGTATTATATGACACCCATGAACTCATAGTTCCATCTCTGAAATAAACTGCCCGATCGGTAGTTAAATAAAGTCCATCATCGCTGGCCCTGTCCATAATTAATGATCTGGCAATTTCAGTATTGGGAATACCTGTACTATAATTAGTCCAAGCTGTGCCATTATACTTTATCACCTTAACATTAGGATTCTTAACGATCTCGCAACCTACATAAACCACATCCTTATTCCAGGGGCTCGTTTGTATATCAAATAGAGTAGATGCTCCAACTTCACTTGAGCCAACGTTAGACGCCCCACCTCCAATAGATGACAAATTCAAATAATCCGGCGTTATATCCAGCCATTGTGGATTGCTTGCGGGCGTCAGATGTTGGTAATGACCCACCCAGCAATTATCTATATCATCTCCTATATATTTGAAAACACGGGATGGCCAATTCTCTCCCGTAAGTACCGGTACATATCTGCTATTTAGAGTTACATATAGGCTATTCTTGGTTTGAGGAGAAAAGGAAAGAGAATTAACAAGCTGTTCATAAGAGGCTCCGGGGTAATTGCTATTATCAAATTCCATTTTGCGGACAAAACGTTGAGGAGGGTTCGGGGGGTTCGGTTGAGCATCCATATCCATTTGAGTAAAATTCGGCCACTTTTTATTTCCTATTCCAAATATTCTCCCTGGTCGGTACGGGTCTTGCACATACCTTTGACCCGCAAACTCTGCTGTTACAGCATAAACACTGGTTAGATCCGCTTCGAAAGTTGACGCAGATTGAGCATTATAAGTATTGGCTACAGAATAAGGATTTGTCGTTACCCCCTCCTCATATAACAAATAACTTGTGTTATAACTACTTGCGTCAAAGATCATGAAATCTTTATTGAATTTATCTATTAAGGCTCCATCATTTTCCCAAGTGCCGCTTATAAAAGTGTATTTATTCTTTGATAACGATGCATCATAAACATCGCTTGTAATAATATCCTGGTAACCAAGAGCGTACATATCCGGGTCTTCTGCAGACCCGCTAAAGCCATTTACTTTTGAAACATGCAACCCATCGTTTGAAGCTGTGAATGTTGTTACCGGACTAGAACTTGCCAGAGTTGTTATGTCAGCCTTTCCCAGGCCACCATCTGAGGCTACAAATAAATACTTGTTGGAGCCAGTATTTTGTATAGAAAAACCATGAATATCAGAATGAATAGCCCCACTTTGCCCCGTCACCGTACCCGCTGTAACACCAACAGATGAACTTGTTGAAAATTTATAGCATGACAGAGTAGTTCCCGAAGAATACCATATAGAATTATTAAAAACATCATATTTAAAGGCACTTCTATCATAGGAAGTATTACTGGGAGTAAGCAATAAACTTACTGATTGAAACCCTCCACTTAGGGAAGAATTATTGATCACAAACTTGTTAATCTTAACAGAAGATGCATTACTATAAGTAAAAATATCCGTTGTACTTCCGCTAGTTGTTCCTTGATATAAAAGCGCCATGCCGATTGATGTCACGTTTGGCAAATTTGAAGATAAATCCGTATAAGTCACGCCAAAATTTGAGCTTTCCTTCAAAAAAGGATTCCCTGTTGGACCAGCAGCTCCGCCAGCGGTACTTCCGGAAACATACATGAAATAACCTGACGCGGGAGAAGTTTTAAGAACAAATTCCACTCCATAGGTCGGGTTCGAAAGAATAGATGTCCAACTAGTTCCCCCATTAGTACTCTTAAAAAGCCCGACTGATGTTCCAACATATAATTCTGAAGAATTAGCCGGATTAATTGCAATGCAATAGATCACAAATTGGCTTGCTATTATCTGCCCAAGGGTAGTCCATGATTGGGTAGAAAAATTGTATATAAATAAGCCATTAGAATAGTTGTAACATGGATTGTTCTCCCAACAATATGATCTGCTTGGTTTTTCGTGATGCGATGCTACGTATATCTCCGTACTGCTTTTAAATTTAATACAAC
The DNA here is from genome assembly GCA_025451115.1 of Bacteroidia bacterium. Classification (GTDB taxonomy): domain Bacteria; phylum Bacteroidota; class Bacteroidia; order B-17B0; family Aurantibacillaceae; genus PALSA-968. The sequence continues at coordinate 1,870 of JANWKZ010000209.1, read as the reverse complement.
TTACTCCCGCGGTACCAATATAAGATATATCAATATTAGGAGTAATTTTTGTGCTTATCACCGGCCATGTTGCTCCACCATCAGTACTTTCCCAAAGTCCTGTGGTAGGGCCCCCACAAAAAACGTGAGATTGATCATTAGGATCAACTTCAACAAAATCTACTCTGCCTGTTTGAAAACCATTTCCCGAAATATTATTCTCGGAATAAGGGCCCACAAAAGTCCAGCTACTTTGAGAAAATCCTGCATTAGTCGCTAACAGAATTACTAGTATTGAAAATACCTTTTTCATGCTATACTTATTAAATTAAACAAAGCAGTTATTTCTTATTTGATTCTAACTTTTCCAAACGCTCGGTCAGTTCCTTATTTTGTTTATTTAATTCAATTACGTACAATGTAAGTTCTTCGATTTTTTCAAGTAATTTCGCATCCATTTTTCCAAGATCAAAACCACCCTGATCAACTAACTCCTGCGCCGATGGAACGCCTGGTAAATGTTTGTTTTGTTCAACAAAAGAGGCTACTTCAGAAAGTGGTTTCAACTTATAATCGCGCGCAAATACATAGTCAGACCAATCTGATGTATTTATAAGAGCAACCTTTACTTTTTCTGTTAAAATTCCACTTTGCACATACAATTTATATCCGGTTGGCAATGTTACAGAGGCCGGATCTCCGATAAGCGCGTTACCTTTAACTGTAAGTGTAGCGGTTGCATTGTTGGTTCCAATACCCACATTGCCTGTTGCGCCATCGATTCTAATCCCCACTCCATTAGCATCATGGTTCCAGGGTGCTATAACAAGTCCATTAGCGGGTGAGTTCCCCGAAGTACCGTTGTCGAAAAATATTCCGTTATCATTTGCTTTAGTCAAAGCATTATAACTCCCTACCGGAGTTGCCAGGGTCATAAAAATGGCATAATCCGAGGACGTTTTGAATTGCGAAACCATCCCTGCAAAATGGGATGAAGCCGTAACATCCAAACGGCAAGTTGGGGTTGCATCTGCAATACCAACCAATCCGGCATTATCAACTGTTACTCTCTTTGTATTATTAGTCCATAAAGACATCTGATAGTTAGCATTTGTACCTATATTCATACCACCTGCACCGCCTGCACTCAATACACCAGCCCCTGCTTCAAATATTCCGGAAGAAGTATAACTTGTATTATAGGCTGTCATACTAACGCCAACCCCACCCGCAGCCGTAGCTGCAAAACTTGAGCTTGCCGCCGTTCCAGACTGAGAGTTGTATATCCTTAGAGCTGTCCATCCATTCCAGGCTTTTTGTATTCCTACATATTCACCACTCAATGCAGAACTACCGCCGATTCCTATGAAAGAAGAGTTATCAAATATCGAAGAATTGGTAAAGGTTCCTGACGTGTTCAAATACTTCGTTATTTGATTGGCCACCGGCTGCGAGAACATACTTACAGCTGAAATAAGGCTAATTGAGAGGATTATTCTTGCTTTCATTTTACTTGATTTTGATAGCCTACTCTATGAGCTTTTCGGCACCCGCTATTTAGTGACTACAATCTTACGCTATAATTAATGTCTGCTAAAACCGTGCACTCAATTTTTGGCACAAAAAAACACCCGCCTGTTGGGCGGGTGTTTAAACTAATGGTACGTGTTTTATTTCTGAAGGATCAGTTTCTTCACCAGCATCTCGCCGGTCTGCGTATTGATGATCTGCACAAAATAGATCCCGTTCCTGGCCTCTTCCATACCAATATCGGTAATTCCTCCGTTCAGTTTATGGGTTTCTTCAAGCAGGGTCCTTCCGTTTAGGTCGGTCACTTTTATCTTAATATCCCCGTCATTCATATTCACAGGTGCAATGAACACTCGTCCTG